>SFDM01000071.1 GCA_004558205.1 Pyramidobacter piscolens
GACGGTTCCATCAAGGCCCTGCGCGACAAGTGGTTCAGCGGCGACGAGTCCCGCTACGTGCTGCCCAACCTGAAGCTCGACGGCAGGAACGGCGTGCTGAGGGTGGCTTTCGACATCACCTCGCCGCCCTTCAACTTCTTGAAGGACGGCATCGCCATGGGCTATGAGATGGAGATCATGATGAACATGGCTCACCGTTACGGCTACAGCCTGGACATCAACATCATGGACTTCCAGGCGGTGCTGCCGGCGGTGCAGTCGGGCAAGGCCGACGTGGGCATCGGCTGCGTCACCATCACGCCCGAGCGGGCCGAGCAGGTGCTCTTCTCCGACCCCAGCTACAACGGCGGCGTGGCCCTGCTGGTCTCCGACGCCTTCAGGCCCGCGGCCGGCGAGGCGAAGGAAGATAGAAAGGAAGCGGAGGAGCGCGTTTCCCCCGCGGCGGAAGAGGACTTTTTTACTGAGCTGAAGGCCAGCTTCAACCGCACCTTCATCAGGGAAGACCGCTGGAAGCTGATCGTCGAGGGGTTGGGCGTGACGCTGCTCATCTCCGTGGCGTCGGCCATCTTCGGCACCGTCCTGGGCTTCGGCGTCTGCCTGATGCGCATGTCGAAACTGAAGCTCCTGAACGTGCCGGCGAAGGTCTATATCCGCCTGCTTCAGGGCACGCCCATGGTGGTGCTGCTCATGATCCTCTACTATCTGGTCTTTGGCGACGTGGCGCCTGTGCTGGTCGCTATTATCGGATTTTCCATCAACCTGGCGGCCTATGTCAGCGAGATGATGCGCACGGGCATCGAGGCCGTGGACAGGGGGCAGATCGAAGCCGCCCGCGCCCTCGGCTTTTCGGCGGTGGAAGCCTTCCGGCTGATCACGCTGCCCCAGGCGGCGCGCCATTTCCTGCCCGTCTTCAAGGGCGAGTTCATCTCCCTGGTGAAGACCACATCCATCGTGGGCTACATCGCCATTCAGGACCTCACCAAGATGTCGGACATCATCAGAAGCCGCACCTACGAGGCTTTCTTCCCGCTGATTATCACGGCGGCGATCTACTTCTTCCTCTCCTGGGGGCTTTCGCTGTTCCTGACGGCCGTTGAATTGCACATTGACCCGAAGCACCGGGCCCGTACCGTGAAGGGAGTGAAGATGGCATGAGCATGATTACGGTAAGACATCTGACGAAAAACTATGACGACCTTCCGGTGCTGAACGACATCAACGCCGAGATCAACAAGGGCGAGGTCATTTCCATCATCGGCTCTTCGGGCTGTGGGAAGAGCACTTTCCTGCGCTGCATCAATCGTCTCGAGATGCCGACTTCCGGCGAGATTATCGTCGGCGGCGTGAACATCTGCGGGCGCGGCGTGGACATTTCCAAGGCGCGGCAGAAGATGGGCATGGTCTTCCAGTCCTTCAACCTCTTTTCCCAGCTGATGGTGATCGAGAACGTCATGCTGGGGCCCACGAAGCTGCTGGGCGTGAGCCGGCAGAAGGCCTACGACGACGCTATGGCTCTCCTCGATATGGTGGGGCTGAAAAACAAGGCCCTGGCCTATCCCGACGAGTTGTCGGGCGGGCAGCAGCAGCGCGTCGCCATCGCCCGCACTCTGGCGATGAAGCCCGACATCGTGCTTTTTGACGAGCCCACCAGCGCGCTGGATCCCACCATGATCAGCGAAGTCCTCGCGGTTATCCGGCGCTTGGCGTCCGACGGCATGACCATGATGATCGTCACCCACGAGATGAAGTTCGCCCGGGACGTGTCCACCCGCGTCTTTTACTTCGACGAGGGAACCATTTACGAAGAAGGCACGCCCAGCCAGATTTTCGGCGCGCCGCAGAGGGAGAAGACCCGTGTGTTCATCAACAAGATCCGTTCGCTGACGAAGCGGATCCAGCGCGGCGTCTTCGACGTTTACGGCTTCAACGGCGAGGTGCGGGAATTTGGCCATCGCCAGGGCCTGTCGTCGAAACAGATCAACGGCCTGGAGTTTATCGTCGGGGAAATGGTGACCAATCACCTTCTGAAAGACAGCCCCGTGGTAGACTTGTCGATTGAATACTCCGATGCCAACGGCTCCTTGCAGATGGAGCTGTGCTACGACGGCGAGGGCGGCGACCCCTTCGAATCTTCCGACGCGGACGGCCTGTCCCTGGTGTCGGACCTGATCTCCCGCCGCGAGTTCAGCCGCGACGCCAGAAACCACCTGAAACTAGTGCTGAACGACTAAATTTATTCGCCCCATAAAACAAGGGGACGGCAGGAGGCTTGTAAAAACGAAGCCTCCTGCCGTCCCCTGTTTTGTGATGCCGGGCTGTGCGCGCGTTATACAGACAGACCGACCATGCCGAGTTTGAATACTTGCTTTGCGTATGTAGGGCAGCGCAGTCCTTCCTGCTGAAACGAAGGGCTGATTATGATGGTTGAACTGTTGGTCCAAGTGATAGGATCATCGTACGAATTTGCAATTTTTTGTTTAGGTTTTTGTAAAGTGATTTTATGTAATAATCTTTTGTGATAGAACGAGTCTAGTATTATTTTGTAATAAAACGCAAAATGGACACGGAGGGGACGACCCGAGGGGTATCCACCAAGCGAGTTACACAGGCCGAGCAGTCCGGGATAGTCTTTAGCGACTGCATGGCCCCTCGGGCCGGCCCCGGACGTTAGTTCAGCTGTTCTATGGAGTAGAAGAAGGGCGCCTTAAGCCGT
>SFDM01000072.1 GCA_004558205.1 Pyramidobacter piscolens
GCGCACACAACCAAAGGTCTTCGCAAACAGAGTTTTTTGCTCTTCGTCAGGATAAATGCGAAAACGATAGGCCCTATTCATTGTGGACACCTCTTTTCTGTGTTATTATACTATTGTTTATTCTGCTTCATGGCAATATAGTACCCAAGATAATCTGAAAAAGCAAGTCAAAACCGTGGCGGTTCATCCCGTCGCTTTAAAGACCGGGGAATTCTCGCCACAAAAGGTTAAAATGATTTCTTACGGCTAAAGGAAGTGATCGCCGTGCTCTTGGAAAAAATTTATACAGTCAGCGGCATCGTGCAGGGCGTAGGATTTCGTCCCCTCTGTGTACGAATCGCCCACAGGCTGGGACTGAAAGGCTCCGTTTCCAACACCTCCGACGGCGTCCTGCTCAAGCTGCAGGGCGACGACGACGTCATCGCCCGCTATCTGTGCGAACTGAAAAAAGAGTGTCCCGACGTGGCGCTGATCATCGGGATCGAGCCGCTCAGCCAAAAAACGATCGACCGCGCCGACGAAGATTTTATCATACTGAAAAGCGTCCGTTCAGAGCGGCAGCGCGTTCTGCTTCCGCCCGACATGGCGACCTGCGCCGACTGCGTGGCTGACATCAAGGACAAAAGAAACCGCCGCTGGCGCTACCCCTTTACCAACTGCACAAACTGCGGTCCCCGCTTCTCCATCGTCACGTCCCTGCCCTACGACCGCCCCTGCACAACCATGGCGCTCTTTCCGATGTGCCCCGACTGCGAAAGGGAGTACGCCGCCGAAAAGGACCGGCGATTCCATGCCCAGCCCAACGCCTGCCCTCAATGCGGCCCCTTTTTAAGCTACAGCGGCGCCGACGGCCGTGAAGAGGCGCGGCGCGAGGACGCCCTAACCATGGCCCTGGAAGGCCTGCGGTCAGGCAAAATAATCGCGATAAAAGGGCTGGGAGGCTTTCACCTCGCCTGCGACGCCTTCAATGAAGACGCCGTCCTCCTGCTGCGCCAAAGAAAACGCCGCCCGCGCCGGCCCTTCGCCGTCATGGTGCGGTCTCTTGAGGAAGTGCAGAGCATGGCGGAGCTGGATCAGGACGATATGAGGCTGCTCGGCGGCGCGCGCGCTCCCATCCTGCTGCTGCGCCAAAAAGCGTCGTCGCCGCTGGCGCCCTCCATCGCCCCTGGCCTGAGCCGCGTCGGGATCATGCTGCCCTACACACCGCTTCATCACCTTCTGATGCAAGAGATGAGGGCTCTGGTGATGACCAGCGCCAATCTGAGCGGCGACCCGCTGGTATCAGAGAATCAGGAGGCCTTTGAAAGGCTGCGGGGCATCTGCGATGGATTTTTGACCCACAACCGGCCGATTCACATGAAGATCGACGACTCGGTGCTGCTCCATCACCAGGAAGGGCCGATCATCATCCGGCGCGCCCGGGGCTACGTGCCCAACCCGATCCTGACGAACACAACTTTGGCGCCGGTCGTGGCGGCAGGCGCGGAAATGAAAGGCACCTTCGCGTTCAGCCAGGACGGCATGATCTTTCCCAGCCAATACCTCGGCGACGTCAAAGACCTGGGAACAGCCCAATTTTACGAGACGGCGCTGCAGCATTTCAAGAGCCTCTACAACTTCGCGCCGCGCCTGCTCGTACAGGACCTGCACCCGCTCTATCTTTCCACGGCAGCCGCTAAAAAGGCTTTTCCCGAACTACCCCTCCTGCCGGTACAGCACCACTACGCCCACCTTATGGCCTGCCTCGCCGAAAACAACTCACAGGGCCCCGCAGTGGGGCTCATCATGGACGGCACCGGCTACGGCCCCGACGGGACGGTCTGGGGCGGCGAGATCCTCACGGGAGACGTCTGGGGGTTTGAGCGCGCCGGCCATCTGAAGACCTTCAGGCTTCCGGGCGGCGACAGGGCCGTCACCGAAATCTGGAGATGCGGTTTCAGCCTCCTCGTGGAAAGCGTTGGAGCGCAAAAAGCCCTCGAAATCTGCGAAGAACTGTGGCCGTCAAAGACGCCGACCGCACAGATGCTGTTGAAGGTCTGGGACACCTTTCCCCAGACAAGTTCATGCGGCCGCCTTTTCGACGGTATAGCCTCCATCGCGCTTAAAAAAGCACAGGTCAGTTATGACGGCGAAGCTCCGATGGAATTGGAGGCCCAGTGCCGTCCCGAGCACAACCATCAGGGCGGCGAGCTCTTCAGCCTCGAAAAGGGCGTCGTCGACTGGACGCCCCTGCTGCGCTGGCTCCTCACCGAAAGCCCTTCGGCGGCCCAATCTGGCGAGGCGCTGCATCAGATGCTGGCCTGCGCCTTTGCCGAAGGCGCAGCCGCGGCCGCAGCTCCTAAGGGAATCACCGCCGTAGCGCTTTCAGGAGGCTGCTGGCAGAACGGGCTCCTGTTGGAGAAAACCCTGCCCCTCCTCCGCCAACGGGGATTGACGCCTCTGCTCCACCGCTTGCTGTCGCCCAACGACGAATGCGTTTCAGTAGGGCAAGCTTTCATCGGCGGATGCCGGCTCTCAGAATCCCCGACGGCTATCGGATAATTGCGGTTGGCATGACCGGCGTCACTCGCTAAACGTCCCAGCTGCTCGGAACTCTCCCCGAGGCAATCCTCAAGACAAAGGAGACGTAGGCCTCCGGTTGCCTCGGGGGAGAGTT
>SFDM01000044.1 GCA_004558205.1 Pyramidobacter piscolens
TTTCGTTTTTTTAATCCAGTCAGGACTGCGAAATCTCTCTGTGCAGACTGTCCCGCAATTTGGTGCGAGGCAGTTTTTCAACACAGTTATTCTGCCTTAGGAGCTGAAAAGAGGGCCCTAAGGCACCTCTTCCTGTTCTTTAATATCTCATCATGCTCTGGTAGATCACCGGCTGATCGCTGGCGTTTTCGTAGGCGTGCTCTTCGTTGCCGGCGAAGGTGATGGAGTCGCCCGCCTCCATGGGGTAGACTTTTCCGGCGATATGCATGTCCAGCTTGCCCGAGGTGACCACCACATACTCTTCAATCGCGTTGGGGTGCCCGGTGGAGGGATAGATGTAACCCGGGTCCTGCACGATATAAAGGTAGTCGAAAGCCGCGAGGGGATCAAAGGGAAAAAGGTTGTACACCTTGATGTGGCAATCCTTTTCCGCCACCGGTTCTACGTCGCTCAGCTTGTTTACCTTGTAATCCTTGTTTTTGTTTTGGGCGAGCAGCGTGGCCATGGGGATGCGCAGTCCCGCGGAGATCTTCCAAACCGTGGAGAGCGTGGGGCTGGACTCGTTGCGTTCGATTTGCCCCAGCATGGCGCTGGAGACGCCGGTCTTACGCGACGCTTCGTCCAGCGTAATGTTCTGTTTTTTGCGCTCGGCGCGGATGACTTTGCCTATATTGATTTTGCTGTCCATAAATTTCTTGTCCTTTCGTAGGGGGTACGACTCTTCTTCACTAATTGTAACGGCGGTCTCCATAAACTATATCACATTTTCTTCCTGAGAACGAGCGCTTTTAAGGGTCTTTTTTAATCGCCGCCATAAAAAAGATTGCCGACGCTTCTATTTTCGAAGAGAAAACTATTGCAATCCTTAAATCATTTTGTTAAAATGACTTTGCTGTAAGTGTAGCGTTTTTTTTATAAGGATAGCGCAGAACATTTTGCTGGGCTGAGCTACGCAAGAAACACACAGATCCTTAATGTCGGGCCTTTCAGCCGATTTTCAGGCGCTGTGACTCTTTTGGAGGTGCTTATCATGGAAAGCAGCAAGAAACTTGAGTTTTACGGCGGCGAATGGATGTCCTTCCTGCCCTTTGCGGTGTTCATCGTTCTTATCGTCCAGACCACCTTCTTCTGGGGCTCCATTTCCGACGGCGCCCTTTGGGTTCCCGCCTTTATGGCCGTGATCGTTTCTTTCTTCCTCGCTAAGGATAAGAGCCACTTCGCTGACGTAGTGGTCCAGGGAATGGCCAGCACTGAAGCCATCACTCCCGTGGTGTGCTGGCTGTGGGCCGGCGTGTTCTCCCGCCTGCTGCGCGTGTCCGGCCTGGCTCAGGCCATCGCCGGTTATGCCGCGGGCCTGGGCGTGGGGCACGTGACCTTCACCGTCATCACCTTCCTGGCCTCCTGCGTCTTTGCCACCGCCACCGGCACCGGATTCGGCACCATTGCCATGTCCATGGGCGTGCTCTATCCCGCCGGCGTGGCTCTGGGATGCAACCCCGCGCTGCTTGCGGGCATCATCATTTCCGGCGCCGCCTTCGGCGATAACCTGGCTCCCGTTTCGGACACCACGATTTGCTCTGCCACCTCGCAGGGCGTGGACGTTCCCGGCGTCGTGCGCTCCCGCTTTAAATATTCCGCGGTTTCTGCCCTCATCACCATCGCCATCACTATTTACCTTGGCGGCAAACTGGACGCCAGCACTGCCGCCGCCGCGGGCTCCATCGCCTATGACCCCAAGGCTTTCTGGATGCTTCTGGCCGTCGCCGTGACGCTCTATGTGGCCATGAAGAACGGCAACATCATCATCGCCTGCACCATCGGCGTGGTGGTTTCCGCCGTCATCGGCATTCTTGCCGGACAGTTCGACTTCCTGCACGTGGACGTCGCCAACTCCGCCAAGCAGGCTCTGTTCGCCGTTCACGGCGCGGGGCTTGACAGGACTGTGGACGGCATTATCCAGACTGGCCTCGCCAGCATGCTTCAGGTCTGCATCCTGGCGCTGCTGCTTTTCGGATCCATTTCCGTCATGCGCGCCGGCGGCGGCGACACGAAGCTGCTGAACGCGCTGGGCAAGGTGGCCACCACCGCGGTGGGGGCTGAAGTCATCATTTCCGTCATGGTCATAGTGCTTTCCACGATCATGGGGCTGAACGCCCCGGCCATCCTCGCCGTCGGCGCTTCTTTTGCCAAGCCGCTGTCCGAGAAGTACGGCTTCTCGCCTTACAGAGCCGCGAACCTTCTGGACGCCCAGTCCAACACCTTTGTGTATTCCGCTCCCTGGACGCCGGCCATCATCTACGCCATCAGCTTTGCCAAGGATACCAGCGCGCCTCTTCTTGGCATCCAGGTCACTCCTTACGTTATTTACGGTTATGTGCTGCTCGTGGTCATGTTTGCCAGTATTTTCCTCGGCATCGGGCGTCATGACGGCATGGAAAAAGCGAAGGCTTAAGTTCTCTGAATCTGTTCTTTCCGAGCCGGCTTCAACCGGCCCGGAGCACGTCTTTACATCCGGCAAGATGTTTCTTTTTGCGCTATCCCTCTGGCCGGCCTTTCTCCGGCCAACAGTTGTTTCGACAGCCTTGTCTGTCGACTATTTTGTAGGAGGCTTTTTCATGAAAACTGCCAGGAAAGGTGATTGGGTACAGATTTCGAACGTGGTTCTGCCCGCGGGCAGCCGCGCTCCTCAGGTTCCCGAAGACACCCAGAAGTGCGATCTCGTCATGTGGGTGAAGGGCTTTGTTCAGAGCGACGCCAAGGAGGGCGACCAGGTGGAGATCGTCACTTCGACGGGACGCCGCGCCACGGGCACGCTCTGCGATGTGAACCCCCGATACATTCACGACTACGGCGACTACGTTCCCGAGCTGACGGCCGTCCGCACTCAGCTTCGTTCTTTGGTCTTCGGTCTGGGAGGTGAAAAATAATGGCACGGGATAACTCTTACGCCGGTATCAACGCCCGTAAAAACGAGATCATGCAGGCCGCTATGGGATTGGACTATACGGCTTTCGAACTTCCCGGCATCGGTTTCGATTACAATAAGATGATGCACGAGGCCGGCTACTCCATGGAGGAGATGCGCAAGATCCAGCTCGACCACGCCGTGGGCGACACGCCGCTTATCGAGCTGCGTAACCTGACGAAGCTGGCCCGCATGTACGCTCCCGTCGGAAAGGGCGCCCGGATTTTCGTGAAGGACGAGGCCTGCAACATTTCCGGTTCTTTCAAGGCTCGCCGCGCTTCCATCTCGGTCTACGAAGCAAAGAAAAAGGGATATAAAGGCGTCATGTGCGCCACGTCAGGCAACTACGGCGCTGCCGTGGCCGCCCAGGCCGCTCTCTACGGCCTGAACTGCATTGTGGTTCAGGAGTGCTACGACAGCCGCAAGGTCGGGCAGCCTGAAATCCTCGAGAAGGAACGCATCTGCGAGGAGTACGGCGCGGAAGTGGTGCAGCTCACCGTGGGACCGGAGCTCTTTACCACCTTCCTGCAGCTTCTTGAGGAGACTGGGTATTTTAACGCTTCGCTGTACACGCCCTTCGGCATCGCCGGAGTGGAAACGCTGGGCTACGAGCTTGTGGAGCAATGCCGCGCCAAGACGGGGCGCGATCCCGACGCCGTGGTCTGCACCAACGCCGGCGGCGGCAACGTCACCGGTACTGCCCGCGGCATGAGAAAGGCCGGATGCAGCGGCCGCGTCATCGGCGCCTCGGTGGACCTCGCCGGCCTGCACATGGCTTCCGACAGGGACTTTAACCGAAAGTCCTTCACCACCGGCCATACGGGCTTCGGTATGCCCTTCATGACCTGGCCTGACCGCTCCGACTGCCCCCGCAACGCCGCCCGTATGCTCCGCCATCTTGACGAGTACTACACGATCAAGCAGGGCGAGGTGTTCTACATCACTGAGGCTCTGGCCTGCCTCGAGGGCTATGAGAGAGGCCCCGCGGGCAACACGTCGCTGACGGCCGCTTTCTCGCTGGCGCAGGATATGGACCAGGACCAGGTGATCATCGTCCAGGAGACGGAGTACACCGGCGCGGGAAAGCACCCGATGCCGCAGCTCACCTTCGCCCGCCAGAACGGCGTGGAGATCTCCATCGGCGATCCTTCCAAAGACAAGCCTGGCAAGAGCATCATCATCCCCGACAGCCCTTCGCGCATCAAGGCCGTGAAGCAGGACCTCGATGAATGCCGCCGCAGCTACGTAAAAAACTGCGTGAAGAATTACAAGATGACCTCGGCCACGGCAGAGGACGTCCGGTATATCATGGACGAAACTAAGGCTTCCATGGACTTTGTGACAGCCGAGCTGGCAAAGCACGGCGTGACGCTGGCCTGATACTAATTATCAATAGAACAGCTGAACTTTAACGTCCGGGGCCGGCGCGAGGGGCCATGCAGTCGCTCAAGACTATCTCGGCCTGTTCGGCCTGCCTATACTCGCTTGGTGGATACCCCTCGGGTCGTCCCCTCCGTGCCTATTTTGCGTTTTTATTGCAAAATAGTATGATCTCTGACCTGAAGCTGAAGAGCCTGCACCCGCAAAAAGCGGGGCAGGCTCTTTTGCCCAATGAGGCCTGCGTTTATTGAATAAAGGGGAGGCAACGCGGCGGAAGGGCTTTTGCGCCGGCCCTGACGGAGGCGAAAGCATCCCCCCTTGCAAAGCCCGTTGGGTAAGCCTTTTTACTGAGATAAACTTGCGTACTTTGCACCTGTTGCGAGGGCCTGAAATATTGTAAAGTAATCACGCACTCAGATGAGAACAGGGCCTCAGACGAGCGCAGCTCCCTTAGGGGAGACAGAATAATCGCATTCGTAACACCATCCCTCCCATCACAGACACAGCGAGGCAGGAACCTTAGAGTTCCTGCCTCGCTGCGTTTTTTAGTAACGGCTCTACCCTGAAAATCCCTGCCGTCGCATGCCTCAGGCAATCCGGCGCGGATAAAAAAACAGGTTCGGAACTCCGGCGCGCGCCGGGGGTCCGAACCTGTTTTTTTGTCTGAAAAAAGCGTAATTAAACGCGGCGCTCTTTGATACGGGCGCTCTTGCCGCTGAGCTTGCGAAGATAGTACAGCTTGGCGCGGCGGACGCGGCCAAGGCGCTTGACTTCGATATGATCGACGGTGGGGCAGTGCAGCGGGAAAATACGCTCCACGCCGATGCCGTTGGAAATCTTGCGGACCGTGAAGGTCTCGGAAGCGCCGCCGTGCTTGCGCGCGATGACGATGCCCTCAAAGGCCTGAAGACGCTCGCGGTTTCCTTCCTTTACCTTGACGTGCACGCGTACGGTGTCGCCAGGACGGAAGGCAGGAATATCCTGCTTCATGAACTTCTGCTCTACGAGTCTGACTCTGGGATCCATAGTGGTTTACCTCCCTGCTTATGTGTAATGTTATCTGGAACCGAAAAAACGGTCCAATGTGGCGGAGACCAGAGCGGTGCGAGGCAGTTCTCCACCGGTAGTCTCCTGAGGCCGCATGTGAACGGCCTTTCCTCTGCGCGGCAGGCCTCCGAAGAGGAGCAGCACAGGGCCTTCCGTTTCGACCAGCCGCCGTTTGGCTTCCATCCAGGGAATCCCGTTAGGAACCTCGGCGGCGACGACCAGAAGGGGGCCGTGTTTTTTGCGCTCCGTCCACTCCATCATGCGGCTTATGGAGGGGACGCATTTGATATCCTTGAACTTTTCCAGTTTTTTGCAGAGCTCCTCATAGCCGTCGGGCGTTTCAGGCGCGGCGATCAGGCGGACTACCCCGTAGGCGCGGGCCGTTTCGGCGAGGATTGCCATGTCGCCGGAAAGGTTTTCGTCGGCCGCCGGGAGAACGACGCCCAGATAGACCTCGTCTTCCAGATAGTCCATGACGTTAGCGCGGCTCAGGAGGTCGGGGCGCCTTGAAAGCGTCCTGAATGCAGCCGTCCGGCGGCGCCAGCGTTCAATTTTCCGATCGTCCCCGGAAGTGAGAACTTCGGGAACCTCTTTGCCCTCCCAGACCGAGGGGCGCGTGTAATGAGGCGTGTCCAGCATTCCATTGTAGAAAGAGTCGTCCTGCACCGACAGGGACTTGCCCACCACACCCGGCACAAGGCGCGCCAGCGCGTCGATGAGCACCATGGCAGGCAGCTCGCCTCCGGTCAAGACATAATCCCCGATGGAAAACTCCAGATGGACCCGCTTCTCCACAAAACGCTCATCCAGTCCTTCATAATGCCCGCAGAGGACGACGAGATGTTCCTCTTTCGAGAGGGCTTCCACGAGATCCTGCGTCAGCACTGCGCCTTGAGGCGTGGGGAAGAGCACTTTCGTGCCCTCGGCGGCGACTGAGTCGAGAGCGCGCTGCAGAGGCTCGGGCATCAGCGTCATGCCGCCCTTGCCTCCAAAGCTGTAGTCGTCGATCTGCCGGTAATTCCCCTCGGCAAAGTCCCTCAGATCGAGGGTGCGCACGTCGATCAGGCCCTTTTCAACGGCCCTGCCGACGATGCTGGTGCTGAGAAAGCTCTCCAGAAAATCCGGAAAGGCGGTGATAACAGTGACTTTCATACTGACCACAGTCCGTCGATCAGGTGGATGATCACTTGGCGCTTTTCAAGATCAGCGCCCACGAAGAAATCCCTGACGAGGGGGATAAGGTGGCTTTTGCCTTCGGGATCGACGATCTCCATCAGGTCCGACGCCCCCGTGTCCAGGATGTCCTTGACGAAGCCAAGTTCATTGCCCTGGTCATCCGAGGCGTTAAGGCCGATCAAATCGCTGATCCAATACTCGCCGTCTTTCAGAGGGACGCGTTCATCCTTTGAAATCTCGACGGTACAGCCTCTCAGGGCTTCGGCCTGGTCCCGGTCCCGGACGCCCGACAGCGCGGCGAAGAGGCAGCCCTGGGCGGGGACTTCACGAATTTCAGTGATCCCGTAGGTCCCCACAGGGGCGCCCTGGCGGTACAGCCTGAGCTCCTTCATCGACAGGAATCGCTCGGGGAAGTCGGTCAGAGGGCGGAGTTTGATCTGCCCCTTGATGCCGTGAGCATCCATGACTTGAGCGATAATGACCCTGGCAGCGTCCGGCATCAGTTACTCAGACGCCTCCTGGGGCTTCTTTTCCTCCGTCTCGGCCACGTCCACGTCCACGCTTTCGCCGCTCTTGACGGAGGCGACGCGAACGATCTGACGGATGGCGTTGATGGTGGCGCCGCGGCGTCCGATCACGCGGCCCGTGTCTTCTTCGGCGACGTGAATCAGGATGCGGAGCGGTTCGTTCTCTTCATGAGAAGAGGTGATCTCTACAGCGTCGGCCTTGGTGACCAAGGACTGGGCGATAAGTTTTACCAGCGCGATATAGTCCATCGGTCTTACTCAGCTTTCTCTGTAAACTTATCCCACACGCCGGACTTCTTGAGAAGCGCGCGGGCCGTATCGGATGGAAGAGCACCATCGCGAAGCCATTTGACGGCCTTTTCAGCATCGATCAGGATCTCGGCGGGGTCTTTCATAGGATCATAGGTACCAAGCTGTTCGATGTAGCGGCCGTCGCGGGGGCAACGGGAATCTGCCACGACCAGACGATAAAAGGGAATCTTCTTACGGCCGTGACGGGCGAGACGAATTCTTACTGCCATTATTACAACACCTCCTGGAAAAATATTCCGTTTCTTTTATGAAAAATCCTTTGAAGGGATTTTCGCCGATTATGGAAGATAAGGAAGACTGCGCCGGAGCGCGCTTGAAAGGGCTGTTTTTCGCCCTCCCTCAGCGGCGGAACATTCCGCCCAGGCCCGACATCATTCCTTTTTTGCCGAGTTTGCCAAAACGTTTCCACAGCTGCCCCATCTGTTCATACTGTTTGAGCAGCTGATTGACCATCTGCACCGTCGTGCCCGAACCTTCGGCGATCCTGCGCCGGCGGCTGCCCTTGATGATCGATGGGTCGCGGCGCTCTGCCTTCGTCATGGACTGGATGATAGCCTTCATCCGCGTGATGCGCTTCGCGTCGAGAGCTTCCGGGGGCAGATCCTTCATCTTGCTGCCAATGCCGCCCGGCAGCATGTCCATGACCTTGTCGAGGGGCCCCATCTTCTCGATCTGCTCGAATTGGGCGAGCATGTCGTCCATACTGAGACGGCTTTTCTTGAAGCTCTGGGCCATTTTCTCGACGTCGGCCTGAGTGGTGGCCTGCTGGATCTTCTCCACCAGCCCGGTCATGTCGCCCATGCCCATGATCCGTTCCGCCATGCGCCTGGGGTCGAACTGCTCGATTGCGTCGATCCCTTCGCCCACGCCGGCGAACTTGACCGGCACGCCGGTGGCCGAAAGGACCGCCAGAGCGGCGCCGCCGCGGGCGTCGCCGTCAAGCTTGCTCAGCACGACGCCGGTCACACCGAGACGCTGGTTGAAGGTCTCGGCGACGTTCAGGGCTTCCTGCCCCGACATGGCGTCCACCACCAGAAGGATCTCGTGAGGATTCAGGCAAGCTTTCATCCGGTCCAGTTCCGCCATCATCTCTTCATCGATGGACAGGCGGCCCGCCGTGTCGAAGATGATCACGTCGATCAGCCGTTCCCGCGCGTAGGCCAGCGCCCTTTGAGAGAGAGCCGCCACGTCGGTTTCGCCGGGCTCGGGGCCGAAGAACGCCGCGCCGGCCTGTCCGGCCAGGACGCGAAGCTGTTCTACCGCCGCGGGACGGCGAAGGTCGCAGGCGACCAGCATGGGCTTGTGCCCCTTGGTCAGTCTCCTGGCGAGCTTGGCACTGCTGGTGGTCTTGCCGCCGCCCTGAAGGCCCACCATCATCACGAGCGTGGGCGGCTTGGAGGCGATGGCGATGCCTTTGCTGCCTTCGCCCATGATGGCGGCGATCTCTTCGTAAACCACCGCGACGACCTGCTGGGCCGGCATGATGGAGTCGAGCACGTCGCTGCCGACGGCGCGGACGCGGATCTTCTCGATCAGTTCCTTGACGACCTTGTAGTTCACGTCAGCTTCGAGAAGCGCGCGGCGAACCTCGCGCAGCGCAAGCTGAACGTCTTCTTCCGTCAGCTTGCCTCTGCTGCGAAGGCCGCTGAATATGTTTTCCAGTCGTTCTTTCAGAGCGTCAAACACGTTCTATCGTCCCCCTGCTGCACGCTTCAAGTATGATTCTCGCGGACTGAGTTTCCGAACCTCTTTTTTCGAGAAGGCACTGGGCCTGAGCTTCGATGCGCTGGAGCCGTGCGTCCAGACCCAGGAGGCGTTCAATCTCCTCAAGCCGGTCCCTGACCCTTTGAAGCTGGTCCGACACGCCCTGACGGCTGATTTCAAGTTCTTCCGATATCTCGGAGAGCGAGAGGTCGTCCAGTTCGTGCATCTCGTACACTCGGCGCTGACGTTCTGTCAGAAGCGGGCCGTAAAGATCATAAAGCCGCGAGAGGTAGACCCGGCGTTCCAATATCTCAGAATCGCTCATTATCCCCACTCCTTTCAGAACCAGAGAATTATAGGAGATTATTTCCAGGCTGTCAAGCATTTTTGCTTGACGGGGGGAAAGTTTCGTTTTTTGACGTCTAGTGATAAAATATACTGACCCGTTCCGGTTTTGTCCGGCCCGACTTTTTTGCCCCCAGATGAGCGGCCGTCGCGGAGCCTTTGAACGTGCTTCTCATAGAGTGCGCCCTTGGAGCGCGCATAGAGTGTACATGGACTGCGGCGTTTGATTTTTTTTATTTATGATTATGAAAGGCCGCCGCGACCACCCTCTTGATTTTAACAAAGAAGATGCAGCAGCTCCCGCAGGGGAGCAGATTGGAGGAATCACATGAAGAAGGAAACCCCCTTTGGCAAGGCTGTAAAAGACACCTACAGGCTTTTGGCCGAGAGTATGACAAAAAAACTGGAGGCGCGCGGGCACACCGCTTTTTACGCTGAGACCGCGGAGGACGCCCTGAAAAAGGTGCTCGAACTGATTCCCGTAGGCGCCAGCGTCGGCGTCCCAGGGTCCGTGACAATTCGTGAGATCGGCGCCATCGACGCGCTGGCCGCGCGCGGCAACAAAGTGATCCATCACTGGATCCCCGGCGCGTCGCCCGACGAACGGGACGAGGCCCGCTTTGAGGAGTTCAACTGCGATGCCCTTCTGGTCAGCTCCAACGCCATCACGAAAGAGGGCGTGCTGGTGAATATCGACGGCTCGGGCAATCGCGTGGCGGCCATGTGCTGGTCCCGCGGAGACCGTATCTTCGTGATCAGCATGAACAAAGTCTGCCCGGACGTGGAAAGCGCTGTCAAGCGCGTTCAGGAATGCGCCACGCCGCCTAACGCGGTGAGGTTGAACATGCAGTCTCCCTGCGCCGCCTGCGGCTGTCACGCGCCCAAGGGCTGTATCGGCCCCGGAAGCCTTTGCCGGACGGTGCTCATCACCGAACAGGCGCCCTTTATGCCCTTTGGCAAGAAGTCCTACGTGATTCTCGTAGGAGAGACTTTGGGATATTAATATGTCGGATCAGCCGATTACTCTTGTCATCGCGGGCGGTGAGATTTCCTCGGGGCTGTCGGTGGGGCATGACTCTCAGGATTCGGCCGCGGCGGCGGATGTGCTTCGTTCCTGGCTTCCAGAAGGACTTTCCGAGGGGATCAACGTCATCGATTGGAGCCATCAGGCTTGCAGCCACTATACGCTGCGCATGACCGCCGACCTGATCGAACTGCTGGACCAGCAGGTTGCCGGAGGCTCCCGGGCGATCGTTGCCCTGTGCGGCGCCGACGCGGTAGAGGAGATGTCCTACCTTGCGGATCTTCTCTGGATTTACCCTCAGCCGCTGATCTTCGCCGTGACCCATAACCGGCCAGACGCCATCGGCAGCGACGCCAAGGCCATTCTAGCGGAAGCCGTGACGGCGGCCGCTTCGCGCGAGACCTGGGGGCAGGGCGTGCTTGTATGCACCCAAGGGCAGCTTTTTGCCGCTTCCGACGTGATGGAGCTCTCCAACTACGGGCGGAGCGGCTTTGTCGGCAACCATTGCGGTTCTGTCGGCGAGATCGTAGGCAGCAAGGTGCACATGCGCCAGACTCCCAAGCGAAGCAAGGTCTTTGATTTTCCCTTTACGCCCGCCCGCAACGTTGAAGTGCTGATGTCTGCGCTGGGCGCGGGCGAGCGCTTCCTCGAGATGCTGGCCGAAAATGACGGGGAGGGGAAGATCGACGGCCTGGTGGTTGCCGGTTTTGGCGGCGGCAACGTCTATCCAGCCTGGGTTCAGCACCTGAAGATGCTCCGCAAGCAGGAAGTTCCCATCGTGGTGGTGTCGCGCTGCACCAAGGGCTGCGTCCTGGAGGACGCAAATTTCGAAGGCTCCTATTCGAAGCTGAAAGAGCTGGGGATCCTTAGCGGCGGTTTTTTGAACCCGCTGAAAGCCAGGCTGAAACTGGCCGTGGGCATAGGCGCGGGGCTGAAGAACGAGGAACTTCAAAACTATCTTTTGGATCTGTAGGGGCGTGCCCTTTTATACTATTTCTCAGTTGAAACGCCGGCTGTCTCTAAGGGGATGGCCTGAGGGAAATCGGGGCCGCAAGCCGCGCGGGACCGTCGATGCGGTTCGAGTGTGTTCGAAGAGGAACGGATTGCCTCAGGCCGCCCCGGACGTCAGCTTGGCTATATAATAAGGAATGGGCATTAGCTCCCATTGGAATAGAGCGCGCCCGGGCTGCCGCATATGGCTGCCTGGGCGCGCTCTATTGTGTCAAATACGTTAGGACGGGCGGCGTCTGATGTTCCGACCGTCTCCGCCGCGCTGGTTCCGCATTTCCATTGCCGAAAAGCCTCGGCACAAGTCAGAAAAGAATTGTCAAGCCTGTGCGTCGGTCTTCTGAAGCAGGAAGGAGACCAGCACCTCCACGGCTTTCGTCTCGCAGAGCCCATAGACCATGTGGAAGGACCGCTCCACCTTCGGCTTGAAGGAGATGGGCACCACCGCCGGATTCGTTTCAGCAGCGAAGCGCGAGACGATGCCGGCTTCCGCGCCGTTTGCCACGGCGTTGACCACTCCCATGGCGTGGCCGAACTGAAGTTCCGGTTCCTTGACCATGCCCGTGCGGCTCTTGTAAGCGCGCTCCCACATCAGGCGGCTGCCCGAGCCGGTTGTGCGCCCCACCATCTTCAGATTAGCGATTTCGTCCATGTCCACATATTTTTTGGAGGCCATGGGATGGTTGCGGTTCACGATGAGCACCAGTTCGTCGTGAAAGAAAGGCACGCTGCTGAAGCCGGGCAGGCTTCTGTCGGAGCCGATCACAGCCAGGTCGGCCTTTTTGTCGGCCAGTTCCCCCAGTGCCGTCTGCGAGTCGCCCTGGCTGACGTTGACCAACACCCCGGGATGTTTCTCCATGAACTCCACCAGCAGCTTAGGCAGGATGAAATCGCCTGGAATAGAACTGGCGCTGATTCTGACGGTGCCGTAAAGCTCCTGAGAGATCTCGGCGATTTGAAGGCGGGCTTTTTTGCGCGTGTCCAGCATTTTCAGCGCCGCTTTGTAAAGCACCGCACCCTCGGATGTCAGCGTCGAGTGCTTGTGCCCGTTGGCGAACATGGAAGCCCCCATTTCAGCCTCGATGCGCGCCACGCGTTTGCTGACCGCCGGCTGGGATATGCCCAGTGCGGCCGCCGCCGCGGAAATACTCCCCTTTTCAACGATGGAAACGAACGTTTCAAGCTCTTTGAAATCCATTTACCAGCCACTCCTTTGATGGAATTATCCCATATGTGAAAGACAAGAAGGAACGATTTATTACATTATACATGAAAAAAATCCACTTTGGGTACTTGGCAACACAAAATTATTGTAGTATAGTTCAAGTACACTTATTACAAGGAGGTATTTTTGATGACCCTAGGTCTTCGTATCCGCACGCTCCGCAAGGCCCGTAAAATGACGCAGCAGCAGCTTGCCGACGCCACCGAAGTCAGCAGGATCTACATTCAGGCGCTTGAGAGCAACCGCCGCAGCCCTTCGATGAAGCTGCTTCACAAGCTTTCCGAAAAGTTGGGCGTCGACTCTTCAGACCTTCTCGAAGAGTTTCCGCGCGACGGCGGCGGCCGCCTTCAGCTTGAAGAGCTTTTTGCCGGTCCCGAGCCGATGGAAATTTGGTACCGCAGCCACAAGCTGACGCCCAGAGACGTGGAAATGGTACACAGACTGATTGACGCGGCGCTGATAGATTGGGACGGCGAGCAGAAGCGTGCAAAGACAAAAGCCCCAAAAGCCTGAGGAAGAGTTCAGTTTTCCCAGTCCTCCGGAGTATATCGAGCCTTCGGTTGTCCAGGAGGCTGCCGAATGGCGGGAACTTGACGAATACGACGCGCTCGTCCAACTGGAACAGCGCGTCGGGCTGGAGGCGGAGACCGTCAGAGTGCCTCTGGGCGCCGACATGTGGGGATTCACCTACACGAACCGCGAGATGAAACGCTGCCGCATCCATCTGAACAGCCGGCTGCCGCGGTTTTGGCAGCGTTTCGCCCTGTTCCACGAAATCCATCACCTGCTTCACGACAGCCGGGGCTGCTATTTCTGGGCCCAGACCAACGCCGCCATGAGCCGCTTCGAGTATCAGGCTGACCAGTTCGCCTGGGCGGCGCTCATGCCCGAGTGGTCGCAGGACGGCGAAGAAATCTGATTTTTGTGCAGGAACCCTTTTTCCATCAGTTTATTCCGTCATGTTTTACTCTGTGAGGGGAACTTCCCATGAGAAAAACTGTCGCTTTTATCTGTTCATTGATATTGTTGCGCGCGGCGGCGGCCGCCATGGCCTATACCATCAACATCAGCGCCGGCGGCGTTAAATATAAGGAAGTTCGTCCGGCAGCGACGTGACGTTCCGCCAGAACGGCAAGGGTGATGATCGTCTGCAGACCGGTTCCAGGAGAGCGCAACCACGCGGGCGGAGAGATCGTGAAGAGCGCGCCCACGCAGCCCGGGAAAAAGGGCTTCACCTATACGCCGACAGAGGCGTGGAGTTTTTACTCGCTGGAGGGGGCAAAGGACGACGCCGCGCAGATGAAGGCCATCTGCCAGAAATGGCGCGAGGCCGATCAATCGCCCTTGAATGAATAAAAGAAGATGGCCGTGGACGTCAACGCCATCCTTGGTATCTTTCTGTCTATAAAAATAAGCTCCTTCCTGAGCGGGCGCTCGAAATTTTGGCTGTTTCGAGCGCCCGCTCAGGAAGGAGCTTATTTTTATCAAGAACGATCGGTCCTTGTCCCGTCAGCGTTAGCGGATGGCGTCAAGAAGCCTCCAAGCCTTCCGGGGGATTGCAGTGTTATACTCTTTCGCAGCTAAACGGCTTAATAATCGGAGACCGGGCCGCCCCGGGGGCATCCAGCCGCTAAAGACTATCTCGGCCTATTCGGCCTGTGTAACTCATACCCCTCGGGCCGTCCCCTCAGCGCCTCTTCCCATGTTCGGTGCGGCTGCGCCTGTCTATTTTGACCTGTATCAAAAAGCCGTCCCGTTAACCGCCCAGGTAAGCCGCCTTGACCCGTTCGTCGGTCAAAAGCTCTCTGCCGGGGCCGGCAAGGGAGATGTCGCCAGTCTCGAGCACATAGGCGTAATCCGCGATTTTCAGCGCCTGCAGCGCGTTCTGCTCCACCAGAAGGACCGTCTTTCCCTCGCGGTTGATCTGGCCGATGATCTCAAAAACTTCCTGCACCAGGATTGGCGCGAGACCCAGCGACGGCTCGTCCATCATGATCAGCCTGGGGTTGCTCATCAGCGCGCGCCCCAGGGCTAGCATCTGCTGTTCGCCTCCGGAAAGGGTGCCGCCCTTCTGCCAGCTGCGCTCCTTGAGGCGGGGGAACAGCGTGAACACCCATTCCATGGTCTTTTCAACGCCCGCGGCGTCGTTCCTGCGGATGTAGGCGCCCAGCATCAGGTTTTCATGGACCGTCAGCTGGGGGAAAATGCGGCGGCCTTCGGGGCAGAGCGCGATCCCCAGCTCCAGGATCGTCTCGGGATCCTTGCCCAGAATATCAGTGCCGTCCCACGCAATGCGCCCCCTTTTGCCTTTTACCAGCCCGGCGATGGAGCGCAGCGTGCTGCTCTTTCCCGCGCCGTTGGCGCCGATCAGCGTGACGATCTTCCCGTCGGGGACGTCGAAGCTGATGCCGTGGATCGCGTGGATGCCGCCGTAGCGGACCTCCAAGCCTTCAACGTTAAGCATTGGCGGCGGCCTCCTTTCCCAGATAGGCTTCGATGACGCGCGGATTGGCGCGGATTTCCCCGGGGGTGCCTTCGGCGATCAAGTGGCCGTAGTCAAGGACGCGGATCCACTCCGATATGCCCATCACGACCTTCATGTCGTGCTCGATCAGGAGGATCGTCAGTGAAAACTTGTCCCTGATCGCGCGGATGAAGCCCATGAGCTTTTCGGACTCCTGGGGGTTCATGCCCGCGGCGGGCTCGTCGAGGAGAAGGAACCGAGGCCCTGTGGCCAGGGCCCGCGCGATCTCGAGCCGCCTTTGGGCCCCGTAGGGCAGCGACGCGGCGTCCGCGTCAGCCTGGCTGGCCAGCCCGACGGAATCGAGGAGCTCCATGGAGCGCTCCCTGATCTCCCGTTCCTCTCGGAGATAGGACGGAAGCATTAAAGGCGCGGCCCACCATGGGGATTTTTGGCGCACCCAGCAGGCCGTGATCACGTTCTGAAGCACCGTGGCCCCCGTGAAAAGGCGGATGTTCTGGAAGGTGCGAGCGATGCCGGCCTGGCAGACCCTGTGGGGCGGCAGGCCGGAAATATCGCGGCCGTCGAAGATGACGCTGCCTTTCGTGGGCTTGTAAAACCCCGTGATGACGTTGAACGCTGTGGTCTTGCCCGCGCCGTTGGGGCCGATCAGGCTGGTGATCGTTCCCTGCTCCAGCGTCATGGACAGGTCGTTCACCGCCGTCAGGCCGCCGAACTGCATCGTCACGTTTCTCGTCTCAAGGATGACGCTCATCGGGGCTCACCGTCCTTCCTCGGAAGAATCTTGTCCCAGGTAAATTCCCAGCTGCCCATGATGCCCTGCCTCCGGTAGAGGATGATCACCATCAGCACCAGAGAGAAGATGACCATGCGCATGCCTGGGATCCCCTGGATTACCAGGCTTCCGATCTCAATAGTGTCCTCGACAAAGCGCAGCCATTCCAGAAGCACCGTGATGACCACCGCGCCCACGATGCTGCCCGTGATGGATCCCAGGCCTCCGGCGACGACGATCATCAGGATGTTGAAAGTAAACTGAGAGTTGTACATCTTGGGGTCGATGGTGGTGATCAGGCTTCCCTGGAGGGCTCCGGCGACGCCGGCGAAAAAGGCCCCGACGCAGAAGGAGATCACGCGGCATTTTAAGGTGTCGATGCCCATGGCGCGGGCCGCCACCTCGTCGTCGCGCACGGCTTTCAGGCAGTTGCCGAAGTTGCTCGACAGCAGCCGCACGAGCACATAGACCGTCAGAGCCACCCACAGGTAGTTCACCGTCAGCGTGGCGTAGCTGGGAATGCCCTTCAGCCCCAGGGCACCGTTGGTGATCGGCGTCGCGTTGGTCAGCACCACTCGGATGATCTCCGCGAAGCCCAGCGTGGCGATGCCAAGATAATCGCCGCCGAGGCGCAGCACGGGCAGCGCGATGATCAGCCCGAAGAGCGCGGCCATCAGGCCGCCGGCCACCACGGAGACGAAGAAAGGCGCCTCCATGACCGAGAAGGGCCAGATGATAGGCTGCAGGATGTACATGGTCTGTTTTTGGGCCGCCGGGATGATCAGCAGCGCCGACACGTAGGCGCCGATGGCCATGAAGCCCGCGTGGCCGAGGGAGAACATTCCCGTAAAGCCGTAGACCAGGTTGAGGCTCAAGGCCAGGATCGCGTTGACGGCGATCAGGTTCATGACCTGGATCTTGTAGCCGTCGAGGTGGTCCTGAGCCCAGTAAATGCCCCAGGCGATGGCGGCGATGGAAAGGACGTTCAGAATTAGTTTCAGGCGGGAACGGGAATTATCCATCATACTTTGTCCTCCAGTTTTTCCCCGAGAAGGCCCGTGGGCTTGACGAAGAGGATCAGAATCAGGAGCACGAAAGCAAAGGCGTCGCGGTAGCCTGAAAGGGAGGGGAAGAACGCGACGATCATGATCTCCATGAATCCCAGAATCAGGCCGCCGAGCATGGCCCCCTGGACCGAGCCGATGCCGCCGAACACCGCGGCGATAAAGGCCTTGAAGCCGGGGATGGTGCCCATGAAGGGGTTGATCTGGGGATAGCGCAGCGCCCACATGATCCCCGCGGCAGCGGCGAGCGCCGAGCCGATGCCGAAGGTGAGGGCGATAATCCTGTTTACGCTGACGCCCATCAGGCGCGTCGTCTCGATATCCCTGGAAATGGCGCGCATGGCCAGTCCCTGGGGTGTTTTGTAAAGAATCCACAGAAGCCCCATAACCAGCGTGAAGGCCACGATAGGCACGACCACCGCCAGAGGGAGGATCCTGATGTTGCCGAACTTGACTATTTTTACGAGGGAAGCCAGGCGGGGCATGGGGCGAGGGATTCCCGTGAAGAGAACGAGACAGACGTTCTGAATAAAAAAGGAGACGCCGATGGCGCTGATCAGGGCCGAAATGCGGGGCGCGTCGCGCAGCGGCTTGTAAGCCACGCGGTCCACCAGGATGCCCGAACAGGCCGTGGCGGCGATGGACAGGAGGGCCGCCAGCCACCATGGCAGTTTGAATAAAGCGACGCCCCAAAAAACAAAATAGGCTCCCAGCATGAAGATGTCGCCGTGAGCGAAGTTAATCAGACGCAGAATGCCGTACACCATGGAGTAGCCGATGGCGATCAGCCCGTAAAGGCTGCCCAGCGTCAGGGCGTTAAAGGAATGCTGGATGAACATATCCAGGCTCATGAAAGTTCGCCTCATTTCTTCTCAAAGAGGGGAGGACTTGACGAGTCCCCCCCTCTTTATCGACAAATAAAAAGATCTTCCTGCCGGAGTGCTTGGCGCGGTCCCTTAGTTCGCCACTTCCACGTTGGTCAGGTAGATGCGCTTGCCGTCCTTGATCTGCATGATGCCTACGGGCTTGATCGCGTCGTGGTTGGCGTCCATGGTGGTGAGGCCGGTGACGCCGGCGTAGTCCTTCATGGAAGCCAGAGCCGCGGCGATGTCGGCCGGGGCGGCGCTGTTGGCACGCTTGATGCTGTCCATGATCATCATGTAGCAGTCATAGCCGATGGCCGAGTTGGCGTTGGCCGCCTTATCGGGGAAGGCTTTCTGCCAGTTCTCGGTGAACTTCTTCGCCAGCTCGCTCATATTGGGCATGGAAGGATCGTAGGGGAAGGTGGTGAAGCAGAATCCTTCGACAGAATCGCCGCCGATGGAGACGATCTCGGGGTTGTCCATGGCGTCGCCGCCCAGGAAGGCGAACTCGGCGCCCAGTTCGCGCGCCTGGCGCATGATGATCGCGCCTTCGGCGAAGTTCGCGGGAAGGTAGACCACGTCGGGATTGAGGCTGATAATCTCAGTCAGCTGTGCCGTGAAGTCCTGGTCGCCCTTCTGGTAGTTCATCTTGGAAACCACGGAACCGCCAAGCTTTTTGAAGTTGTCCTCGAAGTATTTGGCAAGGCCTACGCAGTAGTCCTCGGTGACTTCGATCAGAATGGCCGCTTTTTTGGCCTTCATCTCGTTGAAAGCGAAAGCCGCCGCTCCGGCGCCCTGGAAGGGGTCGATGAAGCAGGCGCGGAAGACGAACTTCTTGCCCTGGGTGACCAGGGGGTTTGTGCAGGACGTACCGAGCATGGGGATCCCCGCCTTTTCGGCGATGTCGCCGCCGGCCATGGCCAGCGAGGAGCCGTAGGTCCCGATAATGACGTTGACCTTCTCGCGTTCGATCAGGCGCTTCACCGCATTGGCGGCTTCCACCTTGTCAGTCTTGTTGTCCACCACCACGAGTTCCACTTTTTTGCCGAGAATCTCGGGCATCTCCTTCTGCGCCATTCTGACGCCGTCCAGCTCAAGCTGTCCGCCGAAGGCGCTGCCGCCGGTCAGGGGAAGGAAAACACCCACCTTGATCGTGTCCGCCGCCATCGCGGCCCCGCCGATCGCCATAACCGCCAGCACGGCGGCCGCCAATTTTCTGCTGAATCTCATAAGTCTTACCTCCTATATTTTCGGAATTGCTCCGCAAAGTGCGGAGCTTTGATGGCCCTCATTATACCTTATAGAAATATATTTGGAAGCTTTGAGGTATAGGAAATAAAAAGTTGATCAAGTGTGACTTTTCAGATAATAGTGCTTCAAGCTCATTTTTTGGTCTTTTTGCCGTGGAACTGCGCCACGTCCATGACGATCAGCGAGAGGTTGTGGGCGTGGTCGCCGATCCGTTCCATGTTGCTCAGCAGGTCGATGAAGATGATCCCCGAGGAGGGCGCGCAAAGCCCTTCGTTGAGGCGCCCGATATGGCTCTGGCGCAGGGTCTTTTCCTTGTAGTCCACCTGGTCCTCCAGCGTGTCGGCCACCTCGCGGGCAAGCTCCACCTGTTCCGTTTCGACGGCGCGCAGGCTTTTGACCACCATTTGGCGGACCGTGGAAAACATGTCCTCGAACTCGGCGGTAGCGGTGGCCGAGAAGTCGAGTTTGTGTTCTTTCAGATAATCGTAAAGCTCCACCATATTCTGCGCATGGTCGCCCACGCGCTCGATGTCGCTGGCTCCGTTGACGTAAGACGCCAGGAGCTTCGACAGGTCGGCAGAAATATGGTGCTGCCAGAGCTTGGCCGCGTAGGCGGCGATTTTGTGGGTCAGGTCGTTGACCACCCGCTCGATCTGGTTCAGCTTTTCCACCGCCGAGTCGTCCTTTTCGATGAAAGCCGTGTTGACCAGGTCGAGCATCTGCACCGTCAGGCCGCCCATGTTCAAAAGCTCGTTGCGCACGGCTGTCACGGCCGCGGCCGGCGAGGCGTCGATCAGCCGCTCGTTCAGGTATTTGGGGCCCGTATAGATCTGTTCTGTTTCTGCGGGCAGCATCCTCTGAATCAGGCGGGCGATGACGTTCACGAAGGGGAGCAGCACCAGCGTGTTGAACACGTTGAAAATCGTGTGGGCGTTGGCGATCTGGCGCGCGATTTCGCCGGAGGTGCTGGTGACCAGCCGCGTGTAAGGCCCTATGAGGGGCAGGAAGTAGCAGATGCCGATCAGGTTGAAGAGCACGTGCCCTATGGCCGCCTGTTTGGCCGAGCGGTTTGATCCGAGCGCGGCGATCACGGCGGTGATGGTGGTGCCCAGGTTGTCGCCCAGAAGGATGGGGATGGCGGCCTCGATGGGCAGCAGCCCCTGAACGGCCATGGCGATGGTCAGCCCCACCGTGGCCGAACTGGACTGGACTATCATGGTCAGCGCGGTGCCGGCCAGGACGCCCAGCAGGGGGGTGCGGGCGAAGGCGAGAAAGAAATCCTGGCGGTCGTGCAGAAAGCTCATGGATTGTTCCATGGTGCCCATGCCGATGAACAGCAGGCCGAAACCGAAAATGCCGTTGCCGATATAGCGCTGGTGCCGGGTCCTCCCGAAAACGGCCAGCAGCATGCCCACGCCCACGGTGGGCAGCGCGAAATCCTTCATGTTGAACGCGATCAGCTGGGCGGTGATGGTGGTGCCCACGTTGGCTCCCATGATCACGCCAAGGGCCTGCCGAAGCGACATCAGTCCAGCCTGCACAAAACTGACGGTCATGACCGTCGTCGCAGAACTGGACTGGATCACCATGGTCACGAGCGCACCCACCAAGGCTCCTTTTACGGGCGTGCTGGTCAATGAGGCAATGAGCGTTCTCATACGGTCGCCCGCCAAGTCTTGCAGAGCGTCACTCATCAGTTTAATTCCATAGAGAAACAGCCCTACTCCGCCG
Organism: Pyramidobacter piscolens; assembly: GCA_004558205.1. Taxonomy (GTDB): domain Bacteria; phylum Synergistota; class Synergistia; order Synergistales; family Dethiosulfovibrionaceae; genus Pyramidobacter; species Pyramidobacter piscolens_A. The sequence continues at coordinate 20,880 of SFDM01000044.1, forward strand.
ATAATCTGAAACAGAGAAGTTACATTCATCCCATAAATCCCGCCTTTGAAGGAGCGCTTTGCCGCGCTCGGGAATTTGGTGCAAATATTCTGCGTTGTCAAAGTACCTGTATCGAGAAAAGAAAGGCCCAAAGGGGCTTTCTGAACGTTCTACTTCATCTTTTTCCGTTCGTCCAGCGGTTCCAGGTCCGGTCTGACGGCGCCTTCTTCGTCGAAAGCGCTGTCCACAGTGATCCTGCCGCTGCCGATCTGTGAGCTGAGCTGGTCCAGCCGGTTTTTCACGTCTTCGGGGATCAGCGTGTTGGACGTCCACGAAAGTCCCACGCCGCTGTTGTCCAGGTCGTAGATGAGGACGGCCCCGCGCTCCAGCCGGCCTTCCCGCTTGGCCGCGATCGTTTCGAAAAGGGCCTTGTCAAAGTGTTTGAGCATGGCGGTCAGCACCACTCCGGGGGCGATCCGCTCCTGGGGTTCGTCCACGCCGATCACGCAGAAAGAGTTCTCGATCCCTGCCTCGATGACCCCCGCTCCCGACCTGCCAGCCGCCTGGTAGATGATCAGAGCGCCTTCCTTGTTCATCTTTACGGCGATGAGCTTGGCGCGTCGCGGGTCGTTCCAGGACTGGACGCTCCTTTTCAGGACGGGCATATCCTTGCTGACCGCCCTGACGCCCTGTTCAAAGCCCACGAGAAAATCGAGCATAGCGGGGTTTTCCTTGCCTCGTTCGCCCAAAATGATGCCTACGGCCGGCGTCACGCCCAGCAGGGCGGCGCTGCGTTCAGCGGTCATGGCGGCGAGGGCGCCCGCGAGATAGCTGCCTTCGTTCTGGCGGAAGAGCACCGAGGTGACGCTGGGGTGGGAAGAACGGGCGTCCACCAGCACGAAGTCGGTCTTCTTGTACAACGGCGCGGTTCTGTCCACGACGGCGCCGAGGTCGCCGCCCACGGCGATCACCAGTTTGGAATGTTTCGCGGCTGTCTCTATGGCGGAGCGGAAGTTCTTTTCATTATAGTCGCAGGTGTAAATTCTGGACGGGACTCCGAGTTCCGTGAGGGCTCTATGAATTCCCGATGTGGCCGAGACGTACATGGAGTCCAAAGCGTCGCAGGAAAAGACGATTGAGATGTCAGCCGCCGGGGCGGCATGCGCCGCCAGCGCCGCGCAAAGCGTGAAAAACGGCAGCGAGAAAGCCAGCAGGACGCGACGAATTTGTAAACGCATAGAATAACCGCCTTTCCAGATGAGCGGAGTGTAAAAGACAATGACAGCTTATTATACCATCGAAAAGACCTGTTCAAAGGTGTTCAAAGCGAAAATGTTTTCCAGGAGGAAGGGAAAATCGCCCGGCCTACTTGACGAACTCTCTGAGGCAGGTCAGAAGGAAGGCCATGATGGCCGTGCCGCAGGCGAAGCTCGCCGTGTCTTTGGCGATTTTCGCGAGAGGGTGGATTTGGGTTGTGCAGAGGTCCACGGTTTTTTCGACGGCCGTGTTCAGGGCCTCCACGACCAGGACCAGCAGCCCCCAGGGCAGGACGTCCAAAAGCGCGGCGACGCCCCGCGCGAGCGCCGTGACACTGAAAAAGAAGGCCAGCAGGAAAAGCTCCTGACGAAAGGCCCTCTCCCGCAGAAGGGCCTGAAAGCCGGCGCAGGAATACGTAAAAGCCTTGATGAAATGTTCCATGAGCTTTCTCCATTTTTATGCCGGGCGGGCAATTTTGACGCAGCCTGAGAATAAACGGATCGGCTCTCTTCGTCAAGTCGGTAATTTTCATGAAATGAGGGAAGCCTCCTGGACTCTGACAAAAAGCGCCGCCTTGTCAAACGCGGTTTTTGGCTGTCCTGTCCTGCTGGGCGGCGGGCGCTTTTTTCGTTTCTATGGCCGATAAGAATTTATTTTGCATAAGGCGGTTAAAAATAAAGTTTATTGCGCCGGAATTCGTGATATGATGGCAATCGTGAGAAGATTTCATGTTTTTCGCCGAAGGACAGCCGCGTCAAACATCTGTTTTATGAAAGGAAAGGGACCACCATGAGCTGGAAAATTATCAGATTTGCCAAAGAAGAGGAGGCCGCTGGGATTTTGTCGGTCTATGAGCCCTATGTCAGGGAGACGGCGATCACCTTCGAGTGCGAAACGCCGTCTCTTGACGAGTTTCGGGAGCGAATCAGGGAAATTTCGCGCGACTATCCCTACCTGGTCTGCCTGATGGACGGCCGGATCGCCGGTTACGCCTATGCGCACCGGCAGATGGAGCGCCAGGCCTATCAATGGAACGCCGAGCTGTCCGTCTATATCGCGAAAGACTGTCTGCGCTGCGGCATAGGCAAGGCGCTTTACGGTGTGCTGACGGACATCCTGCGCCTGCAGAACGTCCGCAACCTCTACGGAGGCGTGACCTCGCCGAACGCGAACAGTGAAAAGCTCCACGAGAGCATGGGCTTCAAGAGACTGGGCGTCTATCATGCCACGGGGTATAAATGCGGCGCCTGGCACGACGTGGCCTGGTTCGAAAAGCGGATCGGCGACAGCGCCGCCCACCCCGCCCCCTTCAAGTCCATCAGGGAAATAGACAAAACCCGCCTGGACGAGATCCTTTCGTACCATACCAGGAGCCTTAACGCCTAAATTGCGGTTTACCGGCGTCACTCGCTAAACGTCCCAGCTGCTCGAACCCTTCCCCGGCCCAATCCTCAACGTACTAAAAGTACGCCTCCGGTTGG
>SFDM01000045.1 GCA_004558205.1 Pyramidobacter piscolens
GCGCACACAACCAGAGGTCTTCGCAAACAGAGTTTTTTGCTCTTCGTCAGGATAAAGACGAAAACGATAGGCCCTATTCATTGTGGACACCTCTTTTCTATATTATTATAGTTATCTTTTCTGCTTCATGGCAACATACTACCCAAGATAATCTGAAAAAACAAGCCAAAACCGTGGCGATTCATCCCGCCGCCTTAGAGGCCGGGGAATTCTCGCCACAAAAGGTTAAAAATACGAATCTGTAACTTTGGAAGGGAGATCCATCGAACCATGTTTGATCCTCAGATTGATAAGCCGCTTTTCGAAACCCCTGTCAACGCCTGCGACGCCCATTTCCATATTTTCGGCGATCCGGCAAAGTACGCCTATGAAAAAGTGATGCGCTACGCTCCGCCCGTCGCGACGGCTGGCGATTACGCCGTTTTCCGGGACCTCATCGGCCTGAAGCGCACGGTGCTGGTCCAGCCCAGCTGTTTCGGCAAGGACAACCGCTGCCAGCTCGACGCCGCCAGACAGTTCGGCCTGGAAAACAGCCGCGTCGTCGTGGACGTGGAAGATTCCATCTCCGATTCGGAACTGGAAAAGCTGCACAGCCAAAGCGCCCGAGGCATCCGCATCAACGTCAAGCCCATCGAGCCCCTGACGGCCGGGCTGGCGGACAGCCTTCTCCCGAGAATCCACCTATGGGAAAAACGCTGCCAGGAGCTGGGCTGGTCTCTGGACTTCCTTTTCCCCGACTGGCTGACGACTGAAATGATCCCCCATCTCGACAAGCTCAGAGTTCCCTTTACCATCGCCCACATGGGAATGAACAAATGCTGCAACGGCGCCGAATCGCGCGGCTTCCGCAAATTACTGGACCTGGCGAAGAATGGGGAAGGATACTGCTGGATCAAAATTACCGCGCCCTACAGAATTTCGACAGACCCCCAGTATCTCGACGTAATCCCGCTGGCCCGCGCCGTACTGGAAGCGGCGCCTGACCGAGCCGTCTGGGGAAGCGACTATCCTCACGCGTCCTTCACGCAGCACAACACCGTCAAAATCTACAACCTGCTGGCGCAGATCGCGCCTGAAGCGGATCTACGCCGCCGGTTGCTGGTCGACAACCCGGCGAAACTGTACGGCTTCGCCCCCTCTTCGGAGAAATAGGGCCATGAGCATGCTTAAACCCAATCTTCTCCTTCAGGCTGTCGAGCAGAAACGCGGCTGTCTCGGCATGTACATCGAAACCCCCGCAAGCCAAATCGTGGAGCTGGCCTGCCTCGCAGGGATGGATTTCGTCCGTCTCGACCTCTGCCATGGCCCCTGGGATCTGGACCAGGTGGAAAAGTGCATCCTCACGGCGGAACGCTACAATGTGGTCCCTATGGTCCGAATCAATCTGGACGAACAGCGGCTCCCGCAGGTTATCGAGCTGGGAGCCCAGGGTGTGGTCGTTCCGGACATATCGACGAAAGAACGCGCCAGAGCGGCCGTCGCTTTGACGAAGTTTGCGCCGCTCGGCGACCGCGGGTTATTTTCGGCCTCGCGGCAAAGCCTTTATGGTCAGGTTCCCGCGGCGGAATACACCCGTTGGAGCAATGAAAACGTGCTTCTCGCCATTCAGGTCGAAAGCCGTGAAGCGCTTGAAAACATCGACGCCATCCTATCCGTGGAAGGCATCGACATGGTTCTGAGCGGACGAGGCGACCTCTCAAACTCTCTGGGCGTGCCGGGACAAAAGACCCACCCCTTAGTGTTGGAAGCTGAGCAAAAGATCTTCTCAAAGGCTCTCGCAAAAGGAAAGATCGTTTCCCCTCAGCTTGACGGCCTGTCGCCTCATATCTCCGAAGAGCTTCGTCAGTGGAACGAAAAAGGGGCCTACGTCGTTTCCCTCGGCGTCGACGTGGCGCTCTTCCGCCGCACGCTGTCTGAAATGGTCTCCCGCGCAAAAAAGCAGTCCTAGCATAGGAGGCAGTGTTCCAAAGTAACACTATTATACTATTAATCGACGGAAGCGTTAAATACCTTTGAGGGGACGGCCTGAGAGAGGCCGGGACCGCAAGCTGCGCAGGGCCGCCAAGGCAGTCCGAGTATGTCCGGAGCGGAACCGTTTTTCCCCGGGTCCCCGCAGACGTCAGTTTTGACGTTCAATCGGAAATGAGTATAATTTTATCTTAAGTACAGGAGGAAAAAAATGAAAAAATCGATCGCACTTTTTCTCGCTCTCTTCACAGTTCTATCCTGCAATACCGCCGAAGCCCTGGCCAAGACGCAGTACCTGACCTTCGGCGCGTCGCCGGCGACCGCTTCAATGTATCCCTATTGGGTCGCCGTGGGCAAGACCATCTCGACGATCTACCCAGAATACAACATCACCATTTCTGAATCGCAGGGCGCCACCGACATCGTCAACCGAGTGCGCGCCGGCGAGGTCATTCTGGGCAACGGCATCTCCAAATCAGACTGGCAGAACTATGCCGGCGAGGGGCTCTGGAACGGCAGCCCCAACAAAAATGCCCGGGTTCTGTGGTACTACGATCTGGCGATCATGATCGGCGTCGTACCCGCTTCTTCAGGCATCAACAGCTACTCGCAGCTCAACGGGCAAAAGGTGAGCACCGGCGGAACCGGCACCACTCTGTCGAGCATCATCACCGACAGCCTGGGCGTCATCGGCGTAGCGCCGGATTACTACGAAGCCAGCAAGAGCGACGCTCAGGAAGCTTTTATCAACCGCCAGGTCCAGTATATGTGCAGCGCCACGGGACAGCCCGACCCCTTCATCGTCCAGACCGGAGCGTCCCTTCCTGTTCATTATCTCTCCTTTACGCAGGAAGAGATCGACAAAATACACAAAGCATTCCCTTACATCACCGGCGTCGCCGTCCCCGCGGGAACCTACGACGGACAGGCCAAAGAGATCCTGACCATCCAGTGGCTCCAGGGCTGCCAAACCTGCACCGACCTCTCTCAGGAGGACGGCTACAAGATGTTCAAAGCTATCTATGAAAATCAAAAGATGTGGATCAATACCATGCCCACCGCCGCCAAAAACGACATGATAAAAATGACGCTCCAGTCTCCAATCCCGCTGCACGCCGGAGCGGTGCAGTATATCGAAGAGAAAGGCATCGAGGTGCCGGCCCATCTGATCCCCCCGGAATACGTCAAGGCGCGCTGATCTTCACCCCAGACACGACAAAGACGAAGCCGGCTGACAATCGTCCATTTGTCAGCCGGCTTTTCAAAAAAAGCGATAGGAGTGAACTACGGTGAGGAATTTGAACAAGTTTTGGAAAACCATAGTCAGCGTTCTTTCCGTCGCGCTGGTGTTATTTCAGATTTACACAACGACTTTCGGCGCCTTCACGGCGCTCGTGCAGCGCAGCGTTCACCTGGGGTTTGTAATGGCTCTCTGTTTTATTGTAAAGCCGGCGTTTAAAAAAGACAGAGACGCCGGCGCGGTCCCTCTGTACGACATCCTTTTCGCGATGATCGCCGTGGCTTCCGCCGTCTATATTTCTTTCAACTCAGTGAAAATCGCATGGGGGCCGCTCAAATGGTACGACGGAGCGGACGTGTTTTTCGCCGTCGCGACCGTCGTTCTCATCCTGGAAGCGGCGCGCCGTTCCATAGGCTGGACCTTCCCGGTCATGGCGGTCGCTTTGATTGTGTACGCGCGGTATGGCGAACTGTTTCCGGGCATTTGGGGACATAAAAACTTCTCCCTGAATTTAATTTTCCAGACGTTCTATCACACCAGCAACGGCATTTGGGGCGCCATGGTCAGCATCTCCGCGACGACGCTCGCCATGTTCGGCATCTTTGGCGCCGTGCTGGGAGAGACCGGCGCCTCGGAGACCTTCGTCAAAATGGGTCAGAAACTAGCAGGGCGCTCAATAGGCGGTACGGCGAAGATGTCCCTGGTATCCGACGCGCTTTTCGGCATGATTTCAGGCTCCGCCATGGCCAACGTGGTTGGAACCGGCGTCTTTACGATCCCCATGATGAAAAAATCTGGTTTTCCCGCCAAATGGGCCGCCGCCTTCGAAGCGGTTGGTTCCACAGGAGGGCAGATCATGCCGCCGATTATGGGTTCAGCCGCCTTTATCATGGCCCAGCTGATCGCGGTACCCTATATCAAGATCGCTCAAGCGGCCGTCCTTCCGGCTCTGCTCTATTATGCCGGCGCTTTTGTGGCCATCCACGGCATCGGACGCCGTTACGGAGTGCTGGGCAGCGACGAAAAGGTCCAGATTTTACCGCAGGAGTACGTCAACGTGTTCCTTCCCTTGGGCATTTTCATTTTCCAGCTGATTCGCGGTTTCAGCGCCACAAACTCCGCTCTATACGCTTCCGTGGCCGCTCTGGCAATTTGCTGCGTCACGGGGCTGACCGTCAGCCGGTCCCCCAAGGCGGCGCTGCGGCACACTGGAAACATGATGTACCAGTCCGCCCTGAAGGGAGCGGGCAGTATCATCAGCATGGCCATTCTGCTGGCCGGAGCTCAGCTCAGCATCACACTGATTTCTATGACCGGCGTCGGCGTCAAACTGGCGGACCTCATCGTTTCCGTCGGAGAAAACAGTTTATTTTTATGCCTAATGTTGTCCATGCTGGTCTGCATCATCCTCGGCATGGGGCTGCCCACCACAGCCGCCTATGTTTTGGGAGCCGCAGTGCTGGCTCCGGCGCTGACCTCGCTGGGATTGTCCCCATTTATCGCCCACATGTTTATTTTCTTCTTCTCCACGATGGCCACGATCACGCCGCCCGTCTGCGCAGCCGTATTCCTGGCCGCAGGGCTTGCGGAAGCCAACTGGTTCATGACCGGCGTCGCGGCCGTGCTGACAGCGCTGCCGGCGTTCATCGTTCCATACACCTTTGCCTATAATCCGGCCCTGCTGATGATGGGAGAAACCTTTACGATTCTGTCCGCCATCGTCACCGCCCTGATCGGCGTGGTCATGCTGGAGATAGCGGTCGCCGGATATTGGAAACGCAAAATTCTGCTGCCTCTTCGGCTTGTCTTGGCCTTCAGCGGAATTTTAATGGTCATGCCCGACAACACCACCAGCCTGATCGGCATTATTACCGGCACGGCAGCGGCGGCGGCAGACGCGGTCCTCGCCCGGAGAAAACGGCCGGCGGCTTCGTAAGGCAGGTCAAAAGGGCCTTCAAATACAGCAAAGAACTGAACGACTCAAAAAAGGAGTATACACATGGCTAAATGGAGAGCAAACATCGGGCTGATCAGCCCCGCTCAGAGCGTAGCAGAGAGCGCCTTCAACAAATACGCGCCCGAAGGAGTGGAAATCGCCACGACTCGAATCAAGCTCAAGGCTTTTCCGACAGAACCCGACGACGGATTCATCACCCGCCTGGAGGCAGCCGCCGAAACCTTCAGCGAACTGCCGAAGGACATCATCATTTTCGGCTGCACCGTCGGCAGCTGCATCAACGGAACAGGCTGGGACCAGGAGTGCATCCGGCGCATGGAAGAACGCTGCCATTCCCGCTGCACAACCACGATCAACGCCTGCATGGAATCCTTTGACGCTCTGGGCGTCAAAAATATCGCGATGATCACGCCCTACCCGGAATATAAAACGCAGATCCAGAAAAAATTTCTGGAAGACCACGGTTACCGTATTACAGCAGTCAAAATCCTAGACGTCCAATGCTTTAACGGGGACGTTCCCCAGGGGTTTATCTATAAACAGGCCAGAACCATGGATCTGTCGAACGCGGAAGCCCTTTTCATCAGCTGTATGAAACTGCACACCATGGAGATCGTAGAACCCCTGGAAACAGATTTGGGCATCCCGGTCATCTCGAGCCATCAGGCCAGCCTGTGGAGCGTTCTGCGCAGAAGCGGCGTCAACGAACGGATGCGCGGTCTGGGCCGCCTTATGGAACTGTAGCGCCAGCCTTCTCGCCGGAAGTCGGCAAGAAAGGAGCCAGGAAAACTCCGCTTTTATGCCTCTCTTCCTGCAGCCGAGTTATATAAAGGGGAGCGCCTCTTCCATTGCGGAAAAGACGCTCCCCTTTCATATGACGGCGTGTATTCGGAGAAAGGCGCTTTACAGCTTGATCAGACGGTGACGAAGATCGACATGATCCACACGGCGATGAAGCCGGCGACACTTCCGATGGCGGTGCCTACGGAGCACAGCACCAGCCCTTCCTTCATGTCCAGGTCGTTGGAACGGCAGACCACCCAGAAATGGCTCGCGTTGGCGTGGTAGAAGAAGGAAGAACCCGAGGCGATGGCCAGCACGGCGATCACGGGGTGCAGCCCCAGGGCGGGCATCAGAGGCAGGATGATGGCGGATCCCGTGACCAGCGAAACCGTCGCGGAGCCATTGGACACGCTCAGCAGCAGCGAGACCAGGAAGGGGACAAACACGGGGGGAAGGTGCGTGGCGGCGATCAGACCGCCAAGGTAGGTGCCCACGCCCGACGCTTTCAGCACGGCGCCGAAGGCTCCCGCGGCTCCCGTGGCGAGGATGATGAAGCCGGAACTTTCCACGGCGCGGTCAAACCAGGCGTAGACTTGATTTCTCTCAAGCTTAGAGGTGTCGAGGAAAAGGCAGAGGAACACGCCGATGAACAGCGCGATCACGGGGTTGCCGAGGAAAGCGCTGTACAGCAGGATCGGCGTCCCCGCGGGAAGAGCCATGTTCATGAAGGAATGGACGCAGATCAGGATGACGGGCACCAGAATGCAGGCAAAGGTCAGGAAGGCGCCGGGCAGCTTCCGGTCCGTTTTAATGCTGAAATCGTCGTTGACGGCCTGCTGGATGTTCTCCACCTTCGCGGGCTGGGGATAACGGCTGACGCAGTAGCTGCTCTTGCACCACAGCATCGCCGCGGCCGTATAGGCGAGGGCGGAAATAAGCCCCAGCGCGATGACCAGGCCCAGGTCGGCGTTCAGCGTCCCGGCGGCGGCCAGAGGCCCCGGCGTGGGCGGAACCATGGTGTGCGTGGCCAGGATGCCGGCGTTCAGCGAGCCCAGGAGGCACATCAGAGGAACGCCGCTGCGGGCCGACAGGGAACGGGCCACGGGGGACAGGATGACGATCGCGGAGTCGCTGAACACGGGGATGGACACGAGATACCCAGAAATGGCCATGGCCAGCGACGTGCGCTTTTTGCCGACCCATTTCAGAATCGTGTTGGCCAGCACCAGCGCGCCGCCCGTGTCCTCAAGGATGACGCCAATAGCGCAGCCGAGGATGATCACGATGCCGATGTTGCCGATTGTGGAGCCAAAGCCGCCCGTAACGGTGGAAACCACCTTGCCGATCGGGAAGCCGAAGGCGACGGCGCTTCCCAAAGCGACGAGAATCAGGGCGACAACGGGATGTACTTTGAACTTCATAATGGAAATAATGAGAACTGCCAGGGCGATCAGCATAACGATAAGTGATCCAAAGTTCGCTTCCATCAGAATACTCCTCCTAAATTTTTTGATAAGGGCAGGGGTGCGGTATTTCCTCTCTCCAGGCGTCGACGCCGGTGCAGCGGTTGAATCTTAACATCCTTTTCTCTTACTTGTTTTAATAAAGTCTTCAAATGCGCCTTTCCGGGCGTCAAATGCGACTTTTTTCACATGAAAAGCGGGGCCGCCGGGTATGAACGGCCGTTATTCCGGGTTATAATGGAAAAGAAGTTTTTCTAAAACGATCCGGCACCTTTCCTTGAGACAGCAAAGGCAGCCCCGCCGCCTTTGCGTCCGAAGGAACATCACGCCCCTCTGGGAGGCCCGCGGAGACCCTCATGAATCACGTCATCCTGTATCGCCTGCAGCTGAACATCGTTTTTTTGCTGATTATCTCCTTTTTTATCACCCGGCCGCCGGTGATCCAAAAGATCCTCACCGACAAAAAAAAGACCCTCGGAGACAGGCTGGCCCAGGCCGCGCTCTTCGGCGGCATCAGCGTCTGCTCCACCTATATGGGCGTCAGCGTGGACGGCATGATCGTGAACACGCGCGTCATCGGCGTTCTGGCGGCGGGGCTCTTCGCGGGCCCCTTCGCCGGCGTCGGAGCCGGGCTGTTCGCCGCGGCGCACCGCCTCTTTTACGATCCCGGCGGCTTCACCACCGTGGCCTGCTCTCTCTCCACGCTGAGCGCCGGCCTTCTCGGAGCCCTGTTTCACGACTTCTACAGCCGCGCCAGGCACAAACGGCTCTTCGAAGTACTGCTCGCGGCGGGGGCGGAAACGCTGCACATGCTGCTGATCCTGCTCCTGTCCTCCCCCTTCGCCCTCGCCCGGTCGGTGGTGAGCCGGACAGCCCTGCCCATGGTGCTCCTCAACTCGCTGGGACTGACGATCTTCATGTCGGTGTTCAACCAGCTCTGGGTGCAGCGCGACCGCGATTCAGCCGTCAGAGTGCGCGACACGCTGAGAATCGCCGACGAGAGCCTTCCCTACATGCGCCGGGGCCTTGCGGGCGGCGAGTCGCTGGACAGGGTGATAGACATCATCCTACGCTCGGGCATCTGCGAGGGCGTAATCTTCAGCGACCTCAGCACCGTCCTGGCCAGCGGCTGGACTGGCGAACGCGCCTATATCAACAAAGGCGACGCCCTGCCTCAGTTCCTGGAACACAGGGTGCGCGCCGGCGCCTTCGCACCCGACATCAGGGCCGGCCGCGCCAATCCTGACTGCGAGCTGACCCGGCAGTACCAGATGATCGCGGCGCCGTTAGTGGTTCGCGACAAACCGGTGGGGAGCATGACGCTGGTGGTGAAAAGGAAATTCCTTGCCCGCGAATGCGACGCCACCTTCGCCCAAGGGCTGGCCAGGATTTTTTCGACGCAGCTGGAATTGGCCGAAATGGACGACTTGAAACGCCAGTACCGCGCCGCGGAGCTGAAGGCCCTCCGATCCCAGATCAATCCCCATTTTCTGTACAACGCGCTGAACACCATATCCTGCGTGTGCCGCGAGCAGCCCGGACGGGCCCGGGAGCTGCTGCTCACGCTGGCGGCCCATTACAGGCACACCCTCGACGGCGCCAGCGCCTTCGTATCCTTCCAGGAAGAGATCGGCTACATCGAAAACTATTTAGTCCTCGAAAAAGCCAGGTTCGAGGAAAAACTCGCCGTGGAATACCACTTTGACTGCGACATGAAACAGATCATCCCTGCTTTTATACTGCAGCCTCTGGTTGAAAACGCCATCAAGTACGGCGCCGACCGCCAGGGGATGCGCCGAGTCTCGCTCAGCGCGGAAGACCGCGGCGGATTTCTGGCCGTCGTCGTTTCCGACCAGGGGCAGGGCTTTCCCCAGCAGGTCCTCGACGGCTTCGCCGACGCCAGCTTCGCCCAGCGCCATTTCGGCCTGTTCAACGTGGACCGGCGGCTGAAATACATGTACGGGCCGGACTGCGGGCTGAAACTGAGTTCCTCGCCCCGCGGCGCCTCCGTGGAAGTCCGTTTCGCCAAGACGGAACATCTTATTTCGATCGAGGAGGATCAAAAATGCGTATAGCCGTTGTAGACGACGAAAGTCCCGCGCGGCGCGAGCTTTGCCACCAGATCCGCAGCGCCGATCCCGCGGCGGTTATCGACGAAGCTTCCAACGGTGCGGCGGCGCTGGAGATGGTCTGCCGGAACCGTTATGACCTGGTCTTTCTGGACATCAACCTGGGAGACATCATCGGCACGAGCATCGCCGTAGCGGTCAAAAAGATCAGCGAAGAGGCGCGGATCGTCTTCGCGACCGCCTATCCGGAATACGCTGTCAAGGCTTTCGAGCTTGGCGTCAGCGACTACATCCTCAAACCCTTCGACCCAGCCAGAGTGCGGGAGATCGTTCTGCGCTGCCAGGCCGGAAGCGCCCCCATGGCGCAGAAGCAGGTCCCCGGCAGATTCGCCGCCGCCCACGAGGGGCGTATCGTGCTGATCGACGCGGGAAAGATCATTTACATCGAGTCGGCGGCGCGCGGCGTTGTCGTGCACACCGCCGAAGGGGACTACTCCGACAAGAAGACGCTGGGCGAGTGCGAAGCCCGCTTGGAAGGCGGCGCGTTTTTCAGGATCTACAAGAGCTATATCGTCAACCTGGAATACGTGGCTGAAATCGTGCCCTGGTACAATAAGACCACGGCCGTGAAAATGCGCGGCTGCGGCGGCTGTGTGCTTCCCGTGGGGCGAAACAGGAAAAACGAGCTCTATCAGAGGCTGAACGCGCTGTAAGACTGGCTGCCCGGAGATATGTGGGTGAGGCAGTTCATGCCCGCGGAAGAGATGTCTCCTTTTTTGCGCCCGCCCAGCAGAATGTTCCACGTGGAACATTCTGCGCTCGATCCCGCCAAGCGTTCCACGCGGAACATTTTCGCGCTCAATCTCGCCGATTGTTCCACGTGGAACATTTTTGCGCTTGATCCCGCCGATTGTTCCACGTGGAACATTTTTGCGTACAGAGAAAGACAGGGCATAAGAGAAAGCGGCGAAGAACCCTCCGCATCGGAGGACTCTTCGCCGCTTTTTTTGTGTTTTATGGCTGCTGCCTGGATTTGTTCGCAAAATCCGCGGGAGTCTCTCCCGTCAGAGCCTTGAAGCACTTGTAGAAATAGTTCAGATTGCAGAAGCCCACCTGTTCCGACACCTCTTTGATCTTGCCCTCGCCCCTTTCCAGAAGCTCCTTCGCCTTCTGAATCCTCAGCTGGGTCAGATAGGTGACGATACTGGCGCCCATGTGCTTTTTGAAAAGCCGCGCCACGTGGCTGGGCGAGGCATAGCTCAGGCTCGCCAGGTCGTTCAGCGAAATTTTTTCAGCGTAATGGCCGTGGATGTATTCCAAAATCTCGTTGACCGTCTCGTTGGCGGTGAACTGCCAGCCCGTGGCTCTCGCGATGGACTGGAGCAGCTGGCCGTAGTCGATGGGTTTCAGCAGGATATCGCTGGCTCCCAGGCGCAGCGCCTGCCGGGCGTACTCGAAGGACTCGAAGGCCGTAATGATGATATACCGGCACTCCGGCGCGGCGGCCATCACCTCAAAGCCGTTCATCACAGGCATTTGGATGTCCAGAAAGACCAGGCCCGGCTTCGCGGCGGCGATCAGCTCCAGGGCGCGCCGCCCGTCCCGCGCCGTGCCGGCGATCTCGATGGGCAGCTTGCCGCTCTCGATGAACTTATTGATGATGATCGCCACAGCGGGCTCGTCATCTACCACGATGGCCGAGATCATCAGGAATCGCCTCCCGAGGAGACGAAGGGAATCTCGATGACCACACGGGTTTCCCCTTCGCCCGTAACTTCCATATGGAAGGAGAAGTTTTGGCCGTACAGCGTGGCCAGCTTCGCGTAGACCAGCCCCAGGCCGTGGCCTGTGTTGGACTGAACGCCCTGAAGCACGCGGTTCAGCGTGACCTCGTCGGGAGCGTTGCCGTTATTGGTGACCACGAAAGCAACCCGGCCCGTCCGGCGGCTTCCCTGCGCGCTGAAGTCCAGCCGGTGGGGCGGCTCGGATTTCGGAAATCCGTGAGTGAAGGCGTTTTCGACCACGGGCTGGAGAAAATTGAAGGGCACCATGGCCGCGCCCAGGTTTTCAGGCACCGAAAAATTCACCTCCAGGTCGCCGCGGTGACGAAGCTGCTGCATCTTCAGGTAGATCCTCAGGTTATCCAGCTCGGAGGAGAGCTGAACGAACTGCAGGTTGGTCGTCATGGTATAGCGGAACATCTTGGCCAGGTCGACCACGGCCTCGTACACTTCCTGGCGCTCGCCCACCAGAGCCATGCTAGCGATGGCGGTCAGCGTATTGAACAGGAAATGCCGGTTGATCCTGACGTTCGCCACGCTGCCCATACAGGCCCCCAGGTGCTGCTGAAGCCGCCTCTTATCCTGCTCGGTCCTGAAGGCCTGCAGGGATTTGTCCTCCAGCTCCTGGCGGACAGAGTCAAACTCGCAGAAGCTCAGGATGCTTTTCACGATGTGTCTCAGCGTGTCCTGCATTCCCGTGATGGTGCTCTGCGGCGTGTCGTAGAGTTCCAGCGGGTCGATGGCGCTGTTCTGGGTAACCAGCACGTGGCCGCCCCGGATGGTGCCGAGGCGTTTCTTCTCATAGACCACGGGAAAGTGGAAAACCGTCAGGCCCCTGGGGCAGACAAAAGAGCCGTCGCCCGGCTCGGCGCACTCCACGGCCCCTTCGTGGCACAGGCAGGCGCAGCCCACGGGGCTGCCCCGGGGATCGCAGTGATTGACGCAGAAGGGCGGGAAAAAGTCGTTCTGCCACACCAGAGACCAGGTGTCGTCTAGGATCGTGATCGGAAAGATCTGCGTTCCCAGCAGCTGGAGCTGAATGGCTTCGACGGCTGAATAGAGGCTGTTGTGGCTGAGCGGCCTGGCGGGGGAACGGCGCGGGAAATCCATCAGCTGGTCATAGCGCGCGGGAATGGAGACCAGCAGTTCACGAACCGGTTCAGTGCCCGTGTTGACGGTCATATGGGCGGCGTCGGGCGCCATATGGAAGAATTCGCCCTTGTGAAAATCCCGCTTGACGCCGTCGATGACGTAGTACCCTTCGCCGTTCAGGATATAGAGGAACTGCTCGTTGGCATAATGGACGTGGTTGGGGAGGGACAGGCCCGGCCCGACCTCGGTCACGCCCACGTTCATCACTTGGTTGTGGCTCTTCGCATCGGGGACGAAATACCACGTAATCTGTCCCCAGTCGGTCTTCTGGACGTACATCCCCTATAACCTCCTTCAAGTGGAATGAAAGACATCATATCACATCGCCCATTTTACAACTTTACGAAAACATAAAACGCTCCCTCACAGGACACCTTCAACATTTTTCCGCAACAAGCGACAAAATGATTATACACAATCCAGAAGACCGCAGTTTAGACTTTAAAGAAAGAGATCAAGATCGTTAAATAAACGGTAAAAATAGAACCTATTTTCTTTGAATCTCTTTCAGTAAGATAAGTCCATCGAAAGGAACCACCCTATCAGATGAAGGAGAGCGCAGGAAGATGTTAAAGCATACCCATGTTTCCGATCCGGAAGTGTACGAACTGACTTTGGAGGAACTGAAGCGCCAGGAGCACAACATTGAGATGATCGCCTCGGAAAGCACGGCGCCTCTGGAAGTCATGGAACTCAGCGGCTCAGTCTGGACCAATAAGACCCTGGAAGGCTATCCCGGCTCGCGCTTCCAGGCGGGCTCTCACGTGGCGGACAAGCTGGAAATCCTCGCCAACGAACGGGCGAAGGCGCTCTACGGCGCAGAGCACGTCAACATCCAGCCCTACTCGGGCTCCACGGCCAACTACGCCGTCTACTCGGCCATTTTAAAGCCCGGCGACAGGGTCCTGGGCATGAGGCTCGACCAGGGAGGGCACCTCACTCACGGCTCGCCGGCCAACTTCCTCTCCAAGGTCTATCACTTCGAGGCCTACGGCGTCCATCCCGACACGGAGCGCATCGATTACGAAGCTCTCGAGAAGAAGGCCGAGGAGTTCCAGCCCCGGCTGATCATCGCTGGCGGCAGCTCCTATCCGCGGCTGATCGACTACGAGCGCATCGCCGCCATCGCCAAGAAGGCCGGCGCCTATTCCATGGTAGACATGGCCCACGTCAGCGGCCTGATCGCCGCGGGCGTCATCCCCAGCCCCGTGCCCTACGTGGATTTCGTGTCCTCTTCCACCACCAAGACTTTCTGCGGCCCCCGCAGCGGCATGGTGCTGTGCAAAAAGGAATTCGCCAAGCAGCTCGACAAGGGCGTATTCCCCGGCGCGCTGGGCTCCATGCACCTCAACACCATGGCCGCCAAGGCCTGGTGCTTTAAGCACATGGCCGGCCCCGAGTTCAAAGCGGCCATGGCCCAGGTCCTGGTGAACGCGCGCACCCTGGCCGAAGAGCTGGCGAAGCACGGTTTCAGGATCGTCAGCGGCGGCACCGACAACCACCTGATCATGGTCGACCTGCGTCCCAAGAACATCACTGGCAAGCTGTTCCAGAGCGCCCTGGACGCCGTGGGCATCACCGTGAACAAGAACCAGATCCCCTTCGACACGGCGTCGCCCTTCGTCACCAGCGGCGTGAGGATCGGCGTCACGTCGATCACCCAGAGGGGCCTGAAAGAAAAGGAGATCGAAACCATCGCGGGCATCATGAACCAGGTGGCGAACGCCCCCGAAGACCGGGCCAACCTCGACGCCTGCCGCGCCCAGGCCGAAGCCTTGATCGCCCGTTTCCCGCTCTACCCCGCTGGAAGTTTCGACGACTAGGAAGCCCTGTCTGCAAAAAAGCGGCATCACTCCGCGCCAAATTCGTAAAAACGGGAATGGCAGCGCCGCAACAGTCACAATTTCATTACATGGGAGGTAACCAAATTGGAAACTTTTGCAAACTGTATCAACGCTTTTAACGGCCTTGTTTGGAGCAGCGCCCTCGTCTATCTGTGCCTCGGCGCGGGCATTTATTTCACTTTCAGGATGAAATTCGCCCAGATACGCCTTCTCAAGGACATGGTCAGGCTTCTGATGGGCAAGGGGTCCCAGTCGGGCATCAGCGCCTTCCAGGCCTTCGCCACCACCGTGGGCTCCCGCGTCGGCATGGGCAACATCGCCGGCGTCGCCACAGCCATCTTCTTCGGCGGTCCCGGCGCCATCTTCTGGATGTGGATCATCGCCTTCCTCGGCGCGGCGTCGGCCTTCGCCGAATCAGCCCTCGCCCAGGCCTATAAGGTCCGTGTGAACGGCCAATACGCCGGCGGCGCGGCCTACTTCATCGAACAGGGATTCCACTTCAAACTTCTGAGCGTCCTCTTCGCGCTGGCCACCATTTTAGGGCCGGGCATGCTGATGCCAGGGCTCCAGGTGCAAGCCATCGCCCTCAGCTTCGATACGGCCTTCGGCGCGAACACGATCCTGGTGGGAGCGCTCAGCACGCTTCTCGTCGCCCTGGTCATCTGCGGCGGCATCAAGCGGATCAGCAAAGTGGCCGAACTCCTCGCCCCGGTCATGTGCGTCGCCTACATCGCCATCGCCGTCTACGTGTTCTGCGTCAACTTCGACAGGGTGCCCGGCGTCTTCGGCCTGATCTTCCGTTCCGCCTTCGGCATGGAGCCGGCCTTCGCGGGCATCATGGGCGCGGCCATCTCCTGGGGCGTCAAACGAGGCGTCTACTCCAACGAGGCCGGACAGGGCTCGGGCGCTATCGTCGCCGCGGCCGCCGAGTGCGACCACCCCGCCGAACAGGGGCTCGTACAGGCGTTCTCGGTCTTCATCGACACACTCGTGGTCTGCACGGCTTCCGCCATGATCATCCTGCTGACCGACACCTACAACATCGTTGGCGCCGATGGAAAGGCCATCGTGGAGCACGTTCCCGGCGTAGCCTACGGCATCCTGTGGGCCCAGCACGCGCTGATCGCCGCCATGGGTTCCTGGGCGGGATCGTTCCTGGCGCTTATCATCGTCCTTTTCGTGTTCACCAGCCTCATGGGGTACTATTATCAGGCTGAAAGCAACGTGGTCTACCTCTTCGGCAGTTCCACGAGCGTCAAGGTGTTCCGCGCGCTCTTCCTGATTTCCTGCTTCGCCGGCGTCCTGGTGGACAACGACGTGGTCTGGAGCATGGGAGACACGGGCTGCGGGCTCATGGCCTGGTTCAACATCATCGCCATCCTCGTGCTGTCCTCCAAGGCCTGCGCTATCCTCAAGGATTATGAAGACCAACGGCGCGGCGGCGTGCCCAAGCCCGCCTTCAACCCCAAGAAAATGGGCGTCCCCGACGTGAGCGGCATCTGGAAGGAGAAGCTGGCGAAGAAGAACTGACGAAAGGCCCTATCCGCAGGCCTTTTAACAAAGGGGTTTCATATCAGCCGCCCGGGGATTCGTTCCCGAAGCGCCTGATATGAAACCCTTTTTATTACATGGAATCACAGTATAAAAAAAGAAGGCGCGATTGGCGGCCTGTCTCCGGTTTGATATAATAGGCCGTTGCCGTTCAAAAACGTGAGGCGACGAGCGACGCCGTTTCATACCGATTCGCATTCAACGTGCTTCATGCCGGAACGAAGATCAAAGTCAAATAATGTCAACGCAAAGGCTGAACAGAAAGGGCACAAAGGACGCAAAGGAAAAACAAGACCTGAATTATTAATCAAAAAAATGAATTAATATGTTTGAAATTAATTAATTTTAATTGATTTTGCGGTTCTAAAAGCCTTTCAAGGTTTTCCTTTGCGCCCTTTGCGTTGAAATCTTTTGACGTGGCTCTTCGATTTGATATTAATCACGTCAATGGAGAATTAGTATCAGGGCGTCAACTACGCAGCGTCGGGCAGGGCCCCCTCTTTCGCGTTTTCCAGAGGGGAAGGCCTTGTGCCGTCGTCACAGAAAAGAGGGATTCAGGTGCCACTGTATGTAGATTATCTGTTTAAGGACCGTAATTTCAGCGTCGACGATGTTTTCCCCGGCATGGATGCTCTGGACGTGGTCAGCTGCGGCTGCCATCTTTACGGCTACACCATGCTTCCCGGCGGCGCGCCGGAAGAAAAACATCCCTGCGTCATCCTGCTGCACGGCTTCCCCGGGCACACGACCAACCACGATATCGTCCAAGCGCTCCGCCGCATGGGCTGCGTGGTGGTTAACCCCTTTTTCCGCGGAGCCTGGGGCAGCGAAGGCTATTACACCTTTTCAGGCCTGGCCGAGGACGCCGCGGCTGTCGCGAACTGGGCCCGCAGCGAGGAGACCGCGGCGGCCTACCATATCGACACCGACAACATTTTCATCGTGGGGCACAGCATGGGCGGTTTCGCCTGCGTCAACGCCCTCCGGCGGCTGCCCTGGGTCAAGGGCGGCGTCTGCATCGCGCCCTACGACATGCCCTGGTTCTTCGAGAACGGGCAGGTAGACGCCTTTAGGGCGCTTTTACCCGCAGGCGCCTGCCTGAAACAGCAGTCCCCCCAGTCCCTGTTCGAGGACGCCCAGGCCTGTTACAGAGATCTGGCCTTCTCGCAGGCCTTCGACGACCTGAAAGACCGCAACCTATACTTTATCGGCAGCACAAAGGACACCACAGCGCCGCCGGCGGACATGATCCTCCCGCTGTGGAACAGGCTTGCGCAGCACCCCACCGGGGCCATACAGAAATGCGAGATCATGAACAGCGACCACAGCTTTAACGACCGCCGCATCGCCCTCTGCACCGCCGTCGGCGCCTGGATCGCCGATGTGGCGAGCCGCTAGGGGCAAAAGTCAAAAGATTGGAACGTTGAGGGCCGCAAAGGCCACGCGAAGGACCGCAGAGAAAAAGAGAGGGTGCAAAACCGTTGGATTCAGCGGTTTTACACCCTCTCTTTATACGCTTGTTTTTTTGTTCTAGGCCGCCAGTTTCTTTTTCCTCTTCTTGAAAGCCGGCAGCAGGAGCAGAAGCACCAGGATCCAGAGAACGATGCAGATCGGGCGCGTAAAGAAGATCATCGGCGAGCCGTTGGAGATGACCAGCGACTGCCCAAAGCCCAGTTCCGCGATGGGGCCCAGGATCAGCCCCAGCACAATGGCCCCTAGGTCAAACCCCGCCCGGTGCAGGAAGTAGCCGCCGAAACCGAATCCCAGCATCAGCCACACATCGAACATGCTGTTCTGCATGGCGTAACTGCCGATCACCGACAGCACCGCGATCCCCGGCACCAGAAGGGCGTTCGGCGCCGTGGCGACGCGCGCGAACAGAGGCGCCAGGTACAGCCCCTGGACCAGGAACACGATATTCGCCAAAAACAGCGACAGGATAAAACCATAGGTAATCACCGCGTGCTTGGTGAACAGCTCCGGCCCGGGAATCAGGCCCTGAATCATCAGGCCGCCCATCAGGGCCGCCGCCACCGAGTTGCCGGGGATGCCCAGCGTCAGCAGAGGCACCAGCGAGCCGCCCACGCAGCCGTTGTTGGCGCTCTCGGAAGCCGCCACACCCTGGGGATTGCCCTTGCCGAAGGTCTCAGGCTCCTTGGAGAGCTGCTTGGCCATGTTGTAGGAGATGAACGCCGAGATGGTAGCCCCCGCGCCGGGCAGGATGCCCACGATGGTGCCCGTCAGGCCGCCGCGGAAAATGGTCGGCATCAGCCCCTTGGGCAGTTTGTTGTTTTTCAGCGTGGAGAGGTCGGTCTGGATCTCCTGGACGATACTGGCCTCGCCCGTCAAATCCAGCAGCTGGCTGACCGAGAACAGCCCGATCAGCGCGGGCATGAAGGACACGCCCTCATAGAGGTCGAGAATTCCGCCGGTGAAGCGGATATAGCCGTCGATGGGGTCGGTGCCCACGGTGGCGATCAGCAGGCCAATCACGCCCGAGATCAGCCCCTTCAGCAGGTTGCCGCTGGTCAAGGTGACGATGCTCGCCAGCCCCAGCACCGCCAGAAGGAAGTATTCAGCGGGGCCGAAGCGGAGCGCGAACTTGGCCAGAACGGGCGCGACCAGAAGCAGCGCGAAGGTGGAGATGATGCCGCCCCAAAAGCTGGCCACCGTCGCAATGGCGATCGCCACGCCGCCCTGCCCCTTCCGCGTCATGGGATAGCCGTCGAAGGCCGTCGCTGCCGCCGCGGGAGTGCCGGGCGTGGAAAGCAGGATCGATGAGATGGCGCCGCCGAACATGCCGCCCGAATAGACGCCGCCCATCAGGGCCAGCCCCACCACGGGATGCATGCCGAAGGTCACGGGAATCAGCAGAGCCACAGCCATAGTCGCCGTCAGCCCGGGAATGGCGCCGATGATAACGCCGCCCGTGGTGCCCACCACTATGGCGGCCAAAACGGCGGGATCGAGCAGAGAAAGAGCCGCCTGAGTAATCATTTCCATGGTCTAGGCCCCCCACAGGGTTCCCATGGGAACGGGAACGCCGAGAAAACGAACGAACACAAAGTACACCGTCAGCAGAATAGCCGCCGTGCTCAGAATCAGAAGTTTAGGCCTGCGCAGCCCCAGCCCCAGGCTCAGCAGGACCATATAGACGGCGCTGGAGAGGAAAAAGCCCGCCCAGTCCATCACCGCCGCATAGGCCAGCGTCAAAACCGCCGCCGTGAAGAAATAGCGCGGCGCCTTGATCCACGTGGGATTGGACCGGTCCCCGCTCTTGAGCGACGTCACGAGCAGAATGACGCTCAAGACCGCCAGCACCGCAAGTAGAAACACCACGTAGCGGCTCGCGTTAACCGCGCGCTCCGGGAAGGTGAGAACCACGGAATAAACGGCGGCCGCCAGGACAAGCCCGGCGGCGCCAGAGAGGATACTGACTGTCTTCTTATTCATGACCGTCAGTCAAAGTTACCAGGGAGCGACTTCGTAAGCCTTATCAGTGGCGGCCTGGAGGGACTCGAGATAGGCCTTGTACTCCTCGGCGTTCATCATGTTCAGGAGCAGCTGCCCCTTGGCCGCGGCCAGGAACTCGGGATCGACCATGACCTTGGCGAACATGTCCTTGATCTTGGCGAGAGCTTCGGGCTCCATGCCCGCGGGAGCCGCAAAGCCGCGCGAAGAGTCAGAAACCATAGAGGCGTATCCGAGTTCGGCGGTGCAGGGCACGTCGGGAGCCATGTCGCTGCGCTTAGGCGCCATGACGGCAAGGCAGCGCATCTCGCCCGAGCGGAGCTGGGCCTCAACCTGAGAGACGTTCATGAAGCCCACGGTGACGTGGCCGCCCAGAACGTTGGTCTTCTGGCCGGAGGAACCCTTGGAGGGCACGGCCTTCAGCGTGACGCCCAGAGCCTGCTCGGTCATGACGCGCGCGAAATCATCGTCGCCGCCGGGGCCCGAAGTGGAAGCCGTAGCCATGTTGGCCTTGGCGAAAGCCTGAAGGTCGGCCAGCGTCTTGATGGGGCTGTCCTTGGGGACCACGATGGCGCCGGGGTCGGTGACCACGTTGGCGATCATGTCAAAGCTGGCCAGAGTGTACTTGGCGCGCTTGGCCGAGACGTGGGCCGTCAGGTGAGGCGTGTAAAGGCAGCCGAAAGTGTAGCCGTCCTTCTTGGCGTTGGCGATGGCCTGGAAGCCGATCTGACCGCCGGCGCCGGGCTTGTTCTCCACGACCATGGGCTGGCCCAGATACTTCTCGCCGAACTTGGCGATCAAACGAGCCATCGTATCGGTGCCGCCGCCCGCCTCAGAGGGGACGATCACCTTGACGGGCTTCTCGGGATAGGCCGCAAAGGCCGCGCCCGCGCAGCAGAGAACCGCGGCAAGAACCAGCAACGCAAATATTTTCTTCATAACAAAACCACTCCTATCAAAGAATATGGTAAAAAAACAAGGCTCTCTTATTGTACCCTGTCAAGCTTATTTTTTCAAAGAAAAAAAGAGAGAATTTCCTCAAAAAAAGACCACCTTGAGACGCAAAAAACACGTGGAGCGGCGCCTTCCTTTGCCCCCCCAATTTAAACGTAAAAATAGAAGACTCCTTAAAAAAAAAAGAGCCTATATGGCCGCGGCAGCGGACGTCCAGATCCTTCCTTGTCAAGGCGCCCCTGTAAAAAACGGCGGCGGCGTTTTTTCATACTATTTTCCAGCTGAACAGCTTCATGAGTTTCAGAGGCCGCCTCTAGGGCATTCAACCGCCAGAGCTGCCTCTTTGCATATTATTTGATATTAATGTTTTAAATGAGTATCAATCCATGTCCCCAACAAAAAGCGGCAGAGCCCTGTCTTCCTTTTTCCAAAAGAAGGCACGGTCTCTACCGCTTTTCGTTTTCCAGCTTTTTCTCACGCTTTTTATGAAGGACCGACAGCTCCCGCTGTTCCAGAGCGTAGGTTAGGACTTTAAGCCGGCGCTCCTCTTCCAGAGCGCGGATCACCTCGAGCAGTTCCTTTTCACGGCTCCATGGCGGCGGGACCTGCGGCACATAGGCCGGAGTCCGCTCGCCGACGCGAAACGTCAAAGCGCTGCCGATCCCGTCAGAGTCAATCAGCTCTCCGGCGGGAATGCGCAGAACCCAGGCCAGCTGCGCCAGCAGATCCACAGACGGCTTCCGCTTTCCCTGCTCAATTTTGCTGATATGAGTCTGATCCACGTGCAGAATCTCGCACAACTGCGGCTGCGTCAGTTTGGCCGCCTTCCTGTACCGTCGAATGACCTCGCCGATCACGCCATTTCACCTCCATGCCAAAAATCTACAACAAAAAGGGACTCTGCGCAACCGGAAATTAAACGCCATAAAGCCATGGAAATAAGCTTCATTGACAAATATGCCAAATAGCCATATCATTACTTCCGATATAAATATGACTCAATGTCTTTTAGAATAAGGTCTATTTCGCCCATAAAAAAGGCATACTTACTTAAAGACAAGAGGGAGGGAAGGAAAAAGAACATGCTGTCATGCCATAAAGTCCTTTTTGTAGCCCGGGTAGACAGCCACATCCTCCACTTCCACCTCCCTTACCTTCAGTGGTTCCAGCAGAAGGGGTACGAAGTTCACGTCGCCTCCCAGGGCAATGAAACTATTCCGTACTGTGACCGCAAGTTCGACCTTGCCATGGACCGCTTTCCCATAAGCCCGGCCAACTGGAAGGCTTACCAGCGCTTAAAAGAACTGATGGACCTCAACCGCTATTCCCTCGTCCACTGCCATACGCCCACGGGCGGCGTCCTGACGCGCCTGGCAGCCCGGGAGGCCAGGAAGCAGGGAACCTCGGTACTTTACACGGCCCACGGCTTCCATTTTTACGACGCCGCCCCCCTGGTCAACTGGCTCTTTTTCTATCCGGCCGAAAAGCTGCTGGCGCCTCTGACGGACTGTCTCATCACCATCAATCGGGCCGACTATGACCTGGCCGTGAAGAAACACTTCGCCGCGGGGGAGCTTTGCCTTGTCCCCGGCGTGGGGATCGACCTTCAGCGCTTTTCCATCCCTTCGGAACAGAAAAAGAAACAGCTTCGCCGCGCTTATGGCATCAGCGAGCAGACCTTCCTGATGGTGTACGTGGCCGAGCTTTCCAGACGAAAAAACCAGACTCGCCTGCTGCTGGCCCTGTCACGGCTGCGCTCTGCCATGCCGGACTTCAGGCTTCTCCTCGTCGGCGACGGCGTCATGGAACCCCAACTCCGGCAGGCCATCGGCGAACTGAAACTGGACAGGCAGGTGGAGCTTCTGGGATACCAGCACAACACGTCGGATTTTCTCTCCATGAGCGACCTGGGGATCTCCGTATCCCGCCAGGAAGGGCTGCCGCTGAACGTATTGGAATATCAGGCCCAGGGCCTGCCCGTGCTTCTTTCAGACATCCGCGGCCACAGGGAGATCCTGCGCCGTCCGGAGCAGGGCGAGCTCTTCAGCCTCCAAAAGACAGAAGACCTTGAAGACAAACTTCTGCAGCTCTACAAAAGAAGAAACACTCTGGCCGATCCCGCTTTTCAGCAGATTCGCCGCCAGATGGCAACGCCCTATACGCTCGATCACGTCATGTCTCACTACGTCACAATTTACGAAAAATATCTCAACGGAAAACATTTTTCAAGGACTCAGGAAG
The DNA here is from genome assembly GCA_004558205.1 of Pyramidobacter piscolens. Classification (GTDB taxonomy): domain Bacteria; phylum Synergistota; class Synergistia; order Synergistales; family Dethiosulfovibrionaceae; genus Pyramidobacter; species Pyramidobacter piscolens_A. The sequence continues at coordinate 22,475 of SFDM01000045.1, forward strand.
GTTTGCCTCTATGAACAGCTTTCAAAGGATCAAAGAAATCTATGACTACCGCGAGATGATCTTCATGCTCGTCCGCCGCGACCTTCGCGGCCGTTACAAAGGGTCCGTGCTGGGCTTCGCCTGGACCTTTCTTAATCCGCTTTTGCAGCTGGTGGTCTATACCATCGTGTTCAGCACCATCATGCGCGCC
>SFDM01000046.1 GCA_004558205.1 Pyramidobacter piscolens
CCTGTCCTGTCCTGTCCTGTCCTCTTCGAGGAGGACCTTGTTTCCTGAAGCGCTCTCTGGGCTGCCGGCATAAAAAAAGTCCTCCTTTTGTTTGGATTCCATTTCATAATATGGCTGCATTCTATCACATATGAACAGGGTTGTGAAGCGTATTTTGTACTGCGTTTGAAGAATGTTTTGTATACATTTTTTTGACGATGTGAATTGAACAGATAAGATAGCTCATAACGAAATGAATATATTTTGTCTGAATTGAAGAAGAAATGAATAAAATTGAAATAAAATACAGCTCCAGCGGGCCCGGGAGAGAGGAATGGCTTCACCGCGCGCTGGTTTTCCCCCGGCGTTTCCGGCCTTGGCCCTTCGGCGCGGCCGGATCGGCCCGCCGGTTGTTGGACTGCTTGCAATCTTGAGAGTTGTGGTATAATAAGAAAAATTTAAAAGCGCCTGGCCTTTGGGCCGGCGTTTTGCGGAGGCGAATAGAATGAATGAAACTTTGACGACCATCATGGCGCGCCGCAGTGTGCGCCAGTACACCGACGACCCGGTCTGCGAGTCCACGATGAAAATGGTCCTGGCGGCGGGCTGCGCTGCTCCGAGCGCGAAGAACCTGCGCCCTGTCCGCTTTATCGTGCTGAGCAAGAAGGACATGGCCGACCTGGCCGAGGGGCTGGAGCAGAAGGAGCCTTTCCTGCAGGGCCAGTGGGCCGTCGCCGTCTGCGCCGATACGCGGGGCTATCAGGGCCTGGGCTGGATTGAGGACGGGGCGGCGGCCATGGAGAACATGCAGATCGCCTGCTTCTCGCTGGGGCTGGGCTCTCTGTGGTTCGGCGTGTACAGGCGCGCCCCCAAGGAGGAGGCATGCCGCCGGTTCCTGCGGCTGCCTGAGGGCGTGGAGATCCTGGGCATCACCGTCATGGGCTACGCGGCGTCGCCCAAGGAGGCTCACGAGGGCATCCGCGAGGGCGAAGTGCGCTACGGCGTGTGGAGCGAGTAGCCGCAGGAATAGGAACGCGCAAAAATCAAAGGAGCTTCGCGGTCTTTTTAAAGACCGCGAAGCTCCTTTAATAATTCTCCATTGACGTGCTTAATATCAAACCGAAGAGCCAGGTCAAAAGATTTCAACGCGAAGGGCGCAAAGGTTCGCAAAGGAAAACCTTGAAAGGATTTTAGAACCGCAAAATCAATCAAAATATACAAATTGCCATTACGCTAATTCGTTTTTTTGTTTATAATTTAGGTTTTGTTTTTCCTTTGCGTCCTTTCTGTTCAGCCTTTGCGTTGAAATCCTTTGACTTTGATCTTCGGTCCGGCATTAAGGCGCTTTGCGGGCTCCGCGTCGCAGTTCGCCGGCGTTTCCGCCGCGAAAGCCTGCCGGGGCTAGACTTTTTCGGTGACGACGCCGGGCAGCCATTGGGGCGGGGCGGTTTGGAGCTTTTGGGCTTCGTAGCCGGCGAGAAGTTCGCTGACGGCGGCTTCGCGCTCGGGGGAGACTGTCAGCGTGAGGCGCACGTCTTCCAGGTACTCGGCGCGGCAGCGGGACTCGGCGATGCCGGCGGACTTGAGGGCTCTCAGAAGGTCGTTGAAGCGTTCGTAGTCTGAACGCAGCACCACGCGGCGGAAGGGCTCGGCTTTTTCGGCGGGGGCCAGGGCGATGACGCCGGCCGCGGCGGCGGAGTAGGCGTCGATCAGGCCCCGCACGCCCAGCTTGACGCCGCCGAAGTAGCGGGTGACGATCACCGCGGTGTCAAAAAGCCCGGCTTTCACGAGGGCGCCCAGGATGGGGCGTCCTGCTGTTCCAGCCGGTTCGCCGTCGTCGGAGGAAAACTCTTCCGTGTCGGGAAAGCCCACGCGCCAGGCGGGGCAGTTGTGCGCGGCCTGGCGGTGTTCGCGCCGCACGCTGTCCAGCGCCGCGCGGGCTTCGTCGGGGCTGCGGGCGGGGAAGAGCGCGGCGATGAATTCGGAGCGTTTTTCTTTGAGGGTGCAGCGCGCTTCCGCGGCGGCTCGGAGGTAGGCGAGGCTCACCGCCAGTGCTTTCTGAAGAGCTCCCAGGTCTCTTCGAGGGAGATGGGGATGACGCGGGCGTGGCCCACGGCGGCCATGAAGTTGCTGTCGCCGTTCCAGCGGGGAACCACGTGGCGGTGGACGTGGGTGTCGATGCCGGCGCCGGCGGCGCGTCCCAGGTTGATGCCGATGTTGAAGCCGTCGGGGCGCAGGGCGCTTTGGATGCAGGCCAGGGAGCGGGCGGTGAAGTCGTGGAATTCCAGGATTTCGCTCTGCGTGAAGGATTCCAGCGAGGTGGTGTGGCGGTAGGGGACCACCATCAGGTGTCCCGAGCTGTAGGGGTAGGCGTTGAGGATCACGAAACAGCTTTCGCCGCGGTGGACGATGAAATGGGCCTGGTCGTCGGGATCTTTGGGGAAATCGCAGAAAATGCATCCGTCGTGGCCGCTGCCGCTGTTAATGTAGGTGTATCTCCAGGGTGCCATCAGAGTTTCCATGTAAATTTCCTCTTTTCTAGGGAAAATTTTGACCTTTTTACGAGCGGTGCAGAAAAAGTTGTACACCGCTGTGGATAACTTTTGTGGATAAACTGTGGTGAACAGGTGGACAAGGGGGGCTTTGTTTCCTTTGAATTTTTTTGGAACCGCTGTCTATCTGAATCGGCGGCGGCTGTGGAAATGGCGGAATAAACTGAGGGAGAAAGGACTGAACTGTTTTTAGAGGAATTTCGGCCTTTAGTTTTGGGGCGCCGATGCACAAATTGACAGTCTTGACGTTTGGCGTTTTTTGTCTTTTTTTGCCGGCTCTGGTCGACGATTGGGCGGTTTCAAGGCTTTCTCGAAGCTGCTTCTTTTATAGCCGACCGGAGAAGAAGGTTTTTTTCTTTCTTCTGTCCGGGTTGTCAAGTGGCGAAAAGTATGCCTTTCGGGGCGGTGGAAAAGTGGACAATATGTGGATAACTTTGGGGAAAGGGCGGAAGCCGGAGGGAACCTTCCTAGGGCTTCGCGCTGGACGCGCTTAATATCGAACTGGAGAGCCAGGTCAAAAGATTTTAACGCAGAGGGCGCAAAGGGCGCAAAGGTTCGCAAAGGAAAACCTTGAAATTTTTAAAAAACTTTAGAAGCACAAAATCTAGTAAAATACATAAATTACCATCACATTAATTCATTTTTTTAATAAATAATTTAGGTTTTGTTTTTCCTTTGCGCCCTTTCTGTTCAGCCTTTGCGTTGAAATCCTTTGACTTTATTATTCGGTCCGGCATTCTTTAGCGGCCGCCTTTTTCGCCCTTGGTTTTGCGGATCAGGGCCAGCACGTTTTTGATCTCGCGGTAGCCGGCGAAGAGGGCGCAGAGGAGGCCGCCCAAAATGCACAGGGGCAGCGTCCAGCCGGGATAGCCTTTGCGGGTCAGGCTGCTGCCGATGTAGAGGCCGCCCAGCAGGTAGCCGCCGATGAGCAGCGCCGCGCCGACCATACGGCTGAACACGATCAGGTCGCTGGCCTGGGGGATTTTCACGGGCTAGCCTTCGTTTTCCACTTCGGTCATGAAGGGGATTTCGCGTTCCAGCAGCGCGCAGAGGCGGTTCACCTGGTCGCGGCTGAGTCCCGTCATGACGACGCGGTTGTAGTCGCCGTTGCCCGACACGCCCAGCGAGATGCCCAGTTCGCGGGCGACTTTTTTCGCGCGGGCGGGACGCCAGCGCTGGAGCTTGGGGGGGGCCACCAGCACCAGATGGGTATTGAGGTGGTTCACGCGGCGCGTCAGCTCCCTGACGGACCAGCCGAAGCGCAGGCAGTCGTCCACCAGTTCTTGCAGCTGGTTTTGGTCGTTCAGCGACAGGAGCACTTTGGCGTGCCCTTCGGTGAGCTTGCCGGCGGCGATGTGGGTGAGCACGAAGTCGGGCAGCGTCAGGATACGCAGTTTGTTGCTCACGGCGCTGCGGTTCCAGCCGATGCGCGAGGCCAGCTCTTCCTGGGTCATGTGGTGCTGGTCCATCAGCGATTTGAGGGCGTTGGCGGCCTCGAGGGGCGACAGGTCTTCGCGCTGAAGGTTCTCCACCAGCGCGATTTCGCCGAGGGTCCTGGCGTCGCCTTCCACGACTTTTACGGGCGCTTCGGCCAGGCCGGCTTTCTGGCAGGCGTGCCAGCGGCGCTCGCCGGCGACGATGACGTATTTGCCGCTTTCGTCCTGCGATGGGGTGACGATGATGGGCTGGAGCAGGCCGTGGACTTTGATGGACTCGGCCAGCTCTTCCAGCGCTTCTTCGTCGAAAAACTTGCGCGGCTGGCCGGGGTTGGGCTGGATGTCGCTCAGGCTGAGGCTCCCCGGCGCGCGTTTGACCGACGACTTGGCCAGCATGGCGCTGAGGCCCCGTCCTTCTTTGATTATAGCCATAGTTTTTTTACCTCCAGTGCGAGATCGTGGTAAGCCTTGGCGCCGCGGCTGGAATGCTGGTACATGTCGATGGGGACGCCCTGGGCGGGCGCGGCGGCCAGGTCTACGTTGCGGGGAATGACTGTTTTCAGCACCTTGCCGCCGAAGGCTTCGCGTATTTGCTGTTCTATTTCGCGGGTCAGCCTGAGCTGGGGGCTGTACATGGTGAGCAGGATCGCGCCGATTTGGACGCGCTCGTTGAGGCCCTGCTCGCGGACCAGTTCCACGGTGCGGGCCAGCAGCCCCAGGCCCTGCATGGCGTAGTATTCGCACTGCACGGGCACCAGCAGCTCTTCCGCGGCGGCCAGCGCGTTGACGGTTAGCAGCGCCAGCGAGGGGGGGCAGTCGATCAGGGCGATGTCGAAGTCGGTGCCCAGCTTGCCGAGGGCCTCTTTCAGGCGGGTTTCGCGGTTTTCCACGCCCGCCAGCTCCAGGTCGGCGCCCACCATGTTGATGTTGGACGCGATGAGCCACACGTTTTTGACGCCGGTGGAGTGGAGGGCCCATTTGGGGTCTTCGCCGCCCACGATCACGTCGTAGAGCGACAGCGAATCGTCGAGCTGGAAGCCGAGCCCGCTGGAGCAGTTGCCCTGGGGGTCGGCGTCGATCACCAGCACTTTTTTGTGCATGGCTCCCAACGCGGCGGCGAGGTTGACGCAGGTGGTGGTCTTTCCGACGCCGCCCTTCTGGTTTATAATCGCGATGATTTTCATACTGAAATTACCTCCACCAGAGTTTTTTTTCGGCCCGACCGGGCCGGCGGGGGAATTCGGGGGGGCAGGGCGAAACCTTGCGCCAGTTCACCACGTAGCGGCGGTGATCGGCCATCTCGTAGAACTGCACCTCGGGTTCGCTCAGGCCCAGGCGGCTCCACAGGCCCTGGAGCGGCGCCAGTTCTTCTTCCACGGCGGAGCCCTTCATGGCCAGGAGCCGTCCTCCCGGGGCCACCAGCGGCGAAAGGTATTCGGCGATGACGCCGGCTTCGCTGACGGCGCGGACCACGGCGCAGTCGAAGGCCTCGCGCCATTGGGCCGCGGCGTCTTCGGAGCGGGCGCAGACCACCTTGGCGTTGGGCACGCCGACCTGGTCCAGGATCTCGGCCAGGGCGTTGGTCTTTCTCGACAGGCTGTCCAGCAGCGTGAAGGAGAGGTCGGGGCGGCAGAGGGCCAGCACGGCTCCGGGAAGGCCGCCGCCGGTGCCCACGTCGACCAGGGTCCCTTTTTCGGGCAGCAGGGGCCGCAGGTGAAGGCAGTCTTCGATGTGTTCTTTCCACAGCGTCTCTTCGTCCCTGGGGCCCACGAGGCGCACCCGTTCGTTCATGGCGCAGAGCAGCCCGCAGTAGCGCCGCAGCCGCTCCAGGATCTCCTGCGCTGGCTGGGGCGCCTTTTCGGCGCGAATCAATTCCACAGTACCACCTCCTTGTCAAATGTAACCCTATAATACATCAAAAATGTTCTGCGTGGAACATTTAAATTCGCATTTGTGGCCTTTATGGGGAGGAAAATGTTCCACGTGGAACATTTTTTGCGCCGGCTTTTCGGAAATGGTAAATGGCCCTACAGGGGCAGGCCGGGCGGAAATGTTCTACGTGGAACATCTTGATTTGGGAGTTCTCCGCCGGAATGTTCCACGTGGAACATTCGATTTTTTCGGGCTGAAGAGGCACTTGAGGGCAGCTCTTTCAGGGGCTATAATGGCGGGTGCGGGAACACAAATTGAACGATGGGAGGAATTTGTGATGAAACGTTTTATTCGGACGCTCTTGTGCGCCGCGGCCGCGGCCGCGGTTTGTTCGGCGGCCTGGGCCGCCGGCAGCGTGGAACTGAAACTGCTGGTGAAGCCCGAGCTCTTTGCCGCGGGCCGCGCCGCGGGATACGGCCAGCTGTGGCAGGCTATCAGGACCGAAGCGGAGAAGCTCGGCATGGCTGCCGAGGCCGACGGCGATTTTGGCGAGGAGTCGTCGGAAATAGTGCGCTATTTTGACACGGCGGCGGGCGACCTGGGCGCGAAGGACTACACGGTGCGCCAGAAGTTCAAGGTCAAAAAGGGGACGCCCCAGGCCGAAGGCGAGCTGATGCTGAAGCTCCGCCGCGGGGCGGAAATCGCCAAGGCCGAGCGCGACCAGTTCTGCCAGGGCTTGGGCCACGAGATGAAGGTCAAGTACGAAGAGGACCTGGTGGGCCTGGTGGACGGCGTGCCGGGCAAGACCCGCAGCGCCCTTTCGATCAGCGCCAAGCGGAAGAATCTGCAGTCCGCCCTCGGGAAGACGGTGGAATGGCTGTCGGAGTATTTCCCGACCCTGAAAGGCCAGGGCCTGCCCATGGACGCCCCTCTGGGCCTGACGGCCGCCGAAGTGCTTGAGGTGGGCGCTGAGCTGGGCGAGGTGAAGGTGCTGGGCAAAGAAGAGGCCGAAATGGAGACGGCGGTCTGGTACGACGCGCAGACTCAGAAGCTGCTGCTGGTGGAGCTTTCGTGGAAGTACAAGCCCGCCAAGGCCGCCGAAGCCGAGAAGCACCGGGCGCTTTTCGCGGCGCTGCAGAACCGAACCGACGTCTTCGCCGCCGGCAAGACCAAAACAGGCAAATAACGGAACGGCGTCGCAAAGGAGCTTGGGCCTTCGGGCCTGGGCTCCTTTTTTGGCGAAATGCGCGGCCCCGGAAAAGAAAAAAGATTGGAACGCAAGGACGCAAAGATTCGCAAAGGAAAACCTTGAAAGGCTTTTAGAACCGTAAAATTAAGCAAAATCTACAAATTACGATCATTCTAATTCGTTTTTAGTTAATAATCTAGGTCCTGTTTTTCCTTTGCGTCCTTTGCGACCTTCGCGTTCCAATCTTTTGACCTGGTTCTTTGACTCGAGATGAAGGGGGCGCGGCGCGAATCCTCCCCCTCTAAGGCGGTTAAATGAGTGTTAAGGATTTGACTAATACTGATGAATAGTTCAGTTGAAAAGTTTTGTCAGTGATTCTTCCTGGGCTGGTATATAATGGAAGAAAGTTCGAGCTCTTTTTAACGCGCTCGGATCACTGATACTCCCAGTCCATGGAATTTTTAAGAGGTTTTGAGAGGGGCGCGAGGGGGGCTGCCTGTTTTCCGCCAGAGGCAGGGCCGGCGCGAAAAGGCTGGTTCGCCCGAAGCGGCTGGATTGGCTCACTGACTGGCCCCGGCAGAGCCGAGTTCTGTGGAAAAGGGGTATGACAACGTATCACAACGTATCACAACGAGGAGGCTGTCGTTATGGGTGTATTGAGGGAAGAACTTCGGCATAATCTTATGGAAGCTGGGGCCGTGCTCGTCGGTTTTGCCGACCTGGCCGGCTGTGGGGAACTGCCCTATCCGGCGCTGACTCGCGCTGTATCCTATGCGGTGGCTATTAACCCGCGGATCGTGGCTTCGATCGCCGAGGGGCCGACGCTGGAGTACGAAGAGGAGTACAACCGGCTGAATAAGCTGATCGGCCTGCTGTCGGAGCATGCTAAAGCTTGCATCCGCCGTTATGGCTTCAAGGCCGAGGGCGTGCCCAGCACGAACAACAACTATAATGAAGAGACGCTGCTCGCGGGGTTTCCCCACAAGACGGCAGCAGTGATGGCTGGCCTGGGTTGGATCGGCAAGAACGACCTCCTGGTGACGGAGCAGTATGGCTGCGCCGTGCGCCTGGGCACCGTGTTTACCGACGCCACCTTCCCGCCGGTGGCGTCCATGGTCTCTCAGTGCGGAAGCTGCAACCGCTGCTGCGTGGCCTGTCCTGCCTCGGCGCCGCTGGGGCGCAACTGGGAGAAGGGCGCGGGGCGTGAGAATCAGGTGGACATCTTTGCCTGCAACCGCCAGCTTCAGAAATGGAAGGAAATGCGCGGCCTGCAGCACGCCATCTGCGGCATCTGCATCGCCAACTGCACCTGGACGAGGAAATGGCTGGCGGCGCAGGGCTACGGACTGAAAGGCTAAAAAAAGGCGGAGCGGACGCGCCGGAGAGGGCCCGCGGAAGGGAAAGAATTCTCCTCCGCGGGCCCTCTTTTTTTGCGCGCCTCGCGTTTTTTTGGAATCTTGGCTTAAAAGATCAATAAAAGTCAATTTCTTTGACCCCTTTTAATGCTGAAAAACAAGGTCAAAAGATTGAATCGCAAAGGATTAAGCGAAGGGAAGGGCGAAGGCCGCGGAGGGAAATCGCCCGCTTCTTCGCGGCCTTCTCCTTTTTCCGCGCGCGGCGGCGTTATATTAATTTCCTATTGACGTGCTTCATATCAAATCAAAGTGCCACGTTAAAAGATTTCAACGCGAAGGGCACAAAGGTTCGCAAAGGAAAAACTTGAAAGACTTTTAGAAGCGCAAAATCAATCAAAATACATAAATTACCATCACGCTAATCCTTTTTTTAGTTAATAATTTTGGTCTTGTTTTTCCTTTGCGTCCTTTCTGTTCAGCCTTTGCGTTGAAATCCTTTGACTTTGATCTTCGGTCCGATGTTAAACACGTTGAATGCGAATTAATATTACTTGGAGGAGCTTTGCGCGTCGCGGTTCACCGAAAGGCGCCCGCCCTATTCAGTGTTTGTACTGACTTGCTTTTCATGACCTTCTTGAATATACTAGTCTGGTTCAATAGGGCATTTTTGTGAGGTAAAGGCTTGAAAGGTGAAAAGGCCCTGGCGGCCGGGCGGAAGGGCGCGCGCCCTCAGAACCGTTCCGGACGCGCCGTGGAACTGGGAAAAACGATAGGGGGAACTACACCAACCCAAGGAGGAGAGCGCACAATGAAGAGAATCATCCTGGCAGGCGGCTGTTTTTGGGGCGTGGAGGGCTATATGAGCCGGCTTCCCGGCGTGACGGGCACCACCGTGGGCTACGCCAACGGCCATACGCCCCATCCCACCTATGCCGAGGTGAAGGCCGGAGGTACGGGCTACGCCGAGGCCTGCGCCGTGGAGTACGATCCCGAGGTGATCAGCCTGCGCACGCTGCTGCGCCATTTTTTCAGGATCATCGACCCCACCACGCTGGACATGCAGGGCCCCGACAAGGGGCATCAATACCGCACCGCCATCTTCTACGGCACGGGCGACGAGCAGGCCCTGGCGGCGGAGCTGATCGCGAAGGAGCAGAAGAAATGGGACGCTCCGATCGTGACCGCCCTGGAGCCGCTGGTCAACTTTTACGCCGCCGAGGAGTACCATCAGGACTATTTGAAGAAGAACCCCTGCGGCTACTGTCACGTCAATATGTACCTTCTTGACGAGCCCCTGCCGCCGGAGGACGCCGAGTAGCGGGGCCGAAGGTACGCAGGCGTCCCCGGATTGAAAGGAGAAATTTACTTTGGAAGCGTTGTTTCGCGGATTGTTAAGCTTTTCCTGGCAGCAGGCCGTCATGATCCTGGTCGGCCTCACGCTGATGTACCTCGCCATCGTCAAGGGTTACGAGCCTTCGCTGCTTTTGCCCATGGGCTTCGGCACCGTGCTGGTCAACATCCCGCTCACCGCCGCGCTGAACCAGATGATGGGCGATTCGGTGATTCCCGGCGCGCTGGACGTGCTGTTCACCGCCGGCATCGCCAACGAGATGTTCCCGCTGCTGATCTTCATCGGCATCGGCGCCATGATGGACTTTTCGCCCGTGCTCGAGCGGCCCCTGATGGCGGTCTTCGGCCTCACCGCCCAGGCGGGCATCTTCCTGACCATGGGCCTGGCGCTGATGCTGGGCTTCGATATCAAGGAAGCGGCCTCCATCGGCATCATCGGCGCCGCCGACGGCCCCACGTCGATCTATGTGTCCAGCCGCTTCGCGCCTCAGCTTCTGGGCCCCATATCCGTGGCCGCCTATTCCTACATGGCTCTGGTGCCCGTTATCCAGCCGCCGGTGATCCGCCTCTGCACCACTAAGGCCGAGCGCCAGATCACCATGGCCCCCGGCGGGCGCAGCGTCAGCAAGAGGACGAAAATCCTGTTCCCCATCGTCATCACGCTGGTGGTGGGCGTTTTCGCCCCCGCTTCGTCCACGCTGATCGGCTTTTTGATGTTCGGCAACCTGCTCAAGGAGAGCGGCGTGGTGGACCGGCTCGCCAAGGGCGCCGAAAACGAGCTGACCAACATCGTCACCATCATGCTGGGGCTGGCCATCTCGGCCACCATGACGGGCGAGCGCTTCCTGCGCCCCGACACGCTGCTGATCCTGGCCATGGGCCTGGTGGCCTTTGTGCTGGACACCGCCGTGGGCGTGCTTTCGGCCAAGTTCATGAACATCTTCGTGAAGGAGAAGATCAACCCCATGGTGGGCGCGGCGGGCATCTCCGCCTTCCCCATGGCCTCGCGCACGATCCAGCGCATGGGCATGGAGGAGAAGCGCGGCAACTTCCTGCTCATGCAGGCCGCGGGCGCCAACGTGTCGGGCCAGATCGGCTCGGTCATCGCCGGGGGGCTGCTGCTGGCCTTCCTGGCGTAGCCACCCGGCTGTGCTGGGAAGAGGCTGGGTAAAGAGCCTCAGGGGCAAAAGATTGGAACGCCAAGGGCGCGAAGGAAAAACTTGAAAGACTTTTAAAACCGAAAAATTAATCAAAATATATGAATTTATGTCACTCTAATTCGTTTTTTTGGTTAATAATTTATGTCCTGTTTTTCCTTTGCGTCCTTTCTGTTCAGCCTTTGCGTTGAAATTCTTTGACTTTGATCTTCGGCTCAACATTAAGCATGTTGAATGCGAACTAGTATTAGAGGCTTTTCAGGCCGATTCGGCTTTCTTTTCCGGGGCGGCCCCTCGGGTGACGTTCGGCGTTTCGATGAGCGGCGAGTATAAAAACAAACAGGGAGAGGCGGTCCGCTAAAATTTTTGCGGACCGTCTCTCCCTGTTTTTGCAGAAGCTCCAGTTTTTTTACAAGCCTTCGTAGAGGAATTTTTCCACTTCCCGGGCGTTTTTGCCGCCCAGCCCCAGGCTTTTCAGCGTGCGCGCGCGGCCTTCCAGGTCCAGGCCCGACAGCGAGGAGGCCAGCACGGCCACGCCGCGGCACACGCCGCAGGGCAGGCCGTAAAGTTCCAAAAGCTCCACCAGCGGCCAGAGGCCCATGCAGACGTCCTCGGTCAGGAAACGGTGGTCGAAGGACGTGGGCAGGCAGCCGCCCGCCAGGCCGGGATTGCTGCTCATGATCTCGGGCAGCGTCTCGCCGTGGACTCCCAGATAGGCGTACCAGCCGCGGATCACGTAGCGCCAGGGGATCAGCCGTCCCACTTTGCCGTCCAGGGCCAGCCGCTCGGCGTCCATGTCCAGGTTGACCCGCGCTACCGAATCCCCCATGGCGCTCAGGTAGCGGCCGTTTTCGTACATGAAGACCTGGGCTCCCTCTTCCACGTAGCGCGGGTTGAACACTACCGAGGTGACGTGGACGCCCAGGCTGGGGTTGGAGACGCCGGTGGCCAGGATGCTGTGCCAGTTCTCCACCTCGGGATAGAGCTTCGAGACGACGGCGAAGGCCTCGGCGGAGTTCTTTCCCGGGAAGGACGCGATTCCCACGCCGTGCTTGTAACAGCCGATGCGGACGCCTCTGCCGCCGGTTTTCCGGGCCGCGTAGATGGAGTTGTTCATCTCCGTCACGGTCACGTCGGCCTCGCAGCCGGCCCGGCGCAGCCTCTGGGCGAATTCCACGCTTCCATAGATGTAGCCCGACAGGAGCAGGATGTGCTGTCCCTGCCTGACCCAGGGTGCGCAGACCTCCGCGGCGGCCCCTTCGCCATAGGCCGGCACGGCGACGAGAATCAGGTCGGCCCCTTCCAGAGCCTTCCGGGCGTCGGTTCCCGCGTAGGCCAGGCGGGCGCCGCCCTCGGGCAGCCCCGTTTCGGCGCAGACGCTGACGACCTCCAGCATGGGATCCTTTTCAAGGTCCTCGATGGCGGCGCGGAACTGCGGAAACTCGTAAAGCCTGACTTCTTCCCCCCGCAGGGCCATATGGCCCGCCGCGGCGAATCCGATGGCGCTTCCTCCGATAACGGCTATTTTCATGAAGTTCCTCCTGTTGAACGCTAGGGCCCCCGAAGGGGCCGTCCTGCTCTTATCCTACCACGGCGCGGGATAAAAGTAAAAGTTTGGCCGGAGACGGGGAACTCTCGCGCCTCTCCGGCCCGCGCCCCGGCCATAGGCGGCCGCGCCGGCGCGGTTTGTCAGTTTTTTTTCGCCGCCGGTGAATCTGCCGCTGGACAAAGGCTTTTTTTTCTGTAAACTATAAAACTACCCTCTGAACCTGGAGGCATTTTGAGAAAAGCGACGTGATCATACGATGAACTTTGCGAAACTGATGATGGGCTCGGCCATGTTTATCTTCGGAACCCTCGGGCTCTTTGTGCGCGCGGTTCCCCTTCCTTCGTCCCATATCGCGCTGATCCGGGGCGCCGTGGGTTGCCTGTGCCTGTGCGCGGCGGCGGCGACCCTGGGCGGTGGCCTGTCGTGGAAGCGCGTCAGGCCCAACCTGAAATACCTGATCGCCTGCGGCGCAGGCATGGGGATCAACTGGATCCTGTTCTTCGAGTCCTTCAGGTATACCACCGTGTCCACGGCCATCATCTGCTACTACCTGGCGCCGGTGATCATCCTGGCTCTCGCGCCGGCGGTTCTGCACGAAAAGCTGAGCCTCCGGACGGTGGCCTGCGTGTTGGCGTCGCTGGCGGGGCTGGTCTGCGTGGCCGGCGGCAGCGGCGGTACGGGCAGCAACGACACGCTGGGCATTATCTACGGCGTGAGCGCCGCGGCGACCTACGCGTTCATCGTGCTGACGAATAAGTTTCTGAAAGGCGTCACCCCTTACGAGACGACCAGCGTCCAGCTGGGCGTGGCCGCGGCGGTCCTGGCCCCCTACGTGCTTTCAGGCGGCGGCCTGAGCTTCGCCGGCCTCTCGGCCACGGCCCTGGTTTGCCTGGCCTTGGTTTGCCTGGTCCATACGGGGCTGGCCTACCTGATGTACTTCTGGTCGCTGGTCCGCCTTCCAAGCCAGACCGTGGCGGCCCTGAGCTACATAGACCCCCTGTCGGCCATCGTGCTTTCCGCGCTGTTCCTCGGGGAGAAGATGACGCCCCTCCAAATGCTGGGCGGCGCGCTGATCCTGGGCGCCACCTTTGTGAATGAGATGCGAGGGAAGAACGGCGTCACTCGCTAAACGTCCCAGCTGCTCGAAGCCTTCCCCGGCCCAACCGGAGGCGTACTAAAAGTACGCCTCCGGTTGGGCCGGGGAAGGCTTCTTCGCGCCTGGAACGTTCATCGAGCGCCGCCTCCTTGCGCTGCCGGCGTAAAAGCCGGTTCAAAAGCAGGGGTAAAAGATTGAATCGCAAAGGGCGCAAAGGTTCGCAAAGGAAACCCTTGAAAGGCTTTCAGAACCGCAAAATTAATCAAAATGTATAAATTACTATCATTCTAATTAGTTTTTTAATTAATAATTTAGGTCTTGTTTTTCCTTTGCGTCCTTTGCGTTGAAATCTTTTGACGTGGCTCTTCGATTTGATATTAAGCACGTCAATGGGGAATTGGTGTTGATCGGAGACCGGGGCCGAACGTGCGGAGATTGTTCCAGGCGCTCGCGAGAGCTCTTCCCCGCGACCGTTTTTGTCTCTCTTTCAGTCGGGAATCTAAAAATAAAAAGAAATTAAGCGAATCTGAAGTTTAGCCCTTGACATGAAAAGGAACTATGGTAGAATTCAGTTCATAACAAACGCAGATATTTTACTGTAGTTTATTTTGGGAGGTGCTTTTTATGAGGAAAACAGGTGTATGCGCAATTCTGCTCGCGGCCATAGGCGCGCTGCTGTCCGTGAACGCCGCGGGCGCCAAGGCTCCGGCGCTGAGCGGAGACGGCATCATTGTGGGGACCGAATCGGCCTTTCCCCCCTTCGAGTTTTACAACGAGAAAGGCGAGCTTGTGGGCTTTGACCTTGACATCGCCCACCTGATCGGCGAAAAGCTGGGCAAGGAGATCGTCGTCTCCGAGATGGCTTTCGACGGCCTGATTCCCGCTCTGCTGTCCGACAAGATCGACATCATCGCGGCGGGGCTGAGCGTGACCGAGGAACGGGCGAAGAAGATCAACTTTTCCATGACCTACTATTCCACGCCCGACGCCATCGTGACCAAATCGGGCGCCAAGGGGTTCTCAGAGCCGGAGGACCTGGCCGGCAAGGTCCTGTCGGTGCAGCTGGGTTCCATTCAGGATCTCTACGTGAGCGGCCTCCAGGGCGTGAAGGCTGTCAAACGCTTCAAGACCGTGGCCGAGTGCCTCTACGAAGTGCTCTACGGCAGAGCCGACGCGACCTGCCTCGACGGGACCGTCGCCGTGGATCAGCTGGCGAAGACCAAGGACTTCGCGGGCGCGCTGGAGATCGCCATGAACATCACCCACCCCGGCGTGGAGGGCATGGCCCTGGGCCTGTCGAAGAAGGACCCCGAGCTGCTTGAGGCCGTCAACGCCGTGCTGAAAGACTTCATAGGCACTCCTGCCTACGAAGAGATGAAAGCCAAATGGGGCATCAAATAACGGCTGGCGGGCGTCACCGTTAGACGGCAAACGGCAATTTACTATGGAAAAAGAGGGCCGCCCCATAGGAGCGGCCCTCTTTGAGTTATTCGGCGTTCAGGAAATTCCAGGCGCAAGAGGCTTCGAAGGCCGCGCCCTTGGTGAGCTGGTCTTCGTCGATCATGAACTTGGAGTGGTGGTGCGGATAGACCACGCCCTTTTCCGCGCTGCCCATGCCGATGAAGAAGAAGGAACCCGGCACGCGCTGGAGGTAAAAGCTGAAGTCCTCGCCGCCCATGGTGGGGACCACCTCGCGCACCTTGGAGGCGCCGAAGATGTCCAGCGCCGCCTTGCGCCCCAGCTCGGCCATGGCGGGATCGTTCACCGTGGGCGGCAGGTTGCGCTCGTAGACCAGGCTGGCCTCGCAGCGGAAAGCGCTGCAGACGTTCCCCGCCACGCGGCGGATGAACTCCTCGGTGTCGCGGCTCACGGCGGGGTCAAAGGAGCGGGCCGTGCCCACCAGGTCCGCCTCCGAGGGGATCACGTTGAAAGCGCCGCCGGCCTTCATGACGCCCGTGGAGACCACGGCGCACTTGAGCGGATCCATCTCGCGGCTCACGAAGGTTTGAAGGTCGCAGATCACGTGCCCCGCGGCGACGATGGGGTCGTGGGCTTCGTGCGGCGAAGCGCCGTGGCCGCCCTTGCCCGTGATGTGCAGCTTCCAGCAGTCCGAGCAGGCCATCATGGGGCCCGCCTTCCAGCCCAGCACCCCGTTTTCGAGAGGCGCCCAGAGGTGGACGCCGAAGATGGCGTCCACGCCGTCCAGGGCCCGCCCGTCGTCCACCATGGCGTGAGCGCCCTGGCAGACCTCAGCCGACTCCTCCGAGGGCTGGAAGATCAGCCTGACCGAGCCCTTGAGCCGGTCCTTCATCTCGCAGAGCATCCGCGCCGCCCCCAGAAGCATGGCCATGTGCCCGTCGTGCCCGCAGGCGTGCATGACCCCCTTGTTCAGCGACGCGAATTCAAGCCCCGTGTCCTCGCAGACCGGAAGCGCGTCGATGTCGGCGCGAAGGGCGACCCTGCGCCCCGGCAGGCCGCCGGTGATGTCGGCCAGGACGCCCGTGGGGCGGCCCATGGTGCCGACGGCCACATTTTCGCAGCCCATTTCCGTCAGGGCTTCGGCGATGAACCGGCTGGTTTTGACCTCGTCGAAAGAAAGCTCGGGATGAGAATGAAAATGCCGCCGCCAGCCGACGACGGCATTTTTCAGTTCCTCAGCCCGCGATGTGAAATCGTGGGACATGGTTCTTTAGTTCCAGCCGATTTGGACGGCGATGATCAGGAACACCCAGCTCACGAGCACTACCTTGACGACCAGCGGGAAGGCGAAGCGGAACCAGCGGTCGAAGGGCACGCGGGTGAGGGCCAGCATGGCCAGCATGCCGCCGAGGGTGGGGTAGATCAGGTTGGTGACGCCGTCGCCGATCTGGAAGGCCAGGACGGCAGTCTGGCGGGTCATGCCCACCAGGTCAGAAAGGGGAACCATGATGGGCATGGTGGCCATGGCCTGGCCGGAGCCCGAGGGGATAAAGAAGTTGATGACGCAGTGCACCAGCGACATGAGGATGGCCGACATGGTGACCCCCAGCCCCTGGAGGGGCGCGACGAGAGCGTGGATGATGCTGTCGCAGATGTGCCCCTGGTCGAGGATGACCTGGATGCCGCGGGCCACGCCGATGACCAGGGCGCCGCCGGCGATGTCGCCTGCGCCCTTGATCATGCGCTGGATCAGGTCATTGGGGCGGATTCTGGCCACGATGCCGGCGATGATGGTGATGATGACGAACATGGCCGACATCTGGTTCAGGTACCAGCCCCATTTCAGCACGCCGAAGACCGTGAAGCCCAGGCCGAAGATGAAGGTGCCCAGGATCAGCTTGTCGGTGGTGCTCAGGTTGTAGTCCTCGAGGGGCTTGCTCAGCGTGAGGCCCGTGAGGTCCACGTCGGAAACCAGGCTCTTGGAGGGGTCCTTCAGGATCTTGTCCATGTAATGGCAGGTGTGCTGGGCCGCGATCATGATCGACGCGAGGCAGAACAGCGAGCGCAGCACGATGCCCGAGTAGATAGGCAGTTCGGCCACGGCGTGGGCCGTGCCCACGGTGTAGGGGTTGATGGGCGACGTGGCGAAGCCGATGCCAATGCCGGCGATGGCCATGCCCGCGCCGACCATGGGGTCGCCGCCGAGGGCGATGGCGACGAACACCGCAATGGGGACGATGCCGATGTTGTTCTCGAATCCGACGGTGGCGCCCAGAAGGCCGAAGATCAGGATGACGATCCAGATCAGCTTCTTGTAGTTCTTGACGCCGATCTTCTTAACCGCCCAGCCCACGCCGTTTTCAATGGCGCCCGAGGACTGGAGCACGTTGAACATGGCTCCCGACATGAAGGTGATGACCACCACGCTTGCCGAGGCGATGATGCCCAGGGGGATGGACATGAAGATGTCCATGAAGCTGACGGGCGACTGCGCCACGGCGTGGAACGTCGCGGGATCCACCACCTTGCGCCCGTTCACCACGACGCGGGTGTACTCCCCGGCGGGAACCACGTAGGTCATGACCGCCGCGAGGAGGATGATCATGAACAGGAGGATGAAAGGATGGGGCAGGTTCTCATACCAGCGTTTCTTTACTGCGTTAACCATAAAAAATACCACCTTTCCCAAATTGAGATAAACATAAGTACCGCTTTAGAATATCACCGCGCCGTCAGAAGCGCAAGGCCCGAGCGTGAAAAGCCCTCGGGAATTCGCGCCTTTCCCCGCCGCGGAGACAATGAATAAAACCGGCCTGTTTGTTTTTTAAAATAAATAAAGAGCTCCTTCGCCGCTCAAAATGTTCTTAAAAGAAGCAAATGGACTCTAAAAACAGATATACACATCCGCGATCAAAAGCTCCTTTCCCGATGGTGGATTATTTTCACGAGCCGCTTCAAAGGGCGGGGGCCACCCCCGAAAGAATTGTCCACGGAAATCCACAGTTGTCCACCGTTTTTTGTGGATAACGTGGATAAGTTGTACGGAATCTTCTCCCGAGTTTCGATAAAGAGAAAAACATTCTGGCTTTATGGATAACTTCAGCCAGAGGCGGCGTCTTTCGCGCGTCGCGGAAAAGAGGGAGACGCCGGCATCTTTGTGCCGGTAAATCATGATGAGGCGTTTTTTTCCCGCGCAAGCCCGCCCGCTTTCTGTGATTGATTCACCGGCGCTTTCAGGGGTGTGGATAAATATCATTATTATGATGGATCGTCCAGTTTCCACCATCATGGCAAAGGAGGCGTCAAGATGATTCAAATTCGGCCAGTCTCTGACTTGAGAAATAAATTTACTGAAATTGAGGAGACGGTCAAACATGGCGAGCCGTGTATCTGACGAAAAACGGCTCGGGTTCCATGGTGGCCCTCAGTTTGGAGCGCTATTCCGCCTTGACGGGCGAAATCGAGCTCAGACTGGATGAGGCGGACAAAGTCTCCGCTTTGGATCCCGTCCGGCACGACGAAAAGGAAGTATTCAGCAGAGTAAAGAGCCTTATCCATGATCGGGAAGCATTATAATATTAATTTCTTATTGACATGCTTAATATCAAATCGAAGAGCTGCGTCAAAAGATTTCAACGCAAAGGGCGCAAAGGTTCGCAAAGGAAAACCTTGAAAGACTTTTAGAACCGCAAAATTAATCAAAATATATGAATTATCATAATATTACTTCTTTTTTTGGTTAATAATGTAGGTCTTGTTTTTCCTTTGCCCCTTTTCTGTTCAGCCTTTGCGTTGAAATCCTTTGACTTTGATCTTCGGTCTGGCATTAAGCATATTAAAGGCAAATTAGTATAAGTTCCATTTTCTCTCCCTTTGGGGAGGCTTTTGATGATAAAATAAGACTGGCCGGCCTGGGCTCCGCTCGCTGGGACCGTGCCGAATTTTGTTGAGATGGGATATGGAGGCGGTTATGTTAAAGAATTTGAAGAAAATGATAGGCGCGTTGTTCCTGCTGATTTTCGTGGCAGGCGCGAGCTGCGCCGCTCCGATGGGCAGACTGGTTTTGCTGCGCCATGGAGAGAGCGTCTGGAACAAAGAGGACCGTTTTACCGGCTGGTCCGACGTTGCCCTGACGGAAAAAGGCGAGAAGGACGCCTTTCATGCCGGTGAACTGATGAAAGAGGCGGGACTGAACTTTGACGCCGTTCATGTGTCCATGCTGAGCCGCGCTGTTAAAACGGCCTGGAATTCCATGGAAGGCATGAACGCCCTGTGGCTGCCCGTCAGCAGTTATTGGCGTTTGAACGAGCGCTGCTATGGCGATCTTGAGGGAAAAACCCGCAAGGAAGTGGCTGACGCGGTTGGCGCCGATCAGGTCAAAATCTGGCGCCGCAGTTTCGCCACGCCGCCTCCCGCTCTGTCCTATGACGATCCCCGTTCGCCGGCGAAGGATCCCCGCTATGCCAAATTGGATCGCCGAGTGATCCCCCAGGCCGAGAGTTTGAAGGATACCATCGCTCGCGTGGGCCCTTACTGGAGCGACGTTCTGGTTCCCGCGCTGCGTTCCGGGCAGAACGTGCTTGTGGTCGGGCACAGCACCTGCCTCCGCGCTCTTTCCGCCTGGATTGAGCCCAATCTCGACGAGAAAGCCCTTCAGAAACTGGAGATTCCCAACGCCGCGCCTATCGTCTATGAGCTGGGCGACGATCTGAGCGTCCTGTCGCGCCGTATGCTGGGCGTTGAAAAGAAATAGGCGGAGGCCGCCCCGGCCGTTCTTGGACGGGGCATGACTCAAATAACAAGAATAATACTCTTTCGCAGCTAAACGGCTTAATTGGAGACCGGGACCGACCCGGGGGGCATCCAGCCGCTAAAAACTATCTCGCCCTTCGGCCTGTCCACGCTCGCTTGGTGGATCCCCCCGTGCCAATTTTGCGTTTTTATTGTAAAGTAGTATAGTAAAAGTAGTATAGTATAAGAAGAAGGGGAGCTTCCCGCAGATCTGCGGAAAGCTCCCCTTTCTTATTTTTTTATAGGGTGTTTCACGACCCGGGGTGTCCGGGGCGGTTCTTGTCAAAGTTGTGTTTGACCTATGGTGTCAAGAACCGCAGCTGGCTGCCATTTTACAGGCCCTGTAGCTTTGCGTCGCAGGCTTTCGCCTGTTTTGCCGAAGGTGACGCTGTTCTTGTTGCCGAATCCGGTGCCGTTCAAAAGTACAAAAAAAGCGCCTTGCGAATCGTACGCAAAGAGCCTGCCGAGTCAACTTGGGAGTTGAGGAACCGCAGCTGGCTGCCATTTTAAAGGCCCTGTAGCTTTGCGTCGCAGACTTTCATCTGCTTTGCTGAGTGTTCAGTTTTTATGGGAAAGATTAAAGCTGGGAGATCGCCGCTTTGAGAGAAGCGATCCGCGTCGCGATCACAGGGTGAGTTCCCGACTTTTTTGAAGCGCTCGCGAACTTGCTCGCGATATTTTCCATGAGCGAAAGCGGGGCGTTGACCGAGTAACCGGCCCTCTGGAGGATCTGAAGGCTGAGCGTGTCGGCCTCCCGCTCCATCTCGTAGCTTGCCGAGCTGTCCGCCGTGGCTTTGGCGACCCTGTTGAGCAGCCTCGCGGCCCCTTTTTTGGAACCCGTAAGCTCCGCCACCAACGCGGCGAGAGTGACCTTCTGGCCGCGCTCGATCTGAGCGACCAGGTGCGCCCTGTTGGCGTGAACCAGCTCGTGGCTGAGGACCGCCGCCAGCTCGTCCTCGCTGCGGACGAACTTGATCATTCCCGTGGTGATGTAGATCGTGCCGCCGGGGATGCAGAAAGCGTTGGGGTTCTTGTCCTTGATGACCTTCAGGTTGTAGGGGAGAGGTCTTTCAAGCCCGACGATCAGTTTTTCGAAAACCCTCTGGACGTCGGCGGGGGTGGCTGTGAAGCAAACTTCCCTCGCGAACTGGGCCGCCACGTATTTCCCAACTTCCACTTCGGCGGCGATCTCTTCCGGGGTGGCCGCGCAGGCGGCGGACGCGGCGGCGATGAACGCGCACAGGGCCGCGAAAAGCCCGATCTGTTTTTTCATGGTGAAGCTCCTCTCAAAAAAAGCCCTTTATGCTTTCACATAAAGGGCGCTGAGGATGACTTTAGGGGTCAAATCCGCAACTGACTGCCATTCCCTTCCGGGGTCAGGCCCTTTAGCTTTCCGTCGCAGGCTTTCGCCTGTTTTGGCCGCGCGGCGCGAAACCAGCGCCGTTTAAATTGAAATACCGGGCAAAGCCGGGGATATAAAAAACTCCCCTTCGCGGCAGCTAAAGGGGAGCGATAAAGACCAGGTCTTCATGCAACTGGCTGCCTCCCCTCGCGGGGTCCGGCCCTCTAGCTTTGCGTCACAGGTTTCCGCCTGCTTTGCCGATTCCTATTCATTTTATGGGAGCTTTCGCCCCTATATCGAATTCATTATACAGGTTCCTTTCGGAAAAGCAAGGGGGAAACGCCCTTTCTCCAGAAACCGGGCGAACTCGGAAATGGAGAAGAAAGGGCGAACAGGGGCTGGAGCCGCGCGGAAGGCGGAAGCGCCTCTCTATGCGCAGGAGAAACTCTTTTATATTTGATGAATTCAGTTTTTTGAGAACATATAAACAAAGTTTAAGAATATTATTCTTGACGTTTTTGGGATATAATGAGTTTGCAATTAGCCGGTAAAAAAACATAAAGGGTGTTGGGCGCCCGCTGAACAAAAAAAACGAATAGTGAAAGGTGTAAAAGGCAAGGCCTGCGGAAGCGGGCCGCGCAAAACTATAGGGTCCTCCGTCAGATCAGAGGATAGCCAGCTGTACGCAAGGGAGGCGTGTGCGCCTCCTTTGGACAGCCGTGGCTTGATTCTGACCTGAGGGGACCTTTTTTTATGGCGCGGCGTCCAAAGAGGGGGAGCCGGGGGAGGAGCTCCAGGGTCGGAAATGAAAATGCCCCGGCGCGTCGGGTTAAAAAACGAAAGAACGGGAGGAAGGAATAAACTAAAAAACGAATTACTGTGATGATAATTTATATGTTTTGATTAATTTTTGCGGTTCTAAAAGTCTTTCAAGGTTTTCCTTTGTGAACCTTTGCGCCCTTTACGTTGAAATCTTTTGACGCGGTTCTTCGATTTGATATTAAGCATGTCAATAGGGAATTAGCATCAGTGTGTCCAGCGATTCAGTTTTTTGCTTTCCTCCGCGCTGAAATCTTTTGATCCGGCGTTTCGGTGCAAATCTGCCTGTACAGGCCGGGGAGAGCCCTTCAGGTTCGGAGCCGCGGTGGCAAAAAAGATAGTTTTGTTGTAAAATAAAAAACAG
>SFDM01000047.1 GCA_004558205.1 Pyramidobacter piscolens
TGGCTGTAAAGTTAGCGATTCTTACAGCTTCAGATTTGTGTTATCTCTTATTTTGTATTTTCTTGCCTGTTGGCCCTTGACAAAAAACACAGTATCTTTACGTTGAAATCTTTTGACGTGGCTCTTCAATTTGATATTAAGCGCGTCAATGGGAAATTAATAATATACTCATTTCCGGTAAAATAGCTGAATTAACGTCCAGGGCCGGCCTGAAGAAAACCGGTTCCGCTTCGGACAGGTTCGGGCCCCATTGGGCGCTCATGCGCAGCCTGCGGCCCCGGCTTCTCTTGGGCCGGCGCCTTCCATAGTATTACTTCCCGTTAAATGAGGACTTCTTTCCCGCGGATAATCTCTTGCCCGTCTACGGTGACCGTGGGATTCCACATGATCAGATCGTAATGGATGGGCGTCTTTCTCGTCCCCCCCAGGGTAATGCTGGTGCCGATGCCGATATGGGCCGTTCCCAGGACGCCTTCGTCCTCCAGCATGATGCCGCACATACGGCACATGGGATTCAGCCCCAGGCCCAGCTCGGCGATGTTGTAGACGTTGGGGTCACCCTGGCTTTCCAGGTTGCGGCGCAGCGTGTCGCCCTGCACCCCGCCGCCGGAGAGGCTGGTGATGTACCCGCCCTTCACCTCGGCCACCAGCGGTTCCCTCATGACGCCGATGCCCAGGTAGGGAATCGAGGCGTCGCAGACGATGCGCCCCTCGGCGCTGTCCTCCACCGGCGAGAAGTTGGCCTCCACCGTGGGAACCGTGGAAAACTGCCCCGGCTCCACCACGCAGTAGAGCGAGTTGCCCCGCCGGCCTGTGGCGTCCAGTTTCAGGTCGGTGCCACCCGGCGTGGTAACGCGGACGCTTTTGCCCGCGGCGAAGGCCCCTGCTACTCTCTGACAGACCGGTTTCAAAGCCTGGAAGTCGGCGTTGATGCCGCCTCCCATCATGAGTTCTTCCGTAAAATCGGTCATGACGATCGCGCGCGCGCCCTTTTCTACGGCGTTCTTGACGGCGTGAGTGTGCGTGATCGAGAAGCTGACGGGGGAGAATATCACGTCAGCCGCCATCATGGCGGCCGCCACGTGCGCCGGCGGTTCCTCGCCCGCGCGTTTGCGCGGCTCCATGACGGAGATGACCACGTCGGCGCCCCTTTCATAGGCGGCCGCGGCGACAGCCCGGGCGACGGAAACCTTGGTCATGTCAGTAACCACCAGCACTTTTTCATTGGGCTTGACGGAAGTACAGGTATCGACGAGCGTCCTGGCTCCGCGCGCCATTAAAATTTCTTTCAAGATAGACCTCTCCTTTTGTATGGAAAAACGGGATTTCAGGGAAGCCCCTGATGGGATGGAATCAACCCTACCTGAGAAGGTGGCCCGGCATCGGAGGGATAGCGGGGCCCAGAGGGATATTGAACAGGTAGAAGACGCTCAGAATGACGGCGAAGGCGATCAGGAAGCCGATGGAAAAGGGAAGCTGATAGGAGATGATCGTCCCCAGCCCCGGTTTGTCCGAGCGGCTTTCGTCCCAGTACTCCTCCACCAGCGCGATCGCTATGGGCAGCGTGGACGACAGCGGGGAGATGTTGTTGGTGCAGGAATCTCCGATCCTATAGGCGATCTGGGTGAGCGCGGGGTGGATTCCCAGATAGGCGAACATGGGCACGAAAATGGGAGCCAGGATAAAGTACTTGTTGGAGCCGCTGGTCATGAAGAAGTTGATGAAGGTGACCAGCAGGATAAAGACGTAAAGCAGAGGCAGCCCCTTCAGGTTGATGGACTCCAGGAAGCCCTGGCCATGGACGGACAGGATGGTGGCCAGGTTCGAGCTTTTGAAAAGCTCCACGAACTGGGACATGATGGCCAGGATCAGGATCATCGAGGCCACGCGCGCCAGCCCCTTCTGCATGATCTTGGGGATCTCGTTCCAGCTCTTGATGAACCGGCTTCCAAAGCCGTAGGCGCCGCCCACCATGCCGAAGAAAAGGGCGACCAGCACCGGAATGGACGTGATCAGCTTTGACTTTGGCAGCAGCGTGCCGTCGGCGTTTCTGAAAAGGGCTTTTTCAGGCACCGTCGCCCAGAGCAGGAATGCGGCGAACAGCAGGGCCGCGGCGCAGGCGTAGCGCAGGCCTCGTTTTTCGTCGGCGTTCAGCTCGAACTTTTTCATGGCCGAGAGGTCGGCTTCGGTCTGAAAATCGCCGACCAGCGGCGTGACGATCTTTTCCGAGATGACCGTGCAGACCAGCGCGAGGATCAGCGTGGACGACGCCAGGAAATACCAGTTGATCAGAGGATGGAACCCCTCGAAGCCCAGCCCCGCGGCGATGGACCCCGTGGTGATGGCCAGCGTCACGTCCTGGTTGGCGATGGCCAGGTTGGCGGTGTAGCCCGCCGACGCGGCGGCGAAGGCCGTCATGATCCCGATAATGGGGTTGCGCCCGATGGCTTTGAACACCATGGCCCCCAGCGTCGCCGCCAGGATGTTGCCGGCGTCTCCGGCGATGTTCGCGCAGATCCCCATCAGGGCCAGAGCGTAGGTGATGATGACGCGCGGCGCGCCCAGAAGCATTTTTCTCAGCGCCGCGTCAAAAAATCCCGTGGCCTCCGCCAGAACCATGAACATCGAGATGGTGATCACGTTGCCGAGCACGGCGTTGCTCAGTACGTTCTTGGTGAAATTGGCGAAGATATTGGCAAATTCTTTTTTCGAAAGGAGGTCGACCACGGCGACCAGTTTCTCGGAAATCTGCCCCTTGCTGTTGGCCTGAAGGAACTTGACGGTGAGCCCCATGTTCGCCAGGACGTGGGAGAGTGCCAGCGTGGTGACGATCAGGATCACGAAAATCCACATGGGGTGGGGAAGCTTATTGCCGACTCGTTCGATAAAAGCGAAAAAACGTACGATGCCTTTCTTTTGTTCCTGCGGAATGGACGTGGTTGAATTCATAGGGGACGCCACCTTTCTGTATTTTTAGCTTTCTTCGTTCAAATACTGCAGGGCGATCTTCGAGAAGGCCGCGGCTCCGTAGGGCAAGGCCTTTTCGTTGAAGGTGAAAGCGGGGTTGTGCGGGCTGATCACCACTCCGTCGTCGGCCTGGGATCCAAGCCAGAAGTAGACCGAAGGGACGGCCGCGGCGAAATAGGAGAAGTCCTCGCCGCCCGTGTTGGGGAACTCCTGGTCGACGTAGTGGTCGATGCCCACCAGGTCCGAAAGCCAGGCCCGCACGTGCGGGTACATGGCCGCGTCGTTCACGAGGGGCCCGTAATTCCACCGGATATCCAGCTCCGCCCGGACGTCCATCGCGTCGGCCACGTCGTTCACGATCGCCGTGATCCTCTGCCCCACCAGTTTGCGCACGTCCTCCTTGAAAGTCCGTATGGTGCCGCGGATATGGACCTGCTCAGGCACGATGTTGTGGCGCGTGCCGCCCTGGATCATGCTGACGCCGACCACGGCGTTGTCGAAGGGGTTCACGTTGCGCGACACCACGGTCTGCAAAGCCGTGATGATGTACGCCGCGGCGACGATGGGATCCTTGTTCAGATGGGGCGTCGAGGCGTGGCCGCCCTTGCCGTAAATGTTCAGATAGATGGGGTCCGACCCAGCGTGGGTCGGGCCGCTGCGGCTGGCCAGCGTACCCACGGGATAGCGGTTGTTGGTGTGCAGCCCCGTCATGAAGTCCACGGCCGGCTCGTCGGTCAGAACGCCTTCCTTGATCATGTACTGGGCCCCGCCGCCCTGCGGGCCGTTTTCCTCGGCGGGCTGGAAGATGAGCTTTACGCTGCCCCTCAGCTCGTCCTTGATCTGCCACAGCACGCGCGCCGCTCCCAGGAGCATGGCCGTATGGCCGTCGTGCCCGCAGGCGTGGGCGACCCCCGGGTTTTCCGAGGCGAAAGGCAGCCCCGAAGCCTCGTCCATCAGCAGGGCGTCCATGTCGGCGCGGATACCCAGAGTCTTGCCGGGCTTTGTTCCGCGGATTACCGCGGCCACGCCGGTGTTGAAATACTTCTTGATCTCCGTGACGCCGATGGCTCTGAGTTCGTCGATCACGATCTGCTGCGTCCTGAACTCCTTGGTGGACGCTTCGGGGTGACGGTGAAGATCTCTTCGTATCCTTACCATAAAGTCATATTGCTCTCGAGCCAATTCCAAAAGCCGCTGATTCGTTACGCTCATTTTCTCAAACCTCGCCTTTCCCTGTGGTGTAAAGCTGCGATGCCCATGGACTTCGAATCGTATGATAGTATTGTCGTACAGCTTTGTCAACCCTGTTTTTTTAATAAATATTTCTCAAAAAAGACGCGATGGTGTATGATAGTCCCATCGCGCAAGACGAAGGAGGACAGTTTATGGAGAATCCGGCCACAAAAGAGCCGCCTTTTCAGGTAGTCAAGCAAAAACCGCTTTCTCAGCAAGTAGCGGTTCTCCTGCTTCAGGAAATACGCAGCGGGACTTTCGCGGCGGGGGACAAACTCCCCTCGGAAGCGGAGATGATGAAGCGGTACGGCGTCAGCCGCACGGTGATTCGCGAGGCTTTGGCCAGCATGAAATACGACGGGATCCTCTCGAGCCAGCCGGGATCCGGAATGGTCGTCAACGATCTGAGGGAGCGCCAGGCTTTTCGCGTGAGCGATATTTTTTCACAGTGCTCCAAAGTCGAGGTGAATCACCTTTACGAAATGCGCTGCGGCCTGGAGGCGGAAGCGGCGGCCCTCGCGGCGATCCGCGCCGGCGAAGCCGACCTGGCGGAGCTGGAAAAGCAGTTCCAGGCCATGGAAGAAGCTGTGAAGCGGCACGATCCCGGGACCATCCCGCACGCCCTCTTCAACCAGGCCATCGCCCAGGGCAGCCACAATCCCGTCTATGTGGAGTTCCTCTCCTTTCTCTATGGGCAGATGAGGGCGCTTTCGGGAGATTTGAGGCTTCACACGCTGATGGACCCCTGCCGTACCGATGTGGTGCGCCAGGAACATCGGCAGATCGTGGAGGCGATTTTCGCGAGGGACCCAGAGAGAAGCCGCGCTGCGGTGCGCATTCACCTCCAGCACGCGGCGCTCCGCGCTGGGCTGAAGATTTACGACGTGGACCAGCTGGGATAAAAGCCCCGGCGCGGCAAAAAAATGTTGGCCAGCGCGGCCTATGATCATACGCCGCGCTGGCCAACATTTTTGAAAGCTTCTTTCGAGTTCTTTGCCCATGCCGCTTATCGACCGAAATAATGACCATTCTTCGAGAAGACGCCACGGAGAGTCTCCGCCAGGCGATGGGCAGGCCGAAGGCCAAGCCCGTCCGAAGCGGATCAACGCCCCCGGGCCGGTTTCGGACAGCCTCGGTTTATCAGTTCCCCTATTCCTCAAGAAACGAGCCGCGGCGCCTTACAAAGGGCGCCGCGGCTCGTTTCTTTGTATCCGGGGAAAAAGGGCTAATCGCCGGCGAAAGTGACGGTGCCGTAAAATCCCTCTTCCGCGGGCAGGAAATAGACGGTATCGATTTCCTCAGTCTCGTTTCCATAATCCTCGACCTGCCGGAGCCACTTTCCGGCGAAGTCGCCGTCGGGCTGATACTGGTACCAGAGTTTATTGATCTCCACGATCCACTGGGGCGAGTCGAGAGCCAGGATGAGCGAACTGTTGATGAACCGCGTCAAAAAGGCTCTGTGGGGCGGTATGGGTATGGACGTTGAATCGCCGTAGTCGTCGCCCTGCCAGCGTTTGGCGCCTGATTTCGCGTAGTACCAGAGCTGGGCGTCCTCTCTCCTGTCGACGCCGTTCAGGACGATCTCCCGCGTCTGCCAGGGTTTCAGGTTGAACCAGCCGCGGGCCGCCATGCTGCCCCCGTCCTGAGAGTACGCCAGAGCGGCGCTGACATCCTTTCCCGTCGCGTTTCGAAGCCTCACGGTCTTTCTCATGCTCTCCACCACGTCGGCAAGGGCCGTGAGCGTGTCGCCGTTTTCGCCGTTCTGGCCGGAGGCCGTAAATATCAGCGTGCCGCTGAAGTCGTTTTTCGTCCTGAAGGCGACCTCTTCGGAGGCGACGCTTTCATCGGCTTCACGGCCGCCAACGGTGAGGTGTTCCCAGCCGGATGTGCTCTCGTAGGTGACAAAGGCCGCCTTTGTCGCGACGATGACTCTCATTCCGTCCAGTGAGCTGTCAAGGTCGATGCGTCTCTGCCATCTCCGAATGCCCGATTTTGCGTAAAAATAGAGAGGCGTCCGGGGGGAATCGGGGTCAACGCAGACGTCCGGCCGGGTGATTCTGCGCTCGCTGTAGGGATCCACCCTGTACCAGCCGTGGGCGACGCCAAAATGATGTTCGCTTGGATAACCCAGGACGACGGAAACCACCCTTTCCGTGTCGTTGCGGAGCACGACGGTCCTTCTCGTCAGTTCAGCCTCCGCTCGCGCGGGCTGCGGCAGGGCCAGGATCGCCGCCGCCAAGATGAGCGCCGGAACATGGAATCCCTTCACGTCTCTCAGTCCTGCCTATTCGGTTCTCGGCTGATGCCGCTTTCCCAGCCCCTTGATGATGTAGTCGCAGGTCAGCGCCACCGCCGGGTTGTTGCCCAGCAGGCGGTCCTTGACAGCCAGCACGGTACAGGGGGCTTTTGAGTGGCGCATGAACACCGAGTCGTGCCCCACGCAGAGCCCCAGGATCACGTTGAACTCCGTACCCGCCTGCTCCAGGCTGCGGGCCTGTTCCGCCGGGTTGCAAGACGTGCAGCCCAGCCAGGGGCGCTCCTCGTGCCCCATGTCGGCCTTCCTGACGCCGCCGATCTTGCAGCAGGCCGAGTAGACCTCGAATTCCTTGCTCAGCAGGCCGGCGAAGACCTTGGCTTCCTTTTGGAACCCTGTGCAGTTGGCGATGCCGATCTTCTTGTAGCCCATGCGGCGGCAGAACTCCATGATCTCGTCCACGCGGCACATCTGACAGTAATAGTCGGCTTCCACCGCTGCGGCCACCTTCATGAGCTTCTGGTCCACCTCGTCGTAGAGAGGGCGCGAATCGATGGCGACGCAGGGCTCGCCTTTACCGCAGGGGCTGTCTTTGCACATATAGCATTTCATGGAACAGGTCTCCTTTTTTTGTTTGATAAAAATCATTATAGGCTGATTATAGGCGAAACGTAAAAATTCTTCTACCTTAACATACCAGAAAGGGCCACAATGTATTCTTGAAAAGCGATCAATTTCATGGTACTTTATGTGAAAACCTATAAAAGAGTCGCTGCGGCAGGAGGAAATAGAGATGTTCAAAGACAAGAGATTTCTTTTTTTTGACCTGGACGGGACGCTGATCGAATCGGTGGGCGTCTGGAACCGGGTGGATCAGGACCTGATCGCTTTCCTTGGCGGGACCGAGGCGGAAGAGGCCGTTCAGGCCCGGCGCGACGAGCTGCTGAGGGAGTTCAGCGCCGCCGCCAACCCCTATCTGGAATACTGCCGCGCCCTTGGCAGAGCCTACGGCTCATCGCTATCGGCGGAGGAGATCATCGCCCGGCGTTACCAGATTTCGGGGAAATACCTCACGGAAGTGATCGACTACAAAGAGGGCGCCGCGAGGGCCCTGAAGGAGCTGAAAAGCCGCGGCCTGACGCTGGTTATCACCACCACCACGGGACAGCGCAGCGTGAATATCTACCGCACCTCCAACGTGAACATCATGAAAAAAGCCCCTCTGGACGAATATTTTTCGGCGGTCTATACCCGCGAGGACGTGAGGGAGATCAAGCCCAATCCCGAGGTTTTCTTTCGGGCCATGGAGGATTTCGGAGCCGTCCCCGACCAGTGCCTCGTCTTTGACGACTCGCTGATCGGCGTGGAGGCGGCGAAGAACGCCGGGCTCCAGGTGGCCGCCATGTACGACCGCTATTCCGATCCCGACAGGGCGGAAATCGACGCGCGGGCCGATTTCCATTTTCATGACTTCGGCGAAGTGCTGGCGGCGCTCGAGCGGGAGCTGCCGCTGAAAGAGGGCTGCGACGGCGAAAAATACCTTCTCGAACCGGCGGAGGCAGGCGACGTCTCCGCCGTTTTCGCGCTGATCGCCGCGCGGATCCGCTGGATGGACCGCTGTGGGATCCGCCAGTGGAACGTGACGGACTATCTGAAATACTATCCTCTGGAGTATTTCGCCGGCTATCAGCGTCAAGGCCGGCTGTGGGTCTTGAGGCGTGCCGGCGGCCGCGCGCCCGTGGCCGCCGCGATCCTGAAAAACAGGGACGAGCGCTGGCCCGACGGCCGGGACGCCTGCTACGTCCACAACCTAGTGGCCGATGAGGGGGAAAAGGGCGCGGGCGCGGCGCTGCTGCGCCTCTGCGAGGCCCGCGCCGCCCGCATGGGCCAGACGGCTCTGCGCCTTGACTGCAGCGCCGGCAACGAGAAACTGAACCGGTGGTATGAATCTCTGGGCTTTCATTGCGCAGGTACGATGGCTCTCGGGAAATACAAGGGCAACCGGCTTGAAAAAACTGTCGCAAAAGAGGCGCGAGAGGCGTAACGCCTCGATAAATGAGAATGGCCCTCTGATACTTTGCGATAAAAACACAAAATGGCCCCGGAGGGGACGGCCTGGGGGGTATCCACCAAGCGAGCATGGGCAGGCCGAAGGCCGAGATAGTTTTTAGCGGCTGGATGCCTCCCGGATCGGCCCCGGTCTCTAATTAAGCCGTTTAGATGCGAAAGAGTATGACCCTGCATATCCGCAGGAACGAAAGCGCCGGGATCTCGTCGCGAGATCCCGGCGCTTTCGCTCCTGCGAGGGCAGGGCGTTCTAATTGATGCTGCCCACCAGCGTGGAAGCCCAGGGCCTGTTCTCGGAGCCCTGGGAACCGCCCCTCTCTTTGAATAGGGGGGCGCGGCGGCCTTTCATGACCTGCTCGAAGGCGTAGGCGGCCTTGATCAGAAGCGGCTCGCCGAAAGGACGCCCCACGAAGGTCAGGCCGAAGGGCATGCTGTCGGACATGAAGCCGATGGGCACCACGATCGAAGGATAGCCCGAGATGGGCGACGCGTCGGAAAGTCCCGGCGTCACGTAGACGTCCACGCCGGCCTCGTTCATGACGCGGTCCACGCCGTTGTCGCGGGCTTTTTTCAGGTAAGCCGCGCGGCTGCGCAGGTATTCTGGTTCGATCAGGCGGCCCGTACTCTTCTGCAGCGTGTCCAGGAGGATGGACTGGCCGTACTTCAGCCCCAGGTCGGGACGCTCGTTGTTCAGGTCCACGATGTCCTTCAGCGTCTTCGCCCGGGTCTTGGGGCTGCATGTGGACAGGTAGTAATCCATGCTTTGTTTGAACTCGTAGAATTTCACCTCGTAATCGCAGCGCAGCCGTCCCAGGTCACAGCCGTATACCAGCTGGGCCCCCGCTTTTTCGAGGGCGGCGTAGGCTTTTTCACCCAGCTCCTTCTGCTCGTCGCTGAGTTCGTCGTAGGTCCCCTTGTTGACGCCCACCTTCAGGCCCCGGAGCCCCTCGGCGTCGAGGAACTGGCGGTAGTCGTCGTAGACCTGGCCGTCGCGGCTCCAGGTAGAAGGATCGCGCTCGTCGGTTCCGGTGATGGCCCCCAGCAGCGCCGCCGCGTCCTCCACGGTGCGGGCCATCACGCCGGCCACGTCCTGGGCCGTGGTGATGGGGATGATTCCGTGGCGGCTGACCGAGCCCAGCGTGGGCTTGATGCCCACCACGCCGCTGTTGTGGGCCGGCCAGATGACCGAGCCGTTGGTCTCGGCGCCCAAAGCCCCCATGCAGAGGTTGGCGGAAACGGCGACGGCCGAACCGGAACTGGAGCCCCAGGTGTTGCCCTCGGGGTTATAGGGGCTGATGACCTGGCCGCCGCGGCTGCTGTAGCCGTTTTTCATCTGCTTGGTCATGTAGTTGGCAAACTCGGTCATGTTGGTTTTGCCCAGGATGACGGCCCCGGCCTCCCTCAGCTTGGCGACAACCGTGGCGTCGTAGGGCGCGAAGTTGTCCGCCAGCGTGATGGAACCCGCGCTGGTGTGCATCTTGTCGTGGGTGTTGAAGCAATCCTTGACCATGATCGGCACGCCGTGCAGGATGCTCCTCGGGCCCTTGAGCTTCCGTTCGCGGTCCATGGCCTCGGCGATGAATAGGGCGTCGGGGTTGATCTCGATGACCGAGTTGAGCTTGGGGCCCGACTGGTCGATGTCGGCGATGCGCTCCAAATAGGCGGCCGTGAGGTCGAAGGACGTGAGCTCCCCCGACTCGAAAGCGGCCTGCACCTGGCTGAGCGTAGCTTCTTCAAGTTTGAACATCTGTAAGCACCTTCTTCTGTGTTTCAAAATTTTCGGTTCAGAAAGTAATTCGAGAATAAATTGACCGCCGCTTCCAGGCAGCCTTCCTGGGGGATGAAGCGGTCGCTGTGCAAAGGATAGGGACAATCGCAGCCCATGAAGCAGTAGAGCGACGGCACTTCGGCGCAGAAGACCGAAAAATCCTCACCGATCATGCTGGGCGTGATGTCCCGCTTGACCTTGTCGTCGCCCAGGCGCTCGGCCGCGAAGCTGGAGAAGCTCTCGAAGAGCCCTTTGTCGTTGTCCACGATCCCAAAGCCGCTGTCGAGAAAGACTTCCGCGCTGCCTCTTTCGGCCTCGGCGATATGGCGGACGATCTCGGGGATCCTGGCGCGCACGTGGTCGCGGCTCTGGGCGTCGGTCGAACGGAGCGTCCCCTCAAGCGTCACATGGTCGCAGATCACGTTGTAGCGCCCCGTGGAGTTGAAGCCGCCGATGGAGACCAGCGACCCCGAAAAGGGTGAGACCTCTCTTCTCAGGCGGTGCACAAGCGCCGTATAGACCTGCGCCGCGATGGAAATGGCATCCACGCCCCGGTGAGGCTCCGCCGCGTGGGACTTTTTCCCGCCGATCTCGATGCGGAAATGGTCCGACGCGCCCATCAGCGTCCCCGCCCTGAGGGCGATCGTCCCCACGGGAAGCGACGGCCAGACGTGCATGCCGTACATCTCCGAGATTTTCAAATTTTTCAGGAAGCCCGTCTCGATGACCGGCTTCGCGCCGCCGCGCGGGTTGCACTCCTCAGCGGGCTGGAAGAGCACCACCGCGCTGCGGTGCATGAGGCCTTTATTCTGATTCAGGGCGACCGCCAGCCCCGCGCCGATGGCAGTGTGCATGTCGTGCCCGCAGGCGTGCATGATTCCCGGCGTCTGAGACGCGAAATCCACGCCCGTGTTCTCCGTCAAAGGCAGCGCGTCGATATCACAGCGGAAGCCGAGCGTCCGGTCCCCGCCCGCGTCGATCAGCGCGTATCCGCCCGTGAGATTTTCAAAACGATGGAACGCGACTCCGTGATCCCGCAAAAAATTTTCTATCCTGTCCGTAGTGCCCTTTTCGGTGTAGCCAAGCTCGGGATGTCGGTGGATTTCTTTCCGGAATGCCTTCAGTTCCTGTAATGCCTCTGGTGAAAGGTTGAACATGCCGCAGCTCCTGTCCCTATTCAAAGAAAAGAGCCGCCCACTTTGAAAGGGAGCGGCCCTGAATCGTTATGCCGCGTAGATCAGAGCGCGGACGAACACGTAGATGAAAGTGATGACCGTGATGACCCAGCCGTTTTTCAGCATGGCCTTGATGTCGTTGGAGCGGGCCAGCCCCATCTGGCCGACCATGTCCACGGTGGGCGTGACGAAGAACGTGACCTGGCAGGCCACCAGGACGATCAGCGACCAGATGCCCATCTGGATGCTCATGCTCGTGACCAGGGGCAGGAACAGCTCGTGGGTGATCTGAGCCTGGGCGACGCCAGCGCCGGAGATGCCAAAGACGCCGATGGCGGAACTGATCATCAGGAAGGCCACGTCGCCGCCCTTGTCGATCAGGGGCTGCATGTAGGCCGCGATGGCGTTGAAGGCGCCCGACTTGGCCACGTAGTTCAGGAAAGGATCGAAGAGCACGAACATGAAGAACATCCAGTACATCTTGGAGCTGCCCTTGACCAGAGTCTTCAGGGAGTCCGTCAGTCCCAGCCCGGCGGCGATGCCCGTGGTGAGCGCCGCCGTCAGCATGACCACGATGGCGTAGGACGCGCCGGCGTGGGCGTAAATGCCGTAGGCCAGCATGACCGCCATGGTGGCGAGGAAGGTCAGCGTGGCGCGTTTGATCTGGGGCGTGACTTTGAAGTCCGTGGCCACGGAGTCCGCTTCGGTGTAGGAGATCTTGCCCTCGGTCAGCTTCTGAGTGCGGCAGGCCACGAAGAAGGTGCTGCCCCACACGATGATCGCCAGAGGGATGCCGGCGTTGAGCAGGAACTCGCCGTAGCTCAGGCCCGTAAGGCCCATGATGGTGACCACGGGGGGAACGAAGGGCCCGATGTAGAGGCCCGTGGCTCCTGCGCCGTGGAGAATCACTCCCAGCGTGCTGGGCGTGATGCCCAGGCTGGCGACGATGGGGATGATGATGGGAGCGATGATGGCGTTGGAACCGGCCAGAGTGCCGAGCATGCTCACCAGCGCGGTGGAGGTGAGCATGGCCACGAGGATGGCCTGTTTTTTCGATTTCAGCTTGCTGCGGCCGATGACGTAGTGGACGATGTTATGGGCGACGCGGGTCTCGCTGAGCACTTCGCCCAGCCCGGCGCCGAGGACGATGATAAAACCGATCAGAGACAGGAAGGAGCTCAGGGACTTCTGGAGCACGGCCCCGAATCCAGTGACGCTCTCGCCGGTCAGGACGGCTCCCAGGATGACGCAGAGCAGCACCGACACGTTCATATCCTTGCCGCGGAGCATCAGGATAATGTAGAGCAGCAGCGGCAGGAAACCTAAAATGGGCGGCAGATCAAAAATCATGGTATTTCCTCCTACAAGTAAAATATGGGCCAGAAAAATAAAACCATACAGAAGGGCTCTTTCCCCTTTCTTTGTACGGCATTATTTTTAAATGAAACCCACTTTTTGTCAAATACTTGCTATTTATACTTGCATAACCGGAGGCTATACTCGTCTAAAATGAAATGATTTAATTTTAAAGAGTTAGATCAAGCTGTTATGAAAGCTTATAACAGCTTGATTTTTGCGTATTTTGTTCTCTCTGTTATGTTAAAGAGAAGACGATGTGGCGTCAAAGTTTACGTTTGTTTTATTTATCTATCTCGGGGCAGGAAAGGCATTCTTTGAACAGGTCGATGAAGGGGCGGGCCGAGCGGGGCAGGTAGCCGTTCTTCCGGTAGGCGGCCGTGACGGGGTTGACGAAGCGCCCGTCCATGATGTAATAGTCCGGCTCCTTCTCGCAGAGGAAATTGTTTTTCACCAGAGAGCTGACGAAGGTCATGCCCATGCCGGCTACGCAGAGCTTGACCGCGGCGGTGGACATCTGGGTCACGTGTTCCACATGGGGCACGATGCCGTACTCCGAGAAGATCGCGTCGGCCATCACGCGGAAACGCTGGTCGTGATGGAGCAGCACGAATTTCATCATGTCGGGCGTGAGGTGCTGCAAAGCGAACTCGAAGGTGCGCGGCCCCTCGGGCAGATAGCCCGGTGGCGTGACCAGGTAAAAACGCTCGTTTTTGAGCAGCTCGTTGGTGATCTGGGGCAAGTCCGTCGGCCCGTCCATGATGATAAAATCCAGCTTGCCGCGCAGCAGGCGGTCCTTCAGTTCAGAGCTTTTGCCTTCGGTCACGCTGACCCTGACGCCCTTGTAGCGGGCGGAAAATAAGGGAAGCACCCTAGGAATGGCCAGAAGCGCCTGCGCCACCGTGACGCCGACGCGGAGCGTACCCACTTCCATATCCTGCAATTCCTTTTTATAGAGCTTGAGGTCTTCCGAGAGGTTCAAAATGGTCTGAGCGTTGGTGACGTATTTTTCCCCGTATTCGGTCAGCGTGATGGGCGCGGTGCTGCGGTCGAAAATGGGACAGTCCTCTTCCTTTTCCAGGACGCTCAGAAACTTGCTCAGAGAGGGCTGGGAAATATGCAGCCTCTGGGCGGCTCTCGTAATGTTGCCTTCCTCATAAATAGCCATCACATACTGCAGTTCGCGAAAATCCACAGCCATGCCTCCTCTGTACGTGCATTCCTGTAAGATGGTATATCCATTCCTATAATACCAGAAAATCGGCGAAGCGTATTGCTTTTGGTTGGAGCGATGAAAGATCTCTGGCGTATTTGCAGCATCTTCACTATAATAGAACCCGTAAAACAAAACAAGGAAGGGAGGCAGTGAAGGTATGGAACAGGAACAGCAATCACTTTTTGAGCGCAGGATTCCCCAGCCGCTGGCGGCCAGGCTGCGGCCCCAGAGCCTGGATGAGTTTGTGGGCCAGACCCACCTGCTGGGCGAAGGGAAGGTGCTGCGCCGCCTGATCGAGAGCGACCGCATTTCCTCCATGATCTTCTGGGGGCCCCCCGGAGTGGGGAAGACCACGCTGGCCCGCATTATCGCCAACCGGACCAAGGCCTCCTTCATCGACTTTTCAGCCGTGACCAGCGGCATCAAGGAAATCCGCACGGTCATGCAGCAGGCTGACGACAACCGCCGTTTCGGCGAGACCACCATTGTCTTTGTGGACGAAATCCACCGTTTCAACAAGGCCCAGCAGGACGCCTTTTTGCCCTTCGTGGAGAAGGGCAGCATCATCCTGATCGGCGCGACCACGGAGAACCCTTCTTTCGAGATCAACGGCGCTCTGCTGTCCCGCTGCAAGGTCTTCGTGCTGCAGGCACTGACGGCCGAGGATTTGACGGAGCTGCTGAGCCGTGCCCTGAAAGACCCCCGGGGTTTCGGCGGCCAGAACGTGGTCATGGAGCCTGAAATGCTGTCCATGATCGCCAATTTTGCTAACGGCGACGCCCGCACGGCCCTGTCCACGCTGGAGATGACCGTGCTGAACGGCGACCTGCAGGGGAACAGCGTGGTGGTCTCCGAAAAGACGTTGGAACAGTGCCTCTCTAAAAAGTCGCTTCTCTACGACAAAAAAGGCGAGGAGCACTACAACCTGATCTCGGCGCTGCACAAGTCCATGCGCAACTCAGACCCCGACGCCGCTGTCTACTGGCTGGCCAGGATGTTAGAGGCCGGCGAGGACCCGCTCTACGTGGCGCGCCGCATCGTGCGCTTCGCCAGCGAGGACGTAGGGCTGGCCGATCCCCGCGCTCTGGAACAGGCCGTGGCCGCTTACCAGGCCTGCCATTTCATCGGCATGCCCGAATGTTCTGTCCATCTGACCCAGGCCGTGGTTTACCTGTCGATTTCGCCCAAGTCCAACGCCCTGGATGTGGCCTACATGCGCGCCAAAGAAGACGCCCTGACCCAGCTGGCCGAACCCGTGCCGCTGGTGATTCGCAATGCGCCCACCCGGCTGATGAAGGACCTGGACTACGGCAAGGGCTATCAGTACGCCCACGACGCCGCCGACAAGCTGACCAACATGCAGTGCCTGCCCGATTCCTTGCTGGGGCGCGAATACTACCGGCCCACGGAACAGGGCCTGGAAACGCGCTACAAAGCCCGCCTGGAACAGATCAAGGCCTGGAAAAAGGAACACGAACAGAGATGACGCTCGGCAGCACCGCTGTTTTCTGCGCTTTGTTATCTTCGCAGGAGGCTGTCCCGGGTGTTTTGCAAAGCCGTTTTGTGTCGATGGAGCGAGGCCTGATGAACCGCGGCCGAGAACATAAATAAAGGAGAGGACGCGCGCCGTTTTTTGCGGCTGTGCTCTCTCCTTGTTGTTTTATTCAGGATTTTTCACTTTATAGGCGGCGGCGGTGATCACGGGGATGACGATCAGCGTGAGGACGGTGCTGGCGGTGAGGCCGGCCATGATGGTGACGGCCATGGGGGCGAAGAGCACGTCCCAGACCAGGGGCAGCATGCCCAGCACGGTGGTCAGCGCCGACATGGACACGGGGCGCAGGCGGCTGACGCCGCTGTCCACGATGGTGGCGTAGTGGTCCTTCCCCGCAGCAAAGTCGGCGGTCACCTCGTCGAGCAGCACGATGGTGTTCTTCACGATCATGCCCACCAGGCTCAGCACGCCCAGCAGGGCCATGAAGCTGAAGGGCATGTTCATGAAATAGAGCCCCGGCACCACGCCGATCAGGATCATGGGTATGGAGGCCGAGATGATCAGGGGCTGTTTGAAGCCGTTGAACAGGAAGACCAGGACGGTGAACATCAAAAGCAGGCAGGGCAGGCACATGGAGCCGATGGCCGAGACGGCCTCGTTTTGAAGTTCTCTCTCGCCGCCCCACTCGAAGCTGTAGCCCACGGGCAGTTCGATGGCCCTGATCGCCGGTTCCATGCGGGCGATCATCCTCTCGGCGTTGGCGCCGGGACGAATCTCGGTGCCGACGGTGATCATGCGGCTACGGTCCCGCCCCACGACAATGTTGTCCTCATACTCGGTGCGGAGGCCGGAGACCAGCGTGCCCAGGGGGACGGCCTTGCCCGCCGCGGGGGCCCAGAGGGGGAACGCGCTCAGGCTGTCGATCCGGTCCCGTTCGTCGGCGGGCACGGCCGCCAGGATGGGAATGGAGCGGTCGCCGTCGCGGAAAACGCCGATGGGCATTCCCCTGGTGGCCATTTGGAGGGCGCTGTTAATCTGGGGCCGGGTCAGGCCGAGGGTGCGCATCTGGTCCACCATAACCTGGGGGCGCAGCACTTCCACGGGATTGCGCCAGTCGGTCCTGACGAAGTTGTGGTCGGGGTCGGCTTCCACGATCTTCTGCACCCGTTCCGCCAGCCTGCGGAGCTCTGAGGGGTCCTCGCCGTAGATGCGGCCCTCGATTTTCGTGCCGTAGCCGCATTTTCCGAAGGCCTTGCACGCACCGTCCACGTTGGGCATGTTTTCTCTCATGTATTTCTGTGTTTTTTCCATCAGCGATGGGACAGACTTGCCGCCGTGGGTTTCCACGAGGATCTGCGAGTAGGCGCTGTCGGGATCGGCAGGCAGGTAGGTCAGGATGAAGCGCAGGCTGCCGCCGCCTACGAAGGACGTGACGTTCTTCACTTCGGGCTGTTTGGCGAGGTACTCTTCCAGCTCGCGGGTGACTGCGAGCTGCGATTTGAGCGAGATGCCTTCGGGCTGCCACAGGTCTACGGTGTAATAGGCGCTTCCCGAATCGGGAAAGAACGTGAGGTCCAGTCGCGTGGACATGGCTATGGACAGCGCCAGCAGCGCGAGGACGGACAGGATTGTGCAGGCCCTGTGGCGCAGGCAGCATTCCAGCATGCGTCTGTATCCGCGGAAGAGCGGGCTGCCGTAGGGGTCTCCCGACTCCGCCGAAGGCTTGAGCACCAGGACGCCGAGCACCGGCGAGACGGTGACCGCCAGCAGCCAGCTGAGCAGCATGGAGATGCCCACCACCTGATAGAGGCTGCGGCAGAATTCGCCCGTCATGTGGGGCGACAGGCCGATGGGGACGAAGGCCAGCACAGCGATAAAGGTGCCGCCCAGCATGGCCCACTTGGTGCTCTCTACCGATTCCGACGCGGCGTCTGCCGCCGCGTGCCCGCGCTGGACGCCCACCAGCATTCCCTCGGACACCACGATGGAGTTGTCCACCAGCGAGCCCAGGGCGATAATCAGCGCGGCCAGAGACACGATTTGGAGGAAAATGCCCGCTTCGTTCATGACGATGAGCGTGGCGGCGATGGTCAGCAGCAGCACCGCGCCCACCATGACGCCCGTTTTCACGCCCATGAAGATCAGCAGCACGCCCACCACGATGACCAGGGACTCCGCAAGGTTGATGACGAAGTCGTTGGTGGACCTGGTCACCTCGTCGGACTGCATGTAGATCTCCTGAAGTTCCATCCCGACGGGCGTCATGGCCGTCAGCTCTTTGAGGCGGCGCTTCACGGCCTCGCCCATGACCACCACGTTGCCGCCCGTCACCGTGGAGATGCCTATGCCTAGGGCGGTGCGCCCGTTGCGGCGCATCACGAAGCTCTGAGGATCCATGTAATCGCGCCGGATATCGGCTACTTCCCGCAGGCGAAGCAGCGTTCCGCCCTGGCCTCCGATCACCAGGCTCCCGATATCCTCCACGGAAGTGATGCCGCCCGTGGGAGACAGGCGGGAATAACGTTCGCCGATGTAGGCGCTGCCGGCGGAGCTCAGCTGGTTCTGCTGGCTGAAGATGCCGATGATCGAGTTCGGATCGAGCCCGAAGGAGGCCACTTTGCTCCGTGGCGTTTCCACGTAGATGGCTTCCTGCTGTTCTCCCACGATCTCCACGCGGGCCACCTGGGGGACCAGCACCAGCTGTTTCCTCAGGTAATCGGCGTAGTCCCAGAGCTCGCGCATGCTGTAGCCGTCGCCCACCAGGGCGTAATACTGGCCGTACACGTCGCCGTAGTCGTTATTGACCACCGTGGTACATCCCGCGGGCATTTGGGGCTGCACGTCGGCGATCTTTTGACGCAGCTTGTCCCATATCTGAGGCAGTTCAGCCTCGGTGAATTTGTCCTTAATGTCCACGTAGACCATGGACAGCCCCGGCGCCGAGCGGGAGCGGATGTGCTTGATCTCGCCCATGGTCTGCACTGCGTCTTCAATGCGGCTGGTGACCTCCCGTTCCGTCTCGTAGGCTGTGGAACCGGGATAGACCGTGGTCACGATGGCCGTCTTGATCGTAAAAGCGGGGTCTTCCAGCTTGCCGATCTGCAGGTAGGCCGCCGTGCCCCAGGCTGCCAGCAGGGCGCAGAGGAAGAGCACCACCGATTTGCGTTTGATACTGGCGCGCGCGATGTCCATGCTTCAGCGCTGCCTTTTGTCCCAGGGGCGCTCGGGCTGTCCCGCGGCATCCGCGTGAGATGTGAGAACGCCGCGCGTCCCGTGGGAACGCTGTGGCGCGGAGAAATAAGGTTTGCTCCTTACGGAGACGGTTATTTTTTTCATGTGAAGCCCTCCTGTTTTTGCGGGCGGCAGTTTCCGCCTTAATCAGAAGAATTTTAGAGTCCTGGAAAAAATCCGGCTATACACAGAAAGGGCAAAGTGTGGAGAAGCTGCACACTTTGCCCTTTCTGTGTAATTAAAAAAATTATTTGCAGCGGAGGATCAGCCGTTCCAGCCGGTCGATCAGCGCCTCCGCGTCCAGAGAGGGGGTGTCGGCGTTTAAAATCCACAGGCCTGTCACAGCGCAGGCGTAGAAGTTGACGAGGAATTCCTTGTCCTCGCTGCTCTGGCGCGTACAGAAGGGAAGGATCTGCGGCGGCAGGCCCGTCAGGAAGCGCCGCGTCCCGTCGAACATGAGTTTTTCGATCGCCCCGCGGCGCGGTGAGTTCAGCGCCCGCCTCAGCACCTTCTGCCGCTTGACCACATAGTTCACGTAGGGCAGCAGCGCTTCGCGGCTGGTTGAAGCCGCCGAACTTTCCTTCACGATCTGGTCCACGTCCTTTTGGAGGATCCACTGGATCAGGGCATCCAAATCCTGGAAATGGTAGTAGAAGGCCGAACGCGACAGAGGGCATTGGCCGATCAGGTCCTTTACGGTGATCTGGTCGATGTCCTTCGTTAAGATGAGCTTTTCAAGGGCCTCTGCGAAAATTTCCTTTGTGGGTATGGGCATACAGTCTCAGCTCCTCGGCGGGATGTGCGAAAAAAGTCTTTCAAAATTATAGCACAGGCGGCTCTCTGGGAGGGGAGAGCCGCCTGTGTTCCGCCGGTGAGGCCGATCGATGAATATGCCCTTTATACTACTTTGCAATAAAAACACAAAATGGGCACGGAGGGGACGAACCGATGGGTATCCACCAAGCGAGTATAGGCAGGCCGAACAGGCCGAGATAGTCTTTAGCGACTGCATGGCTCCTCGGGCCGGCCCCGGACGTTAGTTCAGCTGTTCTATTGATAATTGGTATTACAGGGGGCTAGCGCGCTTCCGCCGCCGGTTCCAGGCCGAACAGCCGGGCGGCGGCGCCGTCGAAGTTGTCCATGGGCGTGCCGGATAGGTTGTCGCGCACGCGGCGCAGCAGGCAGGACAGTGTGTGCTTGTCCTCTTCTGTGAAGCCGAGGGTCATGTCCGCGTTGACATCGCTCCACGCCCTTGCGGCGGCGCGGGCGCATTCCTCGCCTTTTTCCGTGAGTTCCACGATTTGCGTTCGATTCGTCAGGCGGTCCCTTTTCCGGCAGACGCAGCCCTCTTTTTCCAGACGCCGGACCGTCAGAGTGACCGTCGCGGGAGACAGCTGAAGGCAGCGGGCGATGCCGGCCTGAGACAGGGGGCCTAGGCCGTAGAGCAGCAGGGCGATCTTTCCCTGGCCTTGGTGAGGGCGGGATTGGGACATAAGGCGCCTCTGCCTGTTTCCGGCGAGCTGCTCTATCTGCGCGGCCAGATAGGCCACAGGATATTTTTCCGTCATGGTTGTTCACCCCTCAGTTTTTAAGAATTTGGAAAGAAGCCGTGAACCTGTCCCGGAGGAAAGGCCCGAAAACCCGCGGCGCCGTCATTCCGTCCGCACCACTTCCACGGCGGCGCCGTCCTTCAGGTTGTTTCCGCCGGAGACTACCACCGCTTCGCCGGCGGCCAGGCCCTCGGTTACCGTCAGCACGCTGCCCCGGGCCACGCCGATTTTAACGGGCTGCACGGCGATTTTGCCCTCGCGGACGGCCAGCACCGTGCCGTCGGAGCGAAGGGCTTCCGACGGGATGACCAGCGGGTTGGTCTCCGACGCCTCGATCAGCATCACCCGCGCGAACATGCCGGGTTTGAGCTTGAATCCCGCGGCCTCGTTGTCCACGGTGATGCGGGCGCTTAAAGTGCGGGTCGACGTGTCAATATAGGGGTTGATCAGCGTCACCGTGCCGTAAAAGCGCTCGCCCGGCAGGCTTTCGAAGGTCAGTTCCGCTTCCATGCCGAGGCGCAGGCGGCCCATGTGGCGTTCCGGTATGTCGATGGGCGCTTTGAGCTTGTTCACCTGGCCGATGCGGAACACGTTGGTGCTGTCCTTGAGCAGCGCGCCGGCGGTCAT
>SFDM01000048.1 GCA_004558205.1 Pyramidobacter piscolens
CGGCGCGCCCTTCGAGCCCGAAATCAGGGACGGAAAGATCTACGCCCGAGGCGTTTCCGACGACAAGGGTGCCCTCTACTGCCGTATTCACGCCGTTCGGGCCATGATGGCCGCGAACGGAAAAAGCCCTCTGACGCTCAAATTCCTCGCCGAAGGCGACGAGGAAACCGCCAGCCCCTCCATGTCCCGTTTCGCCCAGGAGCGCGCGGACGACTTTAAAGAGCTGGTCAGATCCGACGTGTGCCTGT
Source organism: Pyramidobacter piscolens (assembly GCA_004558205.1). Lineage (GTDB taxonomy): Bacteria > Synergistota > Synergistia > Synergistales > Dethiosulfovibrionaceae > Pyramidobacter > Pyramidobacter piscolens_A. The sequence continues at coordinate 249 of SFDM01000048.1, forward strand.
GGGAAAACGGCCGCGTAGACGCCGCGGGCCATCCATGGCTTCGCTGCGGCGTCCGGGGCAGCGTGGCTTTCGACCTGCGTGTCACCACGGCGAAATCGGACGTGCACGGGCGCATGGGCGCCACGATTCCCAGCGCGTCCTGGCGGCTGGTCTGGGCCCTGTCGACGCTGAAAACCCCCGATGACCGTATCGCCATCGGAGGCTTTTACGACGACGTGCGCCTCGCTACCGAGGCCGACTTCCAGGTGCTTCGCGATTTCCCCTACGAAGAAGAAGCCCAGAAAAAGGCCCTGGGCATCAAAGCCTTCGTCCGCGGCGCCACAGGAGAGACCTTGAAACGGCAGGTTTACCTGGAGCCCTCGCTGTCCATCTGCGGCCTGGAGGCTGGGGAAGTTCACAACGGCGTGCGGGGCATCGTGCCTCATACCGCCTACGCCCGCATCAGCTTCTACCTGGTGGCCGACCAGAATCCCGACGACCTGGAAGGAAAGCTGCGCCGCCATCTGGACCGCCACGGCTTTTTCGACGTGGAGATAACCCGCCGCGGCGGCAGCAACCGCCCCGTCCGCACCGCCGTGGACCATCCTTTCCGCGCCCGCGCCTGCGCTGCCGCCCGCCAGGTCTACGAGCAGCCCATGGTGGTAGAGCTGACCCAGCTCGGCGGCGGCCCGGCGGCGGTCCTGCGCGACCAGTGGCCCGACCTGCCCATCTTCGGGGTCGGCCCCGCCAATACCAGCGGCAACCATCACGCCCCCGACGAGAACCTGGGCGTGGAGGATTACCGCCGCGCCGTCAAGTATCTGATCGCCCTATTTTATTCCTACGCAAAGCCACAGGCGTAAGAAGAAAAAGGAGCAGCTCCTCGGCTGAGGAGCTGCTCCTTTGCGTAAAGCCACGAATTTTTTGTGCCCTGATTGCCGGAAGCTGTGAAACACAGTGGAGAGGAACGTCGGAAAATTATTTATGCTGATTTCAAATAAACAGCCAAACCAACATCCAGGGCCGGCCTGAGGGAAATCGGTTTCGCTTCGGACATACTCGGACCGCCTTGGCGGTCCTGCGCAGCTTGCGGCCCCCGATCTCCCTCAGGCCGTCCCCTCCGAGGTGTTTGGTGCTTTAACTGGTAAAAGTATTAGAAGAGCTGCAGCAGCACGCTGGCGAGAATCAGCATGAAAGCGCCGCCGATGCGCGAGGAAATCTGCGCGAAGGGCATCAGCTCCATGCGGTTGGCCGCGGAAAGGACGGCCACGTCGCCGGTACCGCCCATGTTGGCCATGCAGAGCCCCGCGGTGATGGAAGCTTCGACGGGATAGAAGCCCACCAGCCGTCCCACGGCGGCCGAGCCGACGATGGCGCCGATGACCGTGACGCCGACGAGGACGACGTAGTTCACCGAGAAAGCGGCGATGATCTGCCCCAGATCGGTGTAGGCCACGCCGATGCCCACAAGAAGCACGCCCGTGGTGTTTTTCATGACGAACTGGAACCACTGGTAGCAGCAGATTTCGTAATACTGGGGCAGGATGCCCAGGGCCTTGACGACGGCCACGGAGATGATCATCCAGGCGTAGCCGTGGATTTTGGGGATAAACATGTTGATGATGGCCCCCCAGATGAAGAAGGCTGTGGCGATGAGCAGACCGATGCCCATGTAGGTCAGGTTGATCTTCTCGCGGGCTTCAAGGAACGCGGGATCGGCCTGGACAGCGTCGTCGCCGCCCTTGGCGATCATCAGCTCGCCCTCGCCCGTAAGGCTGGGAACCGCCTTGCCCAGACGGCTCAGAAGCCCGCCGGCCACGATAGCCATGGCGTTGCCCATGGCCACGGCGGGGATCATGATGTTGATGATGTCTTCAGGCTTCTGCGCCAGCGTCTCGCCGAAAATCTTCGACAGAGGCACCGCGCCGGCGCCCATGCCGCCGCCCATGATGGGGACGGCGATGTAGAGGATAGCCTTCTCGGCTCCGTAGCCCGTCAGTTTGCCCACCAGGCCAGCCAGCCCCAGCGCGACGACGACGCCGCCGATGATGGCCGGCAGGTAGCGGATGGCCGCGCGGATCAGCAGGTCGCGGTTCATGCCCAGGATGGAGCCGCAGATCAGCGCGGCGATGTAGAAGTCGAGGAAGCCCTCGCCCTTCATGAAGTTGGTGGTGATCTTGATGGCCGACTCGGGCAGGATCTTGTAATAACAGAGCGCAGCCGTACCGAAGATGATGACGATCGCGCCGCCGCCCAGATAGGTGTTGACGATGGGCGTCCTGTTGCCGATCTCATTGAAAACGGCGCCGATGACGATCATCAGCGGGAACGCGCCGATCATTCCCTTGGGCAGCTTGCCCATAAAGGTGGCGATGATGACGATGGCCGCGAAAATGGCGAAAATCTGCCACGGCATGCCATAAAGTTTAAAGCCCTTGTTCTCTTCAGACATAAAAAAACCCCCTCAAGTATTTTTTGTGCTGTACCGAACCGGTTCTTGTCGAAAAAGGAAGCCGGACAGGGCACGGAAACCGGCTTCCTTATACGCGTATGCGGGATGTCGCTTTAAAGCTTTTTCAGGTCGTCCTGGCCGCGAAGCCTACAGGCGTGCGACGCCCGACTTGCGCGCCGCGTCGGCGACGGCCTTGGCCACGGCGGGAACCACGCGGGGATCGAAGGAATCGGGCACCACCTTGTCGGCGCAGAGCTCGCTTTCGGGAACCAAATCGGCGAGAGCGTGAGCGGCGGCGAGTTTCATCTCGTCGTTGATCGTGCTGGCGCGGCAGTCCAGAGCGCCGCGGAAGATGCCGGGGAAGCCCAGGCAGTTGTTGACCTGGTTGGGGAAGTCGCTGCGGCCCGTGCCGACGACCATCGCTCCGGCCGCCTTGGCCTCGTCGGGGAAGATCTCGGGGACGGGGTTGGCCATGGCGAAGATGATCGCCTTGGGGGCCATTGTCTTCACCATATCGCCCGTCAGAGCGCCGGCCACAGAAGTACCCAGGAACACGTCGGCGTTCCTGATCACGTCGGCCAGTTTGCCCTTCTCGTGGTTGGGGTTGGTGATCGCGGCCAGTTCCGCCTTGGCGGGAGCCAGATCCATGTCGGAGGACAGGGCGCCCTTGCTGTCGAGCGCGATGATGTTCTTCGCGCCGGCCAGCGTCAGCATCTTGCAGATGGCCGTTCCCGCGGCGCCGGCGCCGTTGAGGATGATCTTCACGTCGCCGATCTTCTTGCCCACGACCTTGAGGCCGTTGATGACGGCGCTCAGGAGGATGACCGCCGTGCCGTGCTGGTCATCGTGGAACACGGGGATGTCGCAGAGCTCTTTCAGGCGTCTTTCGATTTCGAAGCAGCGCGGCGCTGAAATGTCTTCCAGGTTGATTCCGCCCAGCGTGGCGGTGATGTTTTTGACGATGTTGATGATTTCCTCGGGATCCTGGGTTTCGATGCAGATCGGCACGGCGTCGATGTTCGCGAAGCTCTTGAACAGCGAGCATTTGCCTTCCATCACGGGAATGGCGGCCTTCGCGCCGATGTTGCCCAAGCCCAGCACGGCGCTGCCGTCGGAAATGACGGCCACCACGTTGCTCTTGGACGTGTACTCGTACACGGCCTCGGGATCTTTGTGGATGACGCGGCAAGGCTCCGCGACGCCGGGAGTGTAGGCTAAAGCCAGATCCTGCATGTTGTTGACGGGCATTTTGGAAACCATCGCAAACTTCCCGACGGTCTTTTTGTGAAGCTCCAGAGCACGTTCATAAACTGTTTTCTCTGCCATTTCAAACCCCTCCTGTGATTTTTCCGCCGCTTTTCACAGCTCCTCCGCGGCGAACTTCTCTGCAAAACTCAACGAAACAGATAAAAATACCCCTCTGTTTTTTCATTATACAGGCAGAACGAGGGCGGTTCCTTCGATTTTATCCTTATCTAACTATTAAACCTATTGTGTAAGTATAAAATGGTGTAATATTTAGAGATTGACAAAACTGTGTGGGATAATGCTAAAGAGGATTCAAAAAAATCACAAAATCTGATAAAATAACTTTAATGCAGAGGAGATGCTTTCTGTGGAAAGTTTAAAACACCAGAGAAGCAGGGAGGCGCGCGCGAAATTGAGACAAATGAAAGAATCTCCTGGCTGGTCGTTATCGCAGAAGCTGACCCTTGCCAACGTGATACTGGTTCTTGTGACCTTGGGGATCACCATGGGCATCGCGCTCCGGTTCAGCATCGAACTTCAGGAACGCAAGGTTGAAGGAGTATTGCGGGACGTGGGCGAAATGCTGGCGAATAACCAGCTGGTCATCGAGGCCCTCCAAAAGAACAAGGGCAGCGACGAGCTGATGGACTTTATCGACGGGATCGTGGTCACCTTCGGCGACGTGGACGTGATTACCCTGGCGGACATGAAGGGGCGGCGCCTGTATCACATCGACAAGGACAAGATCGGGCTCGACTTTGTCGGAGGCGACGAGGAACCGGCCCTGGCGGGCGTTAAATATTTCTCGAAGGCCACGGGTACCCGGGGGTTTCAGAAGAGGTATTTTATGCCCATCTACGGTTCACCAGGCGGGGAGCAGATCGGCTTCCTGATGACCAGCGCGCTGATGAGCCGCATCGGCACCCAGCGCCGCGAGATCATCGTCACCCACATCCAGGCGGCGGCCATGATCTCCATCATCGGCATCGTGATCGCCTGCGTGCTTGCCAAGAGCATCAAGTCGACGCTGCTGGGCTATGAGCCGGGGCAGCTGACCCAGATCTACCTGGAACGGGAGGAGGTGCTCGACTCCCTGGAAGAAGGCGTTTTGGCCGTGAACGCCGAGGGGCGGATCATCGTGATCAACCGTGCCGCGGCGGCCATGCTGGGCGTGGAAGACATCGACGTGGCGGGGCAGCCGGCGCGGGAGCTCTTTCCCCAGATCCGCATCGCTGAAACAGCGCTGAGCGGCCAGCACGATTACGGACGGGGGCTGACCCAGGGCGGGATCAACATCATTTATGATAGAATACCCATTATTGAGGACGAACAGACCATCGGGGCCGTGGCGATCCTGCGGAACCGCACCGAGCTGACCAGCATGGCCGAGCAGCTCACGGGCGTGAACCACATGATGGGCGCCCTGAGAAGCAACACCCACGAGTTCATGAACAAACTGCACGTGATCCTGGGGCTTCTGCGCATCGGCGCGGCCGATGAGGCGGAGAAGTACATCACCGGAATCGCCCGGGAGCAGACCGAAGTCATCGGCCCGGTGGTGCAGAAGATCGAAAACAAGACCGTGGCGGCGCTGATCCTCGGAAAGATGTCGCGCTGCCGTGAATTGAATATCGATTTCAGGCTTGACAAATCGAGCTTTGTGCCGTCAAATAGTACTTTCCTGACGTCCAACGCTTTTGTCACGGTTATAGGTAACCTTCTTGAGAACGCCATAGAGGCGATCAACGCCAAACCGAAAGAGCAGGGCGTCCGGGAGCTTTCGCTTCTGATCCACGAGGACGAGCGGAGCCTGATGATCACCGTGGACGATTCGGGCGAAGGCATGACGCCGGAAGAAATCGAGCGTGTAAGACAGGGCGGTTACAGCTCCAAGGGGCAATATCGCGGTACGGGAACACGGTTAATCCGTTCAATTCTCGAGGCCAGCGGCGGAGAAATGCAGATAGATTCCGAAAAAGGAGTGGGTACATCCATCACGGTGTGCTTCACAAGGAGGGAAAAACGTGATTAAGGCAATTATTGTGGAAGACGATCCTATGGTTGCGCAGATCAACAGGCGCTATCTTGACACCGCCAGCGACATTCAGGTCGCCGCGGTTTTCGACAACGGCAAAGATGCTCTCGCGTATATTGAGGATGATGAACCGGACCTCATTATACTGGACGTGTACATGCCCGTTATGAGCGGACTGGAACTGCTGCGCGAAATTAGGCGTTCCGACATTCAGTCCGACGTGATTATGGTCACGGCGGCCAACGACGTGAAAAACGTCGAAGAAGCCCTGCGGCTCGGCATTATCGACTATTTGGTCAAGCCCTTCGAGTACGAGCGCTTCATGGAAGCCATCGAGAAGTACCGCAAGAAAGTTCACATGCTGAAAGACGCCTCCACGCTGAATCAGGACGCTATCGACAGCCTTGTCAGCGCGGGCGCGCCCCAGCCCCAGACGCCGGTGCGCGACCTGAAAAAGGGCCTGCAGCAGCGCACCCTCGACATGGTCCGTTCCCATCTGGAAAAGATGAAGGGCGAGACCTGCACCTGCGACACCCTCGCGGGCGTGGTCGGCCTGTCCAAGGTCACGGTGCGGCGCTATCTGAACTACCTCGCCGAGATCGGCGAGATCGGCAGCTCCGTGGACTACGAAACAGGCGGCCGTCCCTGCATCAAGTACTTCATCCGTCCCGACGAAGAGGCTGAAGCTGAAGAAAAGAAGGACTAGGGAGCGCTTCCCCCGTTCTATTCTGCTCTGCGAGAAAATTTAAAAAACGTTGATTAAACGCGCCGTCTGCCTTGAAACGCAGTTCCGGCCTGGTCTTCGCCGCGGCGGCACGCGGGGGAGGCGGGCCCGGATCGCGTTCTGTGGGTTGAGTTTTCGCGTTGGAGTCAGCGATTCCTTGGCGTCTGAACCATGAGGAATCCCCGAAACGCGGCTGATAGTCTCAGCGAAGTTTTGAGGATTCTTTTTTTATAACGGCGGAACTGGATTGTTCAACGAAAATGTAAAAAGGTCCTTGAATTTTTAACGGGGAAGGTGTTCACATTGAAAATCTGTAAAAAGGCGGTGGCGGGAACCCTGGAGTCCAGCGACGCGCTTGTGGAGGTCGAACCGGGCTCCGGCATCGCCATAGACCTGGAGTCGGCGGTGCTGTCCCAGTTCGGCGACGCCATAGAAGCCTCGGTCCGCGCCGTGCTGGCCGCCTTCGGCGTGACGGGCGCGAAGCTGCGCGTGGTGGACCGCGGCGCTTTGGACTGCACCATCCGCGCCCGCGTGGAGACCGCGATTAAACGCGCGAAGGGGGATGAAGCATAATGCGCCGTTCCATGCTCTTTTTGCCGGGCAACACGCCTAACATCATCGTCAACGGCGACGCCCTGGGCGCCGACAACATCATCCTCGACCTGGAGGACGCCGTTTCGCCCGCGGAGAAGGACGCCGCCCGCATCCTGGTGCGCAGCGCCATCCAGAGCCTGGGCTTCCGCGGTGTGGAGATCACGGTGCGCATCAACTCCATCGACACGCCCTACTGGAAGGACGACCTGGACGAGATGGTGCCCCTGCGCCCGGCGTTGATCATGCCCACCAAGGTGGGCAGCGCGGCGGACGTGATGGCCGTGGACGATTACATCGCCTCCGTCGAGAAAAAATGCGGCCTGCCCGATCGTTCGGTGAAGCTGATTCCCCTGATCGAGACCGCCGCGGGCCTTGAGAACGCCTATGGCATCGCCTCGGCGTCGCCCCGCGTGGCGGCCATCTTTTTAGGCGCCGAGGACCTGACGGCGGACCTGCGCTGCCCCCGCACCAAAGAGGGAACCGAGATCTTTTACGCCCGCAGCCGCATGGTCTCCGCCGGACGCGCCGCCGGCGTGGACGTGTACGACACGCCTTTTACCGACGTGAACGACGACGAGGGCGCCCTGGCCGACGCCCGTTTCGCCCGTTCCATGGGCTTCTCCGGCAAGGCGTCCATCTCGCCGCGCCACGTGCGCGCCATCAACGAGGCTTTCAGCCCTACCCAGGCCGAGATCGACTACGCCGCGGAGGTGTTGGAAGCCATCCGCCAGGCCAAAGAACAGGGCCGCGGCGCCATCTCGCTTCGCGGCAAGATGATCGACGCGCCGATCGTGCTCCGCGCGCGGCAGACCATCGCCATGGCCGAAGCCATCAAGGGAGGCAACTAAGATGAAGGACATGAAGGTCATCCCGTCGTTGAAAGACGCCATCCTCCGCTCTGGGCTGAAGGACGGCATGAGAATTTCCTTCCACCATCATCTGAGAAACGGCGACGGCGTGATGAACATGGTGCTGGCCCAGCTCTCCGAGATGGGGTTCCGCGGCCTGACGCTCAACGCCAGCTCTGTCTTTGATGTTCAGAGCCCTCTGGTCGGCCACGTGAAAAGCGGCCTGATCACCCAGATCGAGACGAACTACATGGGCTCCAAAGTGGGGCGGGCTATCTCGGAGGGCCTGATGAAGAATCCCGTGATCTTCCGCACCCACGGCGGCCGTCCTAGCGCCATTGAGACGGGCGTCACCCCCATCGACGTGGCTTTTGTGGCCGCGCCCTCGGCGGACCCCATGGGCAACGCCACGGGCAGGATAGGCAGGAGCGCCTGCGGCTCCCTGGGCTACGCCGTGTCCGACGCCATGTGCGCGCGCCATACCATCGTGATTACCGACAGCCTGGCCGGCTACCCTCTGGAGAACGCCATCATCCAGGAGCAGTGGGTTGACGGCGTAGTCGTGGTGGACAGCATCGGCGACCCCTCGGGCATCGTCTCGGGCACCACGAAGATCACCCGCGACCCTGTGGGGCTGGTCATGGCCCGCACCTGCGTGGACGTGATCAGAGCTTCGGGGCTGCTGAAGGACGGCTTTTCCTTCCAGACCGGTGCCGGCGGCGCTTCTCTGGCGGCGGCCAAGTTCCTGAAAGACGTGATGCTCGCCGAAAAGATCCAGGGCAGCTTCGCCCTGGGCGGCATCACCAGCTACATGGTGGACATGCTGAACGCGGGCTGTTTCCGCTCCATTATGGACGTGCAGTGCTTCGACCTCGGCGCCGTGGCGTCGATCCGCGACAACCCCCATCACCAGGAGATCTCGGCAACGCGCTACGCCTCGCCGTCGGCCAAGACCTGCGCCGTGGACAGCCTCGACGCGGTGATCCTCGGTGCGACGGAGATCGACACGGACTTCAACGTGAACGTCCACACCGACTCCAACGGCTTTATCATGGGCGGCAGCGGCGGGCACAGCGACGCCGCCGCCGGAGCCAAGCTGGCCATCATCGTGGCGCCTTTGATCCGCGCCCGCCTGCCCATCGTGACCGACCGCGTGACCACCATCTCCACGCCCGGTTCGTCCGTGGACGTGCTGGTGACCCAGCGGGGCGCGGCGGTCAACCCGGCGCGTCCCGAGCTGCGCGAGCGCCTGAAAGAGGCGGGCGTCGCCGTGATGGACATCCATGACCTGAAAAAAATGGCCGAAAGCATGACCGGCACGCCGCGCAAGCTTCCCCGGGGCGAACGCGAGGTGGCCAGGGTCATCTACCGCGACGGTTCTCAGATCGACAGCATTTACGGCGGTTCCGGCGTCACTCGCTAAACGTCCCAGCCGCTCGAAACCCTTCCCCGGCCCAATCCTCGGAGTACGTCAAGTACGCCTCCGGTTGGGCCGGGGGAAGGCTTCTCCGCACCTGGAACGTTTATCGAGCGCCGCCTCCCTGCGCCGCCGGCGTGAGCGGCGGTTTAGCAGCATTAGAGTCAAAAGATTGAATCGCAAGGCCGCAAAGGTTCGCGAAGGAAAACCTTGGAAGACTTTTAGAACCGTAAGACCCAGCAAAATCTATAAATTGCTATTATGTTAATTTGTTTTTTTAGTTAATAATTTGTTTTTTGTCTTTCCTTTGCGTCCTTTGCGCCCCTTCACGTTGAAATCTTTTGATTGGGGTTTTCAAGTTCGGGAAATAACGATTGATCGGGTGGTCTTTTCTACAATTGCCAGACCGTGCGAGGGTGGGTAGAATGGCGCTGATTGGCCCGTTGAACGGGTATGACTTTGAATGAAACGGGAGGGAATGCGATGAAAAGGTTTTTGAAAGGTTTGGGGATGCTGGCGCTTACGCTGAGCCTGTGTTCCGCGGCCTGGGCCTTCAGGGACGAGCCCCGCGACTTTAACGGCATCCGATGGGGGATTCATTTCGACTCGGTAAGCGACCAGTTCCGCCCGGCGCGCCGGCAGAATTCCGGCGGAAACTATTATTATGAGCGCCTCAGCCGGTTTCAGACGTGGAAAGTCTTCGATTTAAACAGCCTGGTTTACGTTTTTGGCTCCGACGGGCGCTTCAAAGAAGCCCAGGGAAGCGTCAGAGACGGGCGCAGCTCCTTCGAGGACGCCGTCGCCTATGGAACTGTCACCTGGGGCGACCCCAGCTACGGCACGTCCAACGACGGCTACCGCAAGGCCAGCTGGTTCGGGCGCGACGTCAACATCGTCTTTGTGGAAGAATACGGCGGCTGGCGCTTCATCTGCACCTGGATTTCACGGCCGGCTCCTGCGCCGCAGCCCCATGGTCCCGGCGGCTACGCGCCGCCTCCGCCTCCAGCGCCCCGCCCTCAGCCTGGATACAGGCCTATGGCCCCTCGGCCCCGCCCTCATTCGGGCGATGACCGCCTGCAGGAGCTCCGCTCCCTGAGAGGCTATCACGGCATTGCCTGGGGAACGCCGCTGCGCGACTACAGATATGAGTTTTCGGAGGTGTCGAGCAGAGACGGTGTGAGGCTCTTCGTCAGGCAGAACGACGACAAATCCCTGGTCGGCATGCGCGCGTCCGCCGTGTACTACTGTTTCGACCGCGCGGGCCTGCAGTCCGTGGCGCTGAGTTTTGACGGCGGCAACGGGACCTATAACCGGATCTTTGAAGCCTGCCGCAGCCTCTGGGGAAAGGAGAACGCCCCGCAGCACATGCTCCGCAGGGTTGAAGGCGGCGCCGGCGGCTGGATCAAGCAGGACGGCATGGCGTTTTTGACATGGGATTCGGCCAGCGGAACGGGATCGCTGATTCTGCAGAGGAAATAGCCTCTTTTCGAAGGGAGTCTTGAGATATGATCCGGCGTGTAGTGAAAATGGCGGCGGCGCTGGCGGCGCTGCTGTGCCTGTGCGGTTCGGCTTTTGCCCTGAGCAACGCCGACTACAAGAAGCTTCTGAAGGATCCTGCGTTTAAGGAAGCCGACGAAGCCCTGACCGGCGCTTGGAGCGAAGCGAAAAACAACCTGACGGCAGCCCAGTTCGAGGAACTGAGAGGGGATCAGAGAGCCTGGATCGCCGGAGGGCGGGACGAAGAGGCGCGGGACCTTATGGACGGCGGCATGAAAAAGGCCGAGGCCTACGCTGAGGCGACCATGAACCGCGTGATTTACATCAACGGCAAGATCAGCCAGGCCTTCCTGATGGCCAACCCTGTGGGCGCTCAGGGACTCTACGAGCGCCGCATGGAAGGACAGCCCGGCACGCTGGAGGTCTACTGGTACGACGAGAGCAGCCCCGAGCTGTACGTGGTCGTCGAGGCGGCTTTTAAAATGTCCCTTGAAAACGCGAACATCGGTTCTTTCAAAGGGCACGGCAACCTTGGCGAAAATGGTGTCGCCGAAATCTACAGCGATGACGACGACACGGTGAAGATCATGATTCAATTCAGCGGCGAAGAGGCTGAAATCATCACCAGCGAACAGTTCAAGGCGAGCGGATTTTTGGGGCATAACGTGCTGCTCGACGGCACCTACCGCCGGATCCGTTCCGAATAGCCTGTCGGACAAGCCGGCTTAGAGAAAAAGGGAGTCATGATCATGAAAAAATCGATTTTAACGCTTTTCACGGTGCTTCTGCTGGCGTGCAGTGCTTCCGCCGCTCCTTCCGCCAAAGAGCTGAAGGCCATGGGCACCTTTTTGAGCAACTTTACCGAGATTGGGTTCTTTGACCTGAACGTGGCCGACATGGCCGTGGAGGACAAGATTCGCTTCGGTATCTGGCACAACTACATCAACAACTTCAAAAGCCGCATCAAGAACTGCGACAGCTGCCAGTATGGTTCCCTTCGCATCGACGCCTCTTCCGTGGCGGAGTCGCTGAAGCGCTATATGGATCTGAATTTTACGGAACATCAGTCGGTGGAGCAGTCCGACCCTCCCTGTCATTTCGATGGCAAGAGCTATCACTTTGAAGGCGCCGACGGCGAAGCCGTGTATTATGCCAAGGTGCAGAAGGTCGATTACTCGCAGGGCATCTACACCGCGACGGGCTTTTTCTACAACGCTGACAACGAGAGCGACGTGCTGGGCAGCTTCGAAGCCCTCTTTAAGGACCACCTCTGGAAGGGCAAGAAGACCTACGCCCTGATCAGCCTGAAATCTGTCGAATAACCTGTCCCGTTTATCGAAACAAGAAGGGCCCCCGCGATGCGGATTTGTATTCCGTGCCGCGGGGGTCCTTCTTTTTGTTTCACAAAAAGGAGAGCCCGCGAGATTTTGCGAGTTCACCCTCGTTTTTATGCAATATTTCCTGTAGAAGCGCAATGTTCCACGTAGAACATAAACATTCGCGGCGGCCCGCGCTACTCCGCTTGGATCGGTTCAAGCGTCTGGGCGGAGTAAAGGCGCCGTTCTGATGCGCTGCCTCGGGTTAAGGTGAGAATCAGCCTCGAGCCGTCCTGCGAGAGTTCCGCCTTTTCGACGGCGCTGGCGTCGGCGGAAGAGAGGGCGATGAAGCCCGAGTAGAGGCCGTCGTGGTCCAGGAGGCAGACGCCGCGAGGCTCGCCCTCGATCATGGACTGCCCCGCGTCGGAGAGCAGCACCCAGGCGCCGAACCTGGGCGACGGCGCGGCGATGGGGCGGATGGCCGCGCCCACCACGGGCGATCTGTCGAACAATCCCTGGACGCGCCATACTTCGTCAAGGTTTTTAACTTCATAGAGGAATCCCGATTCGGGCAAGACAGGCAAATTATATTCCACCCACAGCCCGCAAGCCGCGCCGGAAATTGCCATGAACGCCCAGAAAAGCCGTTTTTTCCACGGAGCGGCGCTTTTTTGCGCCGAGTTTTCTTTGTTCATCACCATTCGCCAACCTTTTCCAAGCCTCCCTTCGCGCACCGGCGGAGGACCCATACTAATTATCCATAGAACAGCTGAACTAACGTCCGGGGCCGGCCCGAGGTGCCATGCAGTCGCTAAAGACTATCTTGGCCTGTTCGCCTGCCTATAATCGCTTGGTGGATACCCCTCGGGTCGTCCCCTCCGTGCTCATTTTGCGTTTTTATCACAAAGTAATGTCATGCATATTTCCTTTGGAGCGGCTCAACTCCTGACGTCTGTGCCGTTCTCCCAGAAGATGTTCAAGGTTTCTCTAGGGATGACAGCTATTACTTGAACTTGCTCTTTTAGAGCTCTACGGAGTTGTTTCCCGCGTCAATGAAGGCCGTGCGCACCCCGGCGCAGCCGAAGATTTCGCGGCAGAGCCCGGCGAGCTCTTCGCGGGCCGACAGGATCGCTTCCTGATTGACGGCCTCGAAGCCGTCGATGGGGAAGAAGATGTCGCGGCTTTCGGGGCCGATCTTGCCGATCTCGCTTTGGCGCCAGATCCAGCGCCGCGTGCGCACCTTCTGCCCCACGGTGTAGATCAGTTCGCCCTCGGGCATGGCCTCCGTCTCAGTCTCGCCGAAGGGGATAAAGCAGTCGCCTTCGCGGGAGAAGCGCACCTCCATGTCGCCGTCCATCTGGCCGATGTCGTGAGCGCCCATGGGCAGCACATATTTTAAAGACAGCGCGTTGCCCAGGTCCACGATGGGGTTGATGTGAGGCAGCCCCTTGCCCTTGGCGACGCGCGTGAACATGGCCTCGATGGAGCTCATGAACTTGTTGGGGTTCATGCCGAGCTTCGTGAAGGCCTCGCGGTAGGGGAGGACGGCGGGATCCTCCTTTACCTTTCTGTCGGCATAGCGCGCCTCGGCGGCGGCGATGCCTCCGTTCAGCAGTTCGGCGATCTTTGCGTAGTCTCTCTTGTTGTCGATCCCCTTGGCGATGACGACGCCGAAACAGACTCCGGGCAGCTTTTCGAAGACCTGCGGTTCCACGGTGAATTTCATGAGTTTTTCCTCCCTGAATGTGATTCCTGCGATAAAGCAAGAGCGTTTTTGATTTCCTTCAGATATTTGTACAGCGTGGCCTGGGATATGCCGAGCAGCTCGCAGACTTTGGGAACGGCGCGGCGCACTTCGAAGACGCCTTTCTCGTCGAGACGCCTCAGAATGGACATTTTCGCCTCGCGGGAGTCCAGAGAAAAGGGCTTGGCCTGTTCGATCTCGGAAACGATCACGCTGAAGGTGAGGTCTTCGATGGTCTGGGCTTCCCGGCGCGGGCTCGCCTCGGGGGCGGCGCAGGCCATGGAGTTCACGAGGCGCTGAAGCGCTTCCAGGTCGCTGACGTCTTGGTTGACGCAGATAGCGTAACTCAGCCCGCCCTGTTCGTCGCGCAGGAACAGGTTGGAGCAGCGAAGTTTCCGCGCCCCCTTGGACGTGCTTGAATAGCCCACGGTCATGCCCGGCGTCGGCGACCGGTCGGCGCGCTGGGCCAGGAGTTTCATGCCCGACAGGCCGTCCAGGGCCCCCGCTTGACGCCCCGTGATAAAACCGTTGACGATATGGAGGATCCGCCCCGCTTTCAGGTCATGGACGACCACTTCGGTCTGGGGCCCCATGACAAGCGCGAAAAAATCCGCGACACTCTTTAACTGCTCGGCTCGATCCATAAAAGGCCTCCTTGATGATAATTTTTTTCTCATTTCACGAAAAAAATTATAAACCCGCTTGACAGGGAAATGCAAGAGCGATAAGATTTTTCTCGAATTAAGAAATTTTTTCTTTTACGAGTGGTTAGGAAATAAGCTGCGCTATTTGTCCACTGAAACGTAAAGTATCCCTGAGGGGCCGCCCCGAGGAGGATCGAGGCCGCAAGCTGCGCAGGACCGCCAAGGCGGCCCGAGTATGTTCGAAGCGGAACCGATTTTCCTCAGGCCGTCCCCGGACCTTCGTTTAGTTTAGCTGTTTCATCGGAAATCAGTATTACAAATTACCGACCATCAAATCAGGAGGCGGCATAATGGAGAAACAGATCATGAGCGGCAACGAGGCTTTGGCGCGGGGCGCCTGGGAAGCGGGCTGCGCCGTGGCGGCGGCCTACCCTGGCACGCCGAGCACCGAAGTGCTTGAAAACCTGGCGCAGTACGGGCAGGACCTTTACTGCCAGTGGGCCTGCAACGAAAAGGTGGCGGCGGAGATCGCG
The DNA here is from genome assembly GCA_004558205.1 of Pyramidobacter piscolens. GTDB lineage: Bacteria > Synergistota > Synergistia > Synergistales > Dethiosulfovibrionaceae > Pyramidobacter > Pyramidobacter piscolens_A. The sequence continues at coordinate 15,280 of SFDM01000048.1, forward strand.
TCGGGCGCGTCCATCGGCGGCGCGCGCAGCCTCTGCGCCATGAAGCACGTGGGCATGAACGTGGCGGCCGATCCCCTGTTCACCATGGGATACGCCGGCGTCAACGGCGGCATGGTGGTGGTCTGCGCCGACGACCCGGGCTGCCACAGCTCTCAGAACGAACAGGACAACCGGCTTTACGCGCCTCACGCCAAACTGGCCATGATGGAGCCCTCGGACTCCGCCGAGTGCCGCGGCTTCATGAAGGCGGCCTTCGCCCTGAGCGAGCGTTTCGACGTGCCTCTGATGATGCGCGTGACCACCCGCGTCTGCCACTCCAAGGGGCTTGTGGAACTGGCCCCCCGCGAAGAGGTTCCCGTCAGAAAGTACGAGCGCCGCCCCGAAAAGTACGCCATGCTCCCGGGAACGGCGCGCCGCCGGCACGTGATCCGCGAAGAGCTGATGGCCGAGATGGAGAAATACTCCAACGACTGTCCTTTCAACAGAGTCGAGTGGGCGGCTGACCGTAAGGTGGGCATCGTCACGAGCGGCATCTCCTATCAGCACGCCCGAGAGGTCTTCGGCGACGGTGCGAGCTATCTGAAGCTGGGGCTGACCAACCCGCTGCCGCGGAAGCTGATGGCCGGCTTCGCTTCTCAGGTGGAGCGCCTGATCGTCGTCGAGGAAAACGAGCCTTACCTTGAGACGGCCCTTCGCGCCCTCGGCTTCACCCACTGCGAGGGCAAGGATAAAGTGACCTGCCAGGGCGAGCTGAACGCCCAGATCCTGCGCGAGGCCCTTCTGGGCGGCTCCGCCGCGGAAGTCTACAGCGTGGAGGCCGACGTGCCGCCCCGTCCGCCCGTGCTTTGCGCCGGCTGTCCCCACCGCGGCTTCTTCTATGCCGTGAACGGCGCGCTCGATAAAATCGTGCCGGCGGGCGACATCGGCTGCTACGCCCTGGGGGCCGCCGCGCCCCTGAACGGCTTCGACTACTCGATCTGCATGGGTTCGGGGCTTTCGTCGATTATCGGCCTCGCCAAAGCGCTGGAACGGCAGGGCGATCGCCGGAAAGCCCTGGGCATGGTGGGCGACTCCACCTTTTTCCACTCGGGGCTCAACTCACTGATCGACGTGGTGTCGGCGGAGGCCAATGTGATCGCCTGCGTGCTCGACAACTCCATCACGGCCATGACGGGGCACCAGGATAACCCCGGCACGGCCGCCAATCTGATGGGGCAGGCGAAAAAGCCCATCGACCTGGTCAGCCTGATCCGCGCTACGGGGCTTGAAAAGCGTCGCCTGCGCGTGGTAGACCCCCTGGACCTGGAGGCCATGAAGAGCGCCCTCCAGGCCGCCGTCGAAATTGAAGGCCCCTTCGTGATCGTCACGCGCCGTCCCTGCGCGCTGATCAAAGAAGTGGCGAAGGCCAACGCTGGAAAATTCTGCCGCGTGGATGCCGAAAAATGCCGGGGGTGCCGTGCCTGCATGAAGATCGCCTGTCCCGCCCTGTCCTTCGAGGACGGAAGGGCGCGCATCGCCGATCCGGGCTCCTGCACGGGCTGCGGCCTCTGCAAGAGCCTTTGCAGGTTTAACGCGATTGAAAAGGTGGGCGACTGATCATGACGAAAAATACGTGCATTCTCCTTGTCGGCGTGGGCGGGCAGGGTACGATCCTAGTATCGAAAATTCTGACCGACGGGCTGATGCAGATGGGCTACGACGTGAAAATGAGCGAAATCCACGGCATGAGCCAGCGCGGCGGCAGCGTGACCACCCAGATCAAGTTCGGCGGCAAGGTCTGGGCTCCCAACGTGGGGCAGGGCGAGGCCGACATCATCATCTCCTTTGAGAAGGTTGAAGCTCTGCGCGCCTTGCCCTATCTCAAAAAAGGCGGTACTATTATCATGGACGAGCGCGAGATCTATCCCATCCCCGTGCTGACCGGCGCGGCTTCCTATCCCCACGGCGCCGTGGAGCTCCTGCGAAAAGCCGGAGTGCGCGTGAAGGTCGTCAAGGCGTCGGAGACCGCGGAAAAGCTGGGAAACCTCCGCGCTCAAAACGTGGTGCTCCTGGGAGCGCTCACGAAGGAACTGGGGCTCGACCGGGCGGACTGGAAAGCCCTGGTGGAGAAGCACGTTCCCGCGAAAGCCCGCGAGCTGAACCTCGCGGCCTATGACGCCGGACGGAGTATGCAGTAAAGACTGGAGGCCTGAAATATGTACGCGGATTTTGAAGAAGTGGTGAGAGCCGTCAAAGGCCACGGCGGCAAGCGCGTGATCGCCGTGGCCGGAGCCGAGGACCGTCCCGTGATCGAAGCGGCGCTTCACGCGCAGCGCGAAGGGATCGCCGAGGCGGTCTTTGTGGGCGACGCCGGAAAAATTGACTCGATTCTGAAAGAGATTGGCGAAGACCCCGCCGCCTGCAAAATTGAAGCCGCCGGGCCCCAGGGCGCGGGGCAGACGGCCGTGGAACTGGTGCAGGACGGCCGCGCCAACGTGCTCATGAAAGGCCTTCTGGAAACCCGCGACCTGCTGAAGCCCGTGGTCAGCAAGAGCAACCGCCTGAACATGGGACGTCCCATGACCCATCTGGCCTTTTTCAAGCTGCCCAACTACCACAAGCTCATCGTGAACACCGACGGCGGCATGATGGTCTATCCCACGCTGGAGGAGAAGAAAAGCATCATCGAGAACGCCGTGGCGGCCCTGCGAGCCATGGGCTACGAGCGCCCCAAGGTGGGCGTCCTGGCGGGCATCGAAAAGGTGAACCCCAAGATGACCGAAACCGTTGAGGCCGACGCGCTCAAGCAGATGGCCCTGCGCGGCGAGATTACGGGCTGCGACGTGGAAGGCCCCGTCTCCTACGACGTGGCCATGAGTGCCGAGATCGCCCGCCACAAGGGATTTCAGTGCCCTTGGTGCGGCGATTTCGACGTGCTGGTGGTGCCCAGCCTGGTGACGGGCAACGTGCTGGGCAAGAGCTGGACCGTCACCGCCGGCGCCGACATGGCGGGCATCGTGGTGGGCGCCCGGGCTCCAATCGTGCTTACCTCCCGCGGCTCCACGGCGAAGGAAAAGTTCTACGCCATCGCCCTGGCCTCGCTGGCCGCGGCGGGCATTTCACCCATGTAAAAAAACGGAGAAGTCCCGGCAGAAACTATTTCCGCAGGGCATAACACGGCAAGACCCCTTGCCGCGCCTTTTAATGGACGGCGCGGCAGGGGGTCTTGCCGTGTATTGGGGCGGTTTACCCGGACGCGGCTGACGATTTTTCCCTGCCTGGTTTCTGAAGCGGCGTCAAAGCGATCCACAGCGGCGTCAGGAACGCGGCGAAGCAGACGGGAATATAGAGAATCCCCGAAGCGTCGGGACCGGCCAGCGGGAGTTTCAGCATGCTGACCAGGGCTGCGCCGCTGGCTCCCCAGGGGAAGAGCACCGAAGCCGTCGCTGTGATGGGCCCCAGGGTCATGGACAGGTCCAGCGGCGACAGCTCCCTTTCCCGCGCGGCGTCCGCAAAAAGGGTTCCCGTGAGCACCGCCGCCAGAGACGCGCTGCCCGTGACGGCGGTGGTGAATATGGAACATCCCAGCGCGAGAGTTCGAAGGCCCTTCGCCGTTTTGACCGAGGCCGTCAGCCGCTTCAGCAGTTCCGACAGGCCTCCTGAAGCCTGATAGCTTCCTCCGAAGGCCATGGCCAGCATGATTGTGACGATCAGCGGCATGGTGGAGAACAGCCCGCCCCGGTTCAGAATGGAGCGGAGCAGCGGCGACGGCCCCATGTAGCGGTAGCCGTCCATGATCAGCGAAGGAACCTGGTCGAGCGCCAGGTTTCCGCCTCCGAGCGCCGCGGCCAGCGCTAGGGCGATACTGGCCGCGAAGGCCGGCAGCGAAGGGAAGCCGGCGGCGATCAGGATCAGCAAAGAGACCGGAGGCAGCAGGCTGAACCAGCTGAAGGGGAAGAGCCGCGACAGCTCTTCGAGGGATTCCGCGTGGACCGAGCCTTCAGAACCGCAATAAAACCCGGCCAGGGCGAACAGCAGGATCGAGGCGAAAAAGGGCGGCGCCATGCGGCGGAAGACCATGTTCCGGTAAGGCAGGGGATCGCATTTGACGACGGCCGGCGTCAGGGTGTTGACGGCGGCCAGGGGGGAAACCCCGTTTCCCCAAAAGGCTCCGCTGCCCACGGCTCCCGCGGTCAGCCACAGAGGGAATCCCATGGCCTGCCCGATGCTGGACAGGGCTATCCCCATGACGCCCAGCGCCGAGACGCCCGTGCCCATCAAAGCGCCGGTGAGCCCCATCAGGAAAAAACTGAGAGGCAGGTAGACGGCGCGCGTCATGATCGAATTTCCCCAGAGGACCAAAGCCGGAAGGGCGCCCGCGGCGATCCAGGTGGAGATGATGGGCCCCACCAGAAGGTAAAGCGCGAGCGCCGGCGATGCGGAACCCATAGCGTCGAAGGTTTCGCGGGACACATCCTGCCATTTTCTGCCTCCCAGAACTCCTTGCAGCAGCGCGCAGGCCGTCCCCAGAAGGAGGGCGAAATAGGGCCTCATGTCGCTGCAGAAGATGAACTGAAGCGCCAGGCAGCCTGTCAGAACGAGCAATGGAAGCGTGCAGAGCATTTTATTCCCTCCTTGGAAAGAACAGGAAATTTCCATGGCCGGACCGCTGCGATGGAAATTTCCTGTTCAGGCTTTTATACTTTTTCGCATTCAACATACTTAATATAGAACTGAAAGTCAAAGTCAAAGGATTTCAACGCAAAGGCTGAAGAGAAAGGGCGCAAAGGCCGCAAAGGAAAAACAAAACCTAAATTATTAATTAAAAAACGAATTAGTGTGATGGTAGTTTATGTATTTCGCTTGATTTCTCAGTTCTAAAAGTCTTTCAAGGTTTTCCTTTGCGGCGCCCTCATATATTAGGAGATAAAGGAATGCTCTCAAAGTTCCTCAAGAAAAGCCTGACATTATTCCCTACATTGAATAGAATACCGCTGTGGAGTTA
>SFDM01000073.1 GCA_004558205.1 Pyramidobacter piscolens
ATGATGGCGTTGGTGCCCTTGCCCTCCAGATGGCAGAGCTTGTAAAGCCCCACGATGGCAAGGCCCCCCACCGGCATCAGGTATAGGATCCAGGGGTGGGCCAGGCGCACGGCGGTGGCATAGTTGACGCCGATGTGGAACAGCGAGCCCACTGCGCCCCCGGCCACGCCGATAACGCCGCCCAGCAGCACCCATTTTCCCAGCGCCGCCGGGTATGCTCCCATATGCATTATGGTCTTTTTCCACTTATCCACCGCTTGCCGCCGTCCTTTCCGCCCGTTCCCCCAAAAAATCTTCTTCCTTTTATAACCAGCTTTTTTCGACAGTCTCTTTATAGCATCTTTACGGTTTGGTGTCAATCCGGCATATCAGCCATTCCCTGTTTCCGCAAAAACAGGGGCCTGCCTCCCGAAAAGCAAAGCCCCCGTCCTGTTTCATTTTGCTTCAGCTGCCCAGATGAAGCGCCTGGAGAAGCAGAAGCCAGCTGAGCCCATAGTAGGTGACCACAGCCACCAGATCGTTCACGGTGGTAATCAGCGGCCCGGAGGCCACGGCAGGGTCCACCCCGATTCGCTTGAAAAACATGGGAATCAGCGTTCCCACGGCGCTGGAGATAAACATGGCCAGCAGAAGCGCCGCGCCGATGCACACCGAAACCGCAAACGCATATTGGGCGGGATATCCCTTGCCCAGCATGATGTAAGCGCCCACAAACAGCACGGAAAGACTGCCCAGAATCAGCCCGCTGAACAGCCCCACCCGCATCTCCTTGCAGACGAGGCCCAGCTTTTTCCGGGCGGTGATCTCCTTGTCCATCAGCACACGGATGGTGACCGCCAGCGACTGCGTTCCCACATTTCCCGCCATATCCAGGATCAGCGACTGGAACGCCATAATGATCGTCAGCCGGGACACGACCCTCTCGAATGCGCCCACAACGCCTGAAACAACCATTCCCAGCACCAGCAGCACCAGCAGCCAGGGCATCCGCTTTTTCAGGCTTGCCCGCAGCGGCTCGTGCAGATCCTCCTCCGCGGAAAGGCCGCCCAGCTTCGCATAGTCGTCGCTCATCTCGTCGTCCACCGCTTCCACCAGGTCCTTCAGGGTGATGACGCCGAGAATGCAGTTGGAGGCATCCAGCACGGGAATGGCGCTTTCCGAGTAGCTTTTCAGCCGCTCGATGCAGTCCTCCGTGCGCTCGCTGCAGTAGACATACGGGAACCTGTGCTGGATAAGGGGCGCGATAGCCGCGTTCTTTTCCGCAATAAGCAGAGCGCGCAGCTCCACCGTGCCGCAGAAAAAGCCGTTTTCCGCCGTCACAAAGAGCATTTGGATATTATCGTTTTCCTTCGCCTGGTCCATAAGCGCCCGGGTGGCCTGGCCCACCGTCATTTCCGAATCCAGCGAAATGAAATTGGCGCTCATTCTGCTGCCGATCTCGTCCTCGTCAAACGACACCAGCAGCTCAATCTTTTTCCGAAGCGCTCCGTTGAGCAGCCCGATCATCGCTGACCTGTCGCTGCCGGGCAGTTCCCGCAGAATGTCCGCCGCAGCATCCGGGTCAATCTTTTCCAGAATGAAAACAGCTCTTGCCGTGTCGATGTCCTTCAGGAAGGCAGCCGCCTCCTGGGGCTCGACATACTTGAAAATACTGGCCAGCTTGTCCGGCTCAATGGAGCGGATCAGCCGCATCCTTCCAAGCCGGTCCATCTGCTCCATGGACTTGGCAATATCGCTGTTATGATAGTTCTCCAGCTGCTCCTGGATCATCTTCGGCGAAAGGTCATCCCTTATCAGCGCCGCGATCTCATCCGCGCAGCCTCCGCTTTTGAGGTTCTTGTCTTCGTTGAACATTGCCATGGTATTACCGCCTTTCAATTAAAATCGCATCGTGTTCCTAATTGAAAGTGAAGCCGGGCAATGTGCTGTCATATCCGGCCTTTATTTAACTGTACGAGCCGACGCAAAGCAAGCGCCGGACACAGCGGCACATTGAATACTTCGCCCGTAACTGTCACCTAAGCTCACTTTGCTCACCTCTTTCTGGAATAAAAGTCGATTGCTTTGTCATGATACCACTGTCGCGCGGTCCTGTCAACCCGGAACCGGACGCTGCCGCCTCTCCCCTTTCTCTCGTTTTTTCTGAGAAGCTGAAAAATTTTCAGGGAAGCTGATTTTTTG
>SFDM01000001.1 GCA_004558205.1 Pyramidobacter piscolens
CTGTTGGCCCTTGACAAAAAACACAGTATCTTTGCGTTGAAATCTTTTGACGCAGCTCTTCGATTTGATATTAAGCACGTCAATGGAGAATTAGTATCAGTGCCGCAGGCGTCTGCTTCAGAGACGCTGTGGGGTGAAACGGCTGGAATTGCCATTAGTTTTTTCGTCGATCAAGGATAACGGCGATTCCTGCGCCATTTTTTCCAGCGCTTTCGCCGCGGCATCCTGTTCCGCGGCCTTGCGGCTCGGGCCGACGCCTTCGGCCAGACGGCCGCCGTTCAGGGACACGAAGACCCTGAAAAGCGGGTCGTGCTCGGGCCCTTCCCGGGCGATCAGGTCATAGCGGGGAGCCTCGCCACCCTTTTCCTGGCAGAGAATCTGCAGGCGGCTTTTGGGATCGAAGGCGTTGGCCGCCCTTTTTTCCTCCTCGGGGCGGCTGTTCAGAAAGGCGCGGGCCGCTTCCAGCCCGCCGTCGAGGTACAGCGCGCCCAGCAGAGCTTCCACGGCGTCGGCGATCATGGCGTCGGAGACGCTGTTCCTCTGGCCCTTTCCAGCGCGAAGCAGCCCGTCGAGGCCCAGAGCGTGCCCCCAGAGCGCCAGGGCTGATTCGCAGACCAGAGACGAACGGGCGCGGGTCATCACGCCCTCGCTCGCGCCCGGAAAGGCGTGATAGATGGCGTCGCTGGTCAGGACTTCGAGAACGGCGTCGCCCAAAAACTCGAGGCGTTCGTTCCACCAGGGCAGCCCCAGCTCATGAGCATAGGAAGAATGGGTCAGCGCCTCTTCAAGCAGGGCAGGCTGGGCAAAACGATACCCAATCTTCTCCTGAAAGTTCAGAAGCGACCGGGCGCGCGCTTCTTCCCGCTCGGTCATCACTTTTCGAACTTGCCCAGGGCCAGTACGCCGTTATGGCCGCCAAAGCCGAAGTTGTTCACGAGCACCCGCCTGATATCCTGGCTGTGCAGCGTCTCCGCCACCACGTTGACGTTGCACTGGGGGTCGGGCGTCTCGTAGTTCATCGTCTTGTGGACGATGCCCTCTTCGATGGACTGAATGGCCGCGATGGTTTCCAACCCGCCGGCCGCGCCCAGGGCGTGCCCGAGGATGGACTTGGTGGAGTTGACCAGCACCTGGGGCGCTTTGTCGCCGAAGACTGAATTGATGGCCTTGGACTCCATCACGTCGTTCAGCCCCGTAGACGTACCGTGGGCGTTGATCAGATCCACGCAGTCCCATCCGGACTGTTTGACGGCGAACTCCATGGCTTTGGCCGCGCCGGTCCCCTCGGGATCGGGAGCGGTGATGTGGCCGGCGTCGCAGGTGGCGCCATAGCCGGTGATTTCAGCGTAAATATGGGCTCCGCGGGCCAGGGCGTGTTCCAGCTCTTCGATAACCACTACACCGGAACCTTCGCTGAGGATGAAGCCGCTGCGGTCCGCGTCGAAGGGGCGCGATGCATGCTCGGGATCGTCGTTGTGGTTGGAGCACAGCGCCTTCATGGATCCGAATCCGGCCACGGTCAGGCCGCTGATGCAGGCCTCGGTGCCGCCGGCAAGCATCACGTCGGTATCGCCGCGGAGAATCGCGTACCAGGCTTCGCCGATGCTGTTGATCGACGAGGCGCAGGCCGTGACGATGCTCATGTTGGGGCCCTTGGCGCCGTGCAGGATAGCCACGTAAGCCGAGGACATGTTGTTGATCATCATGGGGACCACAAAGGGTCCCACTCTGCGGGGGCCGCCCTTGAAAAGGGCGAACTCGCCCTCGGTGCAGGAAAGGAAACCGCCCTGTCCCGAACCGATATAGACGCCGAAGCGCCAGGGATCGAGCGCCGCCGTGTCCAGTTTCGCGTCTTTCACGGCCAGGACGGACGCCGCCGCGGCGAACTGAATCGCCCGGTCGTTGCGTTTTGCGTCTTTTCTAGGCATAAACTCAGCGGCGTCAAAATCATGGACTTCCGCTGCGATTTTCACGCTGTAGTCGGTGGTGTCAAAGGACTCTATTTTTCTGATGCCGTTCTGCCCGGCTTCGAGCGCGCGCCAGTAATTTTCTTTGCCGATACCGACAGGGCTGACCACGCCGAGTCCGGTGATAACTGCTCTACGATTCATCTGGAACTCTCCTTGCTGGCCCCGGTTGGGCAAACGCGATTCAAAATCGGGAGAGGCGCTGCCGCGGCCTCTCCCATAAAACACACAATCGCTCTCTGATTAATCTTCGATTCCAAGCTTGCTGGACGCATAGTTGATCGCTTCGCCGACGGTGGTCAGCTTTTCAGCGTCCTCGTCGGGGATTTCGATGTCGAATTCTTCTTCGATTCCCATGATCAGCTCAACGATGTCGAGGGAGTCGGCGCCCAGGTCTTCCACAAAGGAAGCTTCGGGACGGATCTGGTCCTCTTCAACGTCAAGACGGTCGATAATAATTTCCTTCAGGCGAGCAAGAACATCTGCTTTATTCATTATGATGCACCTCCGTAATATTATGCGGGCTCTTATGAGTCCGCTTTATGCCATAGTCATCCCGCCGTCCACGGCGAGAACCTGACCTGTGATATAGGAAGAACTGTCTTGGGCAAAGAAGGACACGGCGTTTGCCACGTCCTCGGCCGCGCCCTGGCGTCCCGCGGGAATCCCAGAGAGGATCGCCTGCTGGGCCGCCTCACTCAGGACCTTCGTCATGTCCGTGGCGATAAAGCCCGGCGCGACGCAGTTTACCGTCACGCCCTTGCTGGCGTACTCCCGGGCAGCGCTCTTGCTGAAGCCGATGACGCCGGCCTTGGCGGCGCAGTAGTTGGCCTGACCAGGGTTTCCCGAAAGCGCCACCACCGAGGCGATGTTGATGACTCGCCCCCAGCGCGCGTGAAGCATGGCTTTCAGCGCCTCGCGGGTGCAGAGGAACACGGACTTCAAATCGGCGTCCAATACGGCGTCCCAGTCGGCGTCCTTCATTCTGAGAAGGAGGTTGTCCTTCGTGCAGCCCGCGTTGTTGACCAGGATCTCCACGGGCCCCATATTTTCTTTGACGGCCGCGAAAAGGGCCTTCACGTCCTCGGGCTTCGACACGTCGCCAGCAAAGATCCGAGCCGTTCCGCCCGCTGCGTTGATCTCATCGGCGAGGGACTGGGCGGCTTCCGCAGAAGAACGGTAGTTCACCGCCACGGCGCAGCCGTCGGCGGCGAGCCTTTTAGCGACGGCGCGGCCAATTCCGCGGCCCGCGCCCGTTACGAGAGCGACGCGGCTCATTGCCGGGCCTCCTCTTCCATAGGAGGTTCGGCAAGGGACTCGACAAAGGGGGGAACGGAATCCAAGTCGGCCGCGTGCTCCACGTTAAGCGTGCAGGCCCCCTTCTGTATCTTCTTGACGGTGCCCGTCAAAACCTTGCCGGGGCCGATCTCCATAAAGGCTCCTACGCCCTCGGAGATCATGGTCTTCACGCTCTTCACCCACTGCACGGGGCTGTAGGTCTGTTCGTAAAGGCCGTCGCGGATGGCGCGGGTGGTGGAGACGATCTGAGCCGTCACGTTGGCCACCAGCGGGAAGGCCCCTCTGTTCCAGGTGCACTTGTCCATCTCGTAGGAAAGAAGGTCGGCCACGGGGCGCATGAGGGAACAATGGAAGGGCGCGCTCACCTTCAGAAGCACCGAGCGTTTCGCGCCCCGCGCTGAAGCGAGGGCCACGGCGCGCTCTACTGCGCTCCGGTGCCCGGAAATGACCAGCTGGGACGGGGTGTTGTAGTTCGACGGCTCGCAGACTTCGCCCTGAGCGGCTTCGGCGCAGAGCTCCTCCACCGAGTCAGGCTCCAGCCCGATAATCGCGGCCATGGCCCCCACTTCGGGCGGCACGGCGTCCTGCATGAAGCTGCCCCGTTTGTGCACCAGGCGCACGCCGTCAGAAAGGGACAGCACGCCGCTGGCCACGAGGGCCGTATACTCCCCAAGGCTGTGCCCCGCCACGAAGGCGGGTTCCAGTTCCACGCCGCGCTCCAGCAGAGCCCGGTAGACGGCGATCGACGCGGTCAGGATCGCCGGCTGCGTGTAGGCGGTGAGGACCAATTTCTCCTCGGGGCCGTTGAAGCACACGTCGCTGAGGGAGAATCCCAGAGCGTCGTCGGCCTCGGCAAAGACGTCCCTCGCGGCTTTCGACAGGCCGCAGAGATCCTGTCCCATACCCACGGCTTGTGATCCCTGGCCGGGAAAAAGCAATGCGTATTTCATAGATGGTTGTCTCCTTTTAAGAAGCCATGGAAGACAAGATCCTATTCGCCTCCATGACCATATCTTTGATGATGCCGGCGCAGGGGCGGATATCGGAAACCAGCGCCGCGGACTGCCCCGCCATCACCGATCCCATTTCCACGTCGCCGTCGACCACGGCGGCGCGCAGACGTCCCACGCCGAGCTTTTCCACTTCCTCAGAGGAAGCGCAGGCCTTTTCAAGTTCGGTAAACTTCTTCGTCAGCTTGTTAGCGATACAGCGCACGGGATGGCCCGTGGACTGCCCCGTCACGGCGGTGCAGCGCTCTTTCGAGTTGACGAGCGCGTCCTTATAGGCGGGGTGCACCGTGCATTCCGCCGAACAGACAAAACGCGTGCCCACCTGGACGCCCTTGGCGCCCAGAGCGAAGGCCGCGGCCATGCCCCGTCCGTCGGCGATCCCGCCGGCGCAGACCACAGGCACGTCCACCGCCGAAACCACCAAAGGCGTCAAAACCATGGTGGTCAGCTCGCCGATATGGCCGCCGGCCTCACAGCCTTCGGCGATGACGGCGTCGGCGCCCTGCTTCACCACGCGGCGCGCCAACGCGCTGGTGGCGACGACGGGCATCACGATGGACCCAAGGGGCTTCATCTTCTCAATGACCCTGCCGGGGCTTCCCGCACCCGTGGTAATCACCTTCACGCGGTATTTGGCGGCCAGTTCCAGAGCGTCGTCGGCCGTCGGCGACAGGAGCATGATGTTTAAACCGTACGGTTTATCGGTCAAATCCTTGATCTTCAGGAGTTCTTTTTCCAAAAGCTCGGGCGGCGTCGCTCCGGCCGCAATGATGCCCAGCCCTCCGGCATTGCTGACCGCCGCAGCCAGCTCTGCGTTTGCGATCCAGGCCATAGCGCCCTGAATCACGGGATATTCAATTCCAAGTAATTCTGTTAACTCTTTTCCGAGCATTCCAAGAACCCCTTTCTCTGCTTTTCCGCTCTATCTTACCGTAATTCCTGATTGATGTCTTCGCGGATCTTTTCCAACGCCCCGCGGGCGACAAAACTGCAGGCCACGTTGATGGCGTTGGTGATCGCCGGGGCCTTCGAACGCCCGTGAGCTTTGATCACGGCTCCGTTAACGCCGAGAAGGGCCGAACCGCCGTAGCGCTGGTAATCCACGCGCTGGCTCAGCTTTTTCATGGTCGGATACAGAAACAGCGCTCCCGCTTTCGCCATCAGCGACTCGCTGAGCGACTCCTTCACAAGCCCTTTGCAGAACTTGATCAGCCCCTCGAAGGACTTGAGCATCACGTTGCCCGAAAAGCCGTCGCAGACCACCACGTCGGCGTCGCCCAGAGGCACGCGGTTCGCCTCGATATATCCGCCGAAGTTCAGGTTCTCGTTGCTCTGAAGACGTTCGCGGGCTTCCGCGATCACGTCGTCGCCCTTGATCTCCTCGGACCCGTTGGAAAGCAGGCACACCCGCGGGCTGTCGGAGAGTTTTTCCACGTCCTTCATGTAGATCGACCCCATCAACGCGAACTGCACCAGGTTCAGAGGCTTGCAGCGCACCGTCGCGCCGGCGTCGAGCAGAAATGAAGGTTTTTTCGTCGGGAGCAGGATCCCCAGCCCCGGACGGTCAATTCCCTTGAGGCGCCCGACCACGAGCACGCCGCCCGCCACGATGGCGCCGGTGCTTCCCGAAGAGACGCATCCCTGGGCTTCGCCAGAACGGACCATCTCCATGGCCAGCCGCATACTGGAATTCTTTTTGTACCTGATCGCCTTCGTGGGCATCTCGTCGCCGCTGATAAACTCCTCGGTATGAACCACGTGAATCCGCCGCTCTACGCTGCCGTCGGCCTTTTCAAGAAGCGGTTTTATGACCGCCGAGTCCCCAATCAGCGCCACTTCGAGAGCGCCGTTGTTTTTACAGGCTTCTATTACGCCCGGGCATACGGCCGACGCGCCATGATCCCCGCCCATAGCGTCTACAGCAATTAACATGAGCCCCTCACCTCATCCTTGTTTTCTCAATGACGCCTCTTCCGGCGCGGCCGTCTCGTCGGCAGCCGTCAGGGCCATCACGATAAAACGCCCTACATAGATCTCCTTGTCGCCAACGCAGGTATGCACGCTGACGATATACTTGTTCCCTTCGTGAACCCCGACTTTCGCCCGGGCGACAAGCCGCTCGCCCACCGTGGCCGGCGCGTTGTAACGCCCTCTGAAGGACTTCACGACCACCATGTCGGCGGCGACCACTGCGATGGCCAGAGTGCTGGCCTGGGCGTAGATATACTGATCCCACACCTGGTCGGTGTGGCGGAAAGCCATGTCCTTCGTGGTGTTCAGCACCGACAGGGCCCATACGTTGGGCTCCAGTCCCAGCAGCTCGCCGATGAACTCTTCCTGCTTCAAAGACCTCAGCCGGCTGACAGCCCTCTCGGCCATCTGCCGCGTGCGCTCTCGCAGTTCCGGCACCCCTAGCAGCGCGCGGTCCAGACGGATCGTGCTGAGGCTGACCTTGAGAACTCTCGCCAGATCCTCGTCAGAATGGAGTGGATTCTGGTCGATGAGCGAGATTAATTTCTCATGACGTTTCAATTTTCCTGTTGTACGGGTCATCGTCCCTCTCCATTCTTAACACCTAGTCCTAACATCTACTCACGAACAATAGGCAGTATAGAGTCTTTACAGGCAAAGGTCAAGCCGCAAAGACCGGCGGCGTGAAAATTTTTAGTTAGAGAAGCGCCGGATTCAAAAGAAAAATATGCTTCGAAGAAAGGAAAAAGGCCGGCGGCGCTCTGCCCGCGCCAACACCGGCGGCCCCTTCGTATGCGAGAGAAAAGGTCCCACAAAGAACCTTTTCTCTCGCATACAAAAGGCCCCCCGCAAACGCGGGGGGCCTTTTTTCTTTCGCCTATTCAGCTGCCTGTTCCGCCGCAGCTTTGTCGGCGGCGACCTTGAGCACCTTGCGTCCGCGGTAATAGCCGCAGGCGGGGCAGGCGCTGTAGTTCAGGATCGTCTCGCCGCAATGGGAGCAGACCGTCATGCCGGGCGCAGTCATAGCGCCGAGCCAGTGGGCCATGCGCAGATGCGTTCTGCGATGAGAAACTTTCATCTTTGGAGTTGCCATCGTTATTTCCCTCCTTTTTGCTTTTCGTCATCTAATAAACGTGCCAGAGTCAGGAGCCGCGGGTCCGTTCGATCCTCTTCAGGGAGAAGCGAACCAATTTCCGCACACCCCTCCGGGCAAGTCACGTAAGCCGGCAGGGATACCACAAGGCACTCCCAAACGAGATCTCCTACGTCAACGCTGTTGCCAAGCCGGTCGACGGGCAAAATCACTCTGTCGGACTCATAAAACTCTTCTTCTTCCGAAACTTTCCCAGCATCTTCTGACTGCAAGATGTAAGAATACATGAATTTTTCCTTAATTGCAACCGTCAAAGGAGAAAGACATTTTCCACATTGAGTGGCAACTTCTCCATCAAGTTCGAGGATAAGTTCGGCGCCTTCAGGAATCCTCCGCGTGACCGCCGTGACCTTCAGGGGGCCAGCCATCGTGAACTCCTGGCTGTAGCCATCGACGGGCTCAGTAAAATCCAGTGTCCAGCTCTGGGAAAGCTCAAGCTGTTGTTCCTTTTCGTCGGGAAAGAACGCGATAAGGCGCCATTCCGCAGGCCGTTTCGTTAACGCCATTATTTTTCCTCCTCCGACGCCTCTTGTTTCAGATTAGGCTCCGAAAACAAGTCTCTTCGTGTCGCGGGCGATCACCAACTCTTCGTTGGTGGGGATGACCATGACCTTGACGGCCGAATCTTCGGCGCTGATGACGCGCTCTTCGCCGCGGAAGTCGTTCTTGGAAGCGTCGACTTTCACGCCCATGAAGCCCAGTTTTTCCGTGGCCATCAGGCGAAGGGCGGGGCAGTTCTCGCCCACGCCGGCGGTGAAGACGATGGCGTCCACGCCGCCCATGGCGGCCGCGTAAGCGCCGATGTACTTGGTGACGCCGTAGGAGAGCATCTTGAAGGCCAGCGTGCACTTTGGATCGCCGTTGTTCATGCCGCTCTCGATGTCGCGGAGGTCGCTGCTGATGCCGGAAACGCCCAGAAGACCGCTCTGCTTGTTGAGGATCTTGTCGGTCTCGGCCACGCCGACCTTACCAGCCAGGTAGGTCACGACGCAGGGATCCACGTCGCCGCAGCGGGAACCCATCTCGACGCCCGCCACAGGGGTGAAGCCCATGGAGGTGTCCACGGACTTGCCGCCGTCAACGGCGGTGATGGAGCTGCCGTTGCCCAGGTGGCAGGTGATGATCTTCAGGTCTTCGATAGGACGGCCCAGGATCTCGGCGCAGCGCTGGGACACGAAGAAGTGGCTGGTGCCGTGGAAGCCGTAGCGGCGCACGCGGTCCTCGTCGTAGTACTTGCCGGGAATGGCGTATCTGAAAGCGTAATCGGGCATGGTCTGGTGGAAAGCGGTGTCGAAAACGCCGACCTGCGGGACCTTGGGCAGGGCTTCTGTAATGGCGTTGATGCCGATGATGTTGGCGGGGTTATGGAGGGGCGCCAGAGGGATGCACTCTTCAAGGGCGGCCTTCACGGCGGCGTCAAGTTTGACGGAGCTGGCGAACTTCTCGCCGGCATGGACGACGCGGTGTCCCACGGCGCCAAGCTCGTCAAGGCTCTTAAGCACGCCGTACTCGGCGTCGAGCAGCGACTTGAGCACCAGGTCCACGGCCACTTTGTGGTTGGGGATGTCCGTCTCGGTGACGACGGCCTTCATGCCCGTCTTCGTGTGCTTCAGGCGCGAACCCTCGATGCCGATGCGCTCCACCAGCCCCTTGGCCAGCACGGCCTCGGTGTCCATGTCGAAAAGCTGATACTTGAGAGAGGAGCTGCCGCAGTTGATTACAAGAATCTTCATAACTGAAAAACCTCCTTGACGTATTTGTCACTCTGTCGTATATCATAAAACTGTAAATAAAGCCATCCCCCAATCCGCGTCCTTGCGCCGCGGATCCGCCAACTATTCCGTCAACGATGAGGAGAGAGTGCCGCTGTGGAAAAAATCGTCGGCGTCGTCGCCGAATACAACCCCTTTCACCGGGGTCACCGCTACCAGATTCAGGAGATCCGCGCCCGCTGCAAAGACGCGGGGATTGTGGTCGCCCTGTCCTCCAGCTTTTTGCAGAGAGGCGTCCCCGCCCTGCTGGATAAATGGATTCGCGCGGAAATGGCCGTGCTGTGCGGCGCCGACCTGGTGCTGGAACTGCCGGTGCCCTTCTGCTGCAACAACGCCGGCGTGTTCGCCGGCGGCGCTGTCAAGCTGCTGAAGGCAACCGGCGTGGTCGGCGCGCTGTCCTTCGGCATGGAGGACCGGACGGACCTGCTCGGCACAATCCCTGCTATTTTAGTTCAGGAACCGCCAGCTTTCAAGACCATATTGCAGGAATTTCTTGAAAAAGGTCATTCTTATGCGGAAGCGCGCGCGCAGGCGGCCGAAGCCTGCTGCCCCGGCGCGGCCGAACTGCTGGGCAAGCCCAACAACACGCTGGCCTTCGCCTACGCGGAGGCGGCGCTCAGGGAGAAGGCGGGATTGGAGATGCTTCCGCTGCAGCGGGTCGGCGCGGGGTATCACGACCGCTCTTCTTCGCCGGTCATGAGCGCCGCGGGAATCCGCGAAGCCCTGGCCTCGGGGCGCGAAGACGCCGCTTTCGCCGCCATGCCGGAAGCGTCGGCCCGCCTGCTGCGCGGCGCGATGGAACGGGGACGCTGCCGCCTGGACGACAAACCGCTCTGGACGGCGCTGCGGCTGCTGCTGACCCGCTGCGACGCCCAGGAGCTGGCGCGTTACGCCGAGATCAGCGAGGGCATTGAAAACCGTTTTCTCAGCCAGTACGGCTCCTGCGAAAGCTTCGGGGAACTTGCGGCGAAGGTGGCGACCCGGCGCTACCCTCTGACGAGGGTCCAGCGCCAGCTGACCTATCTGCTCCTCCATATCACGAAGGAGGACAACCGGACTTTCCAAGCCCGGGGCCCCGCCTATATCCGCCCTCTGGCCATGAACGAACGGGGCCGCGAAATCCTGCGGCTCATGAGAAAGAGAAGCGCCCTGCCCGTGGTCACCAAACCTTCGGCGCTGAAGGGGAATTTCTACGCCCAGAAGATCATGGACCTGGAGTTCAGGGCCGCGGCGATCTGGGAGAGCTTTCTGCCCTGCCCCGACTGGCGGCATGAGGTCCTGGCCGCGCCCGCCCTCGTGGAAGGGGAACTTGAATAAAGCGCGGAGACGCGCTTTACCGCGGCAGCTCCCGCCGGAACTTGGCCAAGAGGCGCTCGTAGACGAAGGACGGGACGAGCTCGCGCACCTCGCCGCCCAGACGGAACACGTCCTTGATCGTGTGGCTCGAAATGTAGGAAAATTTTGCGTCAGTGACGATGAACAGAGTTTCCATCTCCGGGGCGAGCTGGCGGTTCATCAGCGCCATCTGGAACTCGTACTCGAAATCCGACAGGGCCCGAAGGCCGCGGATCACGATGCTGCTTTTCCTCTGGCGCAGAAAGTCCACCAGCAGCCCTTCGAAGGAGTTCACCTTCACGTTGGGCAGGTGTTTCAGCGCCGCCTGCGCCATTTCGACCCGCTCTTCAAGCGAAAAGGCCGATTTCTTGTCGGAGTTGATCAAAATCGAGACTTCCAGTTCGTCAAAGAGGGCGGCCGCCCTCTCGGCGATGAACACGTGGCCGTTGGTGATGGGGTCGAAGGAACCGGGGTAGATTGCCTTATGCCTGTACATGAAGGTCCTCCTTCAGTCTGAGAAAATCCAGAACGGAAATGCCGTAGCGCCGTTCGTCGGAGAGTTCCCAAGGCGAGCTTTCAAGCGCGAGGGGCTCTCTTTCCGCGCGTTCCAAAATGACCACGCCTCCGTCTTTGAGCAGCTTCGAGTGGGCGCCCAGCAGGGCCGGCAGCGTCTCCATCCACTTCATCTCGTAGGGAGGGTCGGCGAAGATCACGTCGAAGGCCATGCCTTTCTTCTCCAGCCAGCTCAGGGCGCGCCGCACGTCCATGCAGAGCTGAAGATGGTCCCGCTCGCCCAGGTCTTTTCGGATCGCCAGACAGCGTTCGCGGACCAGCTCGACCGTCACGACCGAAGCGCCTCTCGAGCGCGCTTCCTTCGCCACGCGGCCCGTGCCGGAGAACAGGTCCAGAAAAGCCGTTCCCTGCAAGGGGCCCAGGATGCTGAACAGGGCTCCCAGGGTCTTTCCGGTGGTAGGGCGAACTTCCTTCACCGTCCCTGAATCCTCCGGGCCAGATCTTCAATAGCGGCACGCACCGAAGGCGTCAGAAAGGGGACGTGAACGCCGTCGAGCTTGACCAGCGTGCATTCGGGCTTGACGACCACCTTGACGTAAAATTTCTGTTCATAGCCCGCGTCGGTGCAGATCGTCTCCTCCAGAAGGGTCCCGTCGGCCGCGCTGAAAGCGCCCCTGAAGGCCCAATGCCCCTCTTCGCCGTGTTTTCCGCGGCAGGTTCCCGTTCCATCCGACGCCGCTCTCTCGAGGGTCTCGCGGTCTACCGCGACGGCCGGCGCAATTCTGACGTGCATATCCGCCTCGCTCCCTTCTACCATTCTGTCCACGCTCCAGGGCGCGGTCTTCTCTATGTAAAGATGGTGGATATCCTTCCCCATCTCAAGCCAGCGGCTCTCGTACTTCGTCGTGATCTCCCGGCGGAAGTTCAGCTTCCGGTCGGCCATGCGCAGGGCCTGATGGTTCCCCAGGATCTGTTCCGCCTCGTCGGCGTACCAGCCCTCGTCGGTGGCCAGCTCAAAGACGCCGCCCAGCTTCAGCACCGACGCGATGGTACCGGAAAACCCTTCAGAAGTCACGCGGCGCCGGGCATGGCGTTCCTTCGGCCAGGGGCAGGGGAAGCTCATGTAAATCCGGTCGACGGACTCGTCGGGAAAGCACTCGCGGATCAAAAAGCGGGCGTCGCCGCAGAGCAGCCTGACGTTGGTCAGCCCCAGCCGCTCGATTCGCGACAGGGCTTTCTCTATACAGACGTAGGAAACTTCCATGCCGTAAATCAGCGCGTCGGGCCGTTTCTGGGCCAGATGGACCAGAAAGTCGCCGTTGCCAAAGCCTATTTCAATAATACGCGGCGCCTTTTCAGCCTCCAGGGGCAGAACGCATTCCGGCGTCGGTTTCAGGAGCACTTCTCCTCGATTCACATCACATACCTCCAGCAGCAGAGTCCGGGTTAAAAGATTGAAACGCAGCAGATTCAGGTCAAAAAAATTGAAACGCAAAGGAAAAGCGGGGTCTGATATCAATTCGCATTCAACGTACTTCATGCCGGGCCGAAGATCAAGGTCAAAGGATTTCAACGCAAAGGCTGAACAGAAAGGGCGCAAAGGGCGCAAAGGAAAAACAAGACTTAAGTTATTAACTAAAAAAAGAATTAGCGTGATGGTGATTTATAGATTTTGATTAATTTTACGGTTCTAAAAGCCTTTCAACGAAAGCCTTTCAACGTTTTCCTTTGCGCTCTTGCGTTGAAATCTTTTGACGCGGCTCTTCGATTCAATATTAAGCATGCCAATAGAGAATTAATATGAATCAAAACCCAATCCTGCGCCATAATAAAACGTCAGGCCAATTCAATCCGAGCCTCTAAAAGCCTTTCATTTTTCATTTGCGTTTCGATCTTTTGCGCCTTTCGCGCTGAAATCTTTCGCCCCTGCGCAGCCCAACGACAATGATTGGGGCAGTTTGATCGCGAAACATTCGATTTTATGGCGGCACACAACTTTTTCTATTATACCAAAAAAAGCGGAGGCGAAATCAATCGCCGCCGCTTTTTATTCTTCGCTTAACGAATCAGTCTTTCATGTAGACTCGGGGCACTCGGGCCGTGAACAGGCAGGGAACGGCGGTGGTGATGGTTCCGGCGGCGTCGGCAAACTCCTGGACGCCGATGGTTTCCGTTCCCTGGGAGCCGATGAAGACGGCTTCGTCGCCCACTTGGACGTTGTCCACATGGGCGATGTTGATCATGCACTGATCCATGCACACTCTGCCGACGATGGGGCAGCGGACGCCGTGAAGCAGCACCGTGCCTTTGTTGGACAGCGTGCGGGGCAGCCCGTCGGCGTAACCGATGGGAAGCACGGCCGTGCGGTCGCCCGCTTTGGCGCGGTAGGTGCGGCCATAGCTGATGGGCCAGCCTTCGGGAATGTCGTCGCGGATCAGGGAGATACCGGTCTTGAGGGCGAAGGGCAGCTCCACTTCCACGGCTTTGCCGCACTCGGGCGAGGGGATCATGCCGTGAATCAGCGTGCCGGGGCGCACGTAATCAAGATAAAGTTCCTTGTCGCCGATCAGAACGCCCGCCGAGTTGCAGCAGTGGGCGATCACGGGAATGCCCTCGGCCTTGACGGCGGCCACGGCGCTCCTGAACCGCTTGAACTGCTCGTAGGTCCAGGTCAGGTCGGCTTCGTCGGCCACCGAAAAGTGGGTGAACATGCCTTCCACAACGATGCCCGGCAGCGCGGCGGCCTTTTTCGCGAAGGCCGCCGCGTTCTCCGCCATGACGCCGATACGGCCCATGCCCGTGTCGACGGCCATATGAATCGGGGCGCGCTTGCCCATTTTCACGGCCGCGTCGGAAATCATCTTCGCAAACTCAAGGTCGGAGACGGCGGGACGGACTTCCTGCCGGGCGCAGAACTCGGCCGTTTCCCGGGTGCGCGGCGCGGCGCCCACGATCAGGATGGGATCCATGATGCCGCCTTCGCGAAGGACCTGGGCTTCGTCGGGGGTCGCCACGCCGAAGAAATCGGCGCCCTCGTCCTTAAAGGTCCAGGATACCTGAACCGCTCCAAGTCCATAGCCGTCGGCCTTCACGATCGGCAGAATTTTCGCGCCGCCGATAACCTCTTTAATAGCGCGGTAGTTGCGCCGGTATGCTCCAAGATACACTTCTATTCTGGTGGGACGCATCGTCATTGCCAGGACCTCCTTGGAATATGTTCCTATCGTCTTTTGAAAAACCATGAACCACTCTTAAGAGATTAGCACTTACGATTCGATTAGGCAAGTAAAATTATAAAAAAGAATGCAAAAAACGCACCAAAAAAACGGCTCTCCAGATCTCTTCACGACTCCGCGTCCTTCTACGGCCTGGGCACGACGCTTTCTGCCGCGGCGGCCAGGGCGTCCATGAGCTCATGGTTTTCGTAGTCCTCCAGCTTTCCAGCGTCGCCCAGCTCGGCCAGCGCGCTGTCCACGGGAACGCGGGCCAGCGTCTTGACGCCGAAGGCGCTCTCGATCTCGGCGCGGTGGGAAGAGCCGAAAAGCTCCCATTTGTCGCCGCAGTGAGGACAGACCGCGTAGGACATGTTCTCGATCAGGCCCACCATGGGCACGCTGAGCATCTCGCTCAGACGGATCTGTTTCTGCACGATCATGGACGACAGGCCCTGAGGGGTGGTCACCGCCAGCACGCCGTCGACGGCGACGAGCTGCATCACCGTCAGGGGGGCGTCGGCCGTTCCGGGCGGAAGGTCGATGATCGCGAAATCCAGGCCGTTCCAGTCGCCCTCCTCCCAAAACTGTTTGATCACGCCGCCGATCAGAGGGCCGCGCCACACCACGGGCGCGCTGTCGTCGTCGAGCATCAGGTTGACCGACAGGACTTTGATGCCCTTGGCCGTGGCGGGCGGCTCAATCTTCTTGTTCGCGCCGATCCAGGGCGTGGCCTTGACGCCGAGCAGCCTGGGAATGGAGGGCCCCGTCACGTCGGCGTCGAGAACGCCCACTTTGTACCCCGCGCGGTTCAGCGCGACGGCCAGAAGGGCCGACACGGTGCTCTTGCCCACGCCGCCCTTGCCGCTTCCGACGGCGATAATCCGCCCCACGCCCTGCCGCGTGGCGGCGGGCTTCTGCGAACAGCTTCCAGCCGAGGCGCAGCCGTCGCACTGACCATTACATGCTTCACTCATTCAAATAGCCTCCTGATCAATGTTCCACGCGGAACATCGTAAAATGCCCTGTATGGGACTGAAGGTCAAGGTCAAAATATTTTAACGCCGAGGCCGCAAAGGAACGCAGCGGAAGGCGAAAACAGGAAAAAACAGAAAACCGCGGTTCCATATTTGACCAGCTTTTTTCTCCGCGTCCCTCGTTAAAAGCTCCAGACCTGAAAAATTTTCAAGCGCGAAAATGTTCCACGTGGAACATTTCGTTTTCCTTCGCGTTCCTTCGCGGCCTCGGCGCTCCAATCTTTTGCCCCTGGCCTTCGGAGCGACAAAACTGGGTTTACCCCACTACCAGCTCGCCCGCCGGCGTGACCAGCGGCGGTTGGACCAGGGTTACCCTGGGGCGCACGCCGTTTTCGCGCAGCAGGTTGGACAGCACGCGGGCCGACAGGATGCCCAGCTCGCGGGCGGGATAGCGCAGGCAGTAAGCGCCCGTCCACCGCGCGAGCCGGCTATCGGCGCAGACCAGGTCGGGGTGCTCTCCCTCGGGCAGGGTCCGAAGGCCGTCCCAGATGACGAAAGGCGCGCCCTCGCCCTGCGGCGAATCAAGCTCCGCCAGGAAATCCATAGCCGCGTCGGGCCCCCGGCGGTACAGCACGGGACGGGACGCCGCCAGCAACCTGACTCTGGACAGGGCCCGGGCCGTCTCCAGCGCCACGCGGAAAGCGCCTTCACGCGGCGCTCCGCCGACGCAGATCAGGGGGACGTTCAGCTCCGCGCCGCAGGAGGGGCCGCCAAGCCAGATCAGCCCATCCACCTTTCGCCCCTCGAGGCGCTGCACGGCGTTTTGGACCGACGTGGCCCTGCCGTCGGCTTCCAGGAGCAGAAGCTCCATCTTGCAGCGCGACAGCACGCCGCCGACGCCGCTCAGGAACTCTCCCAAAAAGGGCGTTTCCATGCGCTCGATCACCGCGCCGATCATGCCCGTCCTGCGGCTCGAGAGGCCGCTGGCCACCACGTTCAACTGGTAGCCCAGTTTTTTCGCCGTGTCCCAGATCTTCTGGCGGGTTTCGGGCGAAATCCGCGAATCGCCCTTCAGGGCGCGGCTCACCGTGCCCTTGTTGACGCCCACCGCCTCCGCCACTTCCGCCATTGTCACGCGGGTCATGGTTCCACCATCATATCTCAATGATGCTGCCGCCGATGAACTCACGGATCAGCGAGTTGCTCGGGACCAAATTGGGGTCCATCATGGGCACATAATGCAGGATGTTCAGCAGCCGCACCGCCTCGCCGAACACGGGCGAGTCCACGGGGACAGTGCGCAGAAGCATCTCGGTGTGAATTTTCAACACGGGCAGCTCATAAAGCAGCGACGAGTTGAATATCACGTCGGCGTTTTTCTGGTAGGGGAAGATGTATTTCATGCCGCCCCTCACAACCGACGGCCAGCGCAGCAGCGTGGCCTCGGGGAGGGTGCCGCGGGTCCTGTAGTCCCTGACGATGCGGCGCAGCAGACGATGGTCCGTGGTGCTCGTGCGCGTATGCTTGTCCAGATTGATGCCCGTCAGAGGCGAGAGGAAGATGCCGTAGCGCGCGTCTCTCGGGACCACGTCGAGCAGTTTGTCGTTCAGGCCGTGCAGCCCTTCGAGGATCAGCACGTCGTCGCTTCCGAGCTTCAAAGACGCCCCCTTGCCGCGCTTGCCCTCGTAGAAGTCGAAGCGCGGCAGCTCCACCGTTTTGCCGCTCAGCAGAGCTTCGATATGCTCGTCCAGCAGGTCCAGGTCAAGGGCTTCCAGCGCCTCGAAGTCGTACTTGCCGTCCTCGTCCTTCGGACAGTCCTCGCGGTTCACGAAATAGTCGTCCAAGGAGATCGCCACGGGATGCTTCTCCATCACCTGAAGCTGGATGCGCAGCTTGTGCGACGTGGTGGTCTTCCCCGACCCCGAGGGGCCGGCGATAGTGATCACGCGGCGCTGATGCTCCGACAAAAAGTCCGCCGCCAGCTCGGCGATCTTCTGCGAGTGGAGGGCCTCGGACATCAGTATGAGCTCCTTGCCTCCGTCCTTTGAAACGGCGTCGTAGATGTCCGCCATCGTCGCCACGTGCAGCTTCTTCATCCACTCAGCGTAGTCCAGAAACACCTTCGACAGCTTGCGCGACGGATGATAGGGCGGCAGCTCGCAGGGGCTTCCCGCGGTGGGGAACCGGAGCACCACGCCAGGCGACAGTTTCGAGAGCTGATATTTCTTGAGATACCCGGTGGAGGGCAGCAGGGGGCTGTAGAAGGTGTCGCGCTCGCCGTCGCAGCAGGAGATCTCCACAGGCTGGGAGGACATGACCTGCGCCAGCAGCCGAGCTTTGGTCTTTCTGGAGGTCCTTTCAAAGAAGCGCCGCGCCTTGTCGATGGGGACGAACTCCGACGTAAAGGGCAGGTCGGCGGCGACCAGCCGGTCCATCTCGGCCTTGATGGCCTCCACCGCCTCGCTGGGAATCTCTTCGGAGTCTGAGGTCATCCCCGCCCCGCGGTCGATCTCCCAGAACAGCCCCTCGGAGATGGCATGGTTCACGCGGACGCTCGTCTTCAGCACCCGCCGCGCGGCGATCGAAAACAGGAAGCTCAGTGAGCTTCTGTAGACCGTCACGCCCTCATAGCTCCGCATATCGACCCAGGCAACCTCGGCGTCGTCGTCCACAACCCAGTTCAGAGGGCGCAGGTAGGAGTTGACCCTCCAGGCCACGATCGGCGCTTCGCCGTCCTTTTTCTCGCCGTAGCTGAGAAGATGCTCGCCCGACAGGGGTTCGACGCATTCAAGCGTGGTGCCTTCGGCAAAATGGATCTTAAACATTCTAACAACAACCTCCTTTTTTTCCGGCAGGAGCATATCAACGTCATCTATTATACATTGTCAGAGTCCAATTGACGCGCTATGATAGGCAGGAAAAGATCGAAGCGCCCAAAAGGAGGAGAGAAATCATGGCCGATGGCTACGAAAGCTCGCGCAGCGACGAATATTTCAGCGGCGGCATGAAAGACCGCCCGGCGCCGCGGCGCATCAAAAAGAAAGAGGACGCCACAGAACGTCCCGCCCACGCCGGCGCCGGCGGGACAACAAAAGGCTCCGCGCCGGAAGAGTGATTCTTCCGCGCGAAGCCTTTTCATTTCTTCAGGAGATTTCTGAAGAGGACGAAACGCCCGTCTCTAGCAGTTGACGATAAAGTGGTCGGGCTCCGAGAACACCTGGAAGTCCTCAAAGTTGTTCTCGTGCACGATCTTCTCGATTTCGTCCTCGCTCTCCACGCTGAAGACGTCCACGCCCTCGTTGGTGTAGTTCACCAGCAGGCAGCCGTAGCCTTCTTCCACGCCTTCCTTGAACATCTGGAGATAGCGCTCCAGTTCGATCAGGTCCATGAAGAAGATGTCGCGGGGCAGGTCGCCCTCGTCGTCTTCATCTTCCACCGCGTCAAGGTATTCGCTGACGCGCGAATCCAGGACGCTCTGGTACTCGGGCAGCACTTTCAGGTCCATGTCGGCGTCCAGGACTTCCTTAAAATCGCCGATCTTCTTCCCGTCGAGCCACAGTTCGCCCGCGTACAGAAGGTCGTCCTCGCAGTCCTGCTCC
Organism: Pyramidobacter piscolens; assembly: GCA_004558205.1. Lineage (GTDB taxonomy): Bacteria > Synergistota > Synergistia > Synergistales > Dethiosulfovibrionaceae > Pyramidobacter > Pyramidobacter piscolens_A. Next base: position 18,809 of record SFDM01000001.1, read on the forward strand.
ACCAGGTTATGGACTTCCACGCCATTAATCGACGCGTGTTCAATATCTTTCATAGGAAAATTCCTCCTCGTTGTTTTTTAGGGAACATCTTGAGATTGTACACTAAAATTTCCTTACGCGCCACATCGCTAAATAAGAAATGAAATTATCACAGGCAGCGTCGCCATGGACGCGATGGTGCTCGCCACGATGGCCTGCGCGGCGTAATCCCCGTCCATATCCAGCTCCACGGCCATGGTGAAGCTGTTGACGGCCACGGGCATGGCCATGACCAGCACGGCGGTCTTCATGAGCAGGGCGTCGGTGGGCAGAAAATAGAACCCCAGCAGCAGCAGAAGAGGCGACAGCACAAGCCTGATCAGGATGTCGGACCAAGCGCGGGCCAGGTCGCGAAGCAGCGTGGGCGGATTCATCTTCATGCCCAGGGTCACCAGCGCGATCCCTGTGCCCGTGTTTCCCATAATTTCCAGCGTCACGTCCAGCCAGCGGGGAAGCCTGAAGGGAACCAGCAGCCCCCACAAAAGCCCCGACACCACGGCGATGACCAGGGGATTTTTCGTCAGCGACTTCAGCACCTGTTTCAGCGATTTCCACGAGAAGCTGCTCGACAGCGCGATCAGGCCGCTCATGGCCGACAGGACTTCGAAGCCGAGCACCGACAGCGCCAAGAAACGGGCGAAGCTGACGAAGCCCGCGTCGCCCCAGAGCATCAGGGCCGCAGGCATGCCCATAAAGACGTTATTGGAACGGATCGCCATCAGCACCGACGAAGCGCGCCGTTTCACGCCGAAGCCCCGCAGCGACGCGCAGAACCATGCGGCAGCCAGCAGGATCAGGTACGCCCCGTGAATGACCAGGAGGAAATGCCAGTCGGAAAAATGCTGCGCTTCCACGCGGAGGGTGGTGCGAAACAAAATGGCGGGCATCGCCACATAAAAGATGAAACTCCCCATCTCCGCCGCTCCGCGGTCGGTCACGACCTTCCAGCGTTTCAGGAACCAGCCGAGCGCGATGGACAGCATAATCGGCAGAATCAAAAGAAAAGCAGATAACATTCTCATTCCTCCACAGAAAAAATTACGCCTATTATAAGGGTTCTGCCCAAAAAGAAAAGCCGCGGTTTGAACAACTCTGCCGCAGGCGGTATAATGTGCCCTATACCGGTGTCACTCGCTAAACATCCCAGCTGCTCAAACCCTTCCCCGGCCCAATCCTCAACGTACATAACGTACGCCTCCGGTTGGGCCGGGGGAAGGCTGCTTCGCACCCGGAACGTTTAGCGAGTGACGCCGTCAGCCCGGGGAATAACAAATTTCTGTACAGGAGGTCATTTTATGGTGATGGTACCGGGAAATATTTTTAGGGAATATGACATCCGGGGCGACGCGGAGCGAGAGCTTTCTTCGGAAAACGTGCTTGCCGTCGCCAAAGCCTTCGGCACGTACCTGAAACGCCGGGGCGTGAACAGGGCTTCCGTCGGCGGCGACGTGCGGCTTTCCACGGAACGAATCCGCGCCGCCGTCATCGAAGGGCTGAGATTCTGCGGCGTGGACGTGATCGACCTGGGCGTCGTCACGACGCCGATCCTGTACTGGAGCTTTTACAAGTTCGACCTGGACGGCGCGGTGATGATCACCGGCAGCCACAACCCCAAGGAGATGAACGGGCTCAAGCTAGGCTTCAATAAAGCCACGCTCTACGGCGACGAGATCCAGGCTATCCGCCGCATGACCGACGCCCAGGACTTCCAGGCCGGCGAAACGAGGGGGACTCTCGTCAAAGAGGACATTATAGACGATTACCTGGCCATGCTCGCGTCGAAGTTCAGCCTGCCCCGTCCCATGAAAGTGGTCATCGACGCCGCCAACGGGACGGCCTCGCTCTGCGCCGAAAAGTTCTTCCGCTCGCTGGGGTGCGACGTGACCGCCCTCTACTGCGTCCCCGACGGGACCTTTCCCCACCACCATCCCGACCCTCAAAAGCGCGCCAACATGACCGACCTGGCCCGCACAGTGCTGGAGACTGGCGCCGACGTGGGCTTTGGCTTCGACGGCGACGCGGACCGTATCGGCGTGGTGGATAACCGGGGCGAAATCCTCTGGGGCGACATCCTGATGGCCCTGTTCTGGCGCGAAATCTTGCCCAAACACCCTGGCGCCGAGGCGCTCATCGAGGTCAAATGCTCCCAGGCTCTGGAGGACGAAGTGCGGCGCCTGGGCGGAGTGCCGCGCTACTGCAAGGCGGGGCACTCCCTGATCAAGGCCGAGATGAAACGCGTCGGAGCGCTCTTCGCCGGGGAGTATTCGGGACACATGTTCTTCGCCGACGAATATTACGGCTACGACGACTCTTTCTACGCCGCCGCCAGGCTGCTCCGGATCCTGGCTGACAGCTCGGAGACGCTGGCCCAGATGCAGGCGTCTATCCCCGTCTATTACCACACCGAGGAGGTCCGCGTGGACTGCCCCGACGAGAAGAAGTTCGAGGTGATGGAACGAATCACCTCCGACGCCCTGAAGGACCACAAAGCCATCACCGTGGACGGCGTGCGGATCCTCTATGACGGGGGCTGGGGCCTGATCCGCGCTTCCAACACCCAGCCCGTCCTCGCGGCGCGCTGCGAGGGCCGCACGCCCGCCAGGCGCGACGAGATCGCCGAAGACCTGCGCCGCAGGATCACCGCCGCGGGCCTGCCGGACTTTCAGTGGACTTTATAGGGCCACGGGAGAGAAGGACGGCACATTGACAGCGTACGGAATACCCCATTTCAGTAAAGACTTTATCGACATTCAGGAGGCTGCAGAGATATGAACGACCCGATTCAGAAGGTACAGGAGGCGCTGGACGCGCTGCATTACGATGGAAAGATCATCCACAGCGACGCCACGATTTTCACCGTGGACGACGCGTCCAGGGCCATCGGAGTGAAACCGGAGGAGATTTTAAAGAGCCTGATCTTCATGGTGGACGGCGTGCCCTGGCTGGTGCTGATGTCGGGGCCGAACAAAGTCCACTCGGGCAAGGTTAAGCGCCTGACCAAGGGGCACAAGGTGACCATGGCGTTGCCGGACTACGTGTTCGAGAACTTCGGCTTCAAGATCGGCGGCGTGCCGCCCGTGGGCTACCCCGTCGAACTGCCGGCGCTGCTCGACGACGACCTGTGGAAGTACGACATCGTCTGGGCGGCGGCGGGCACGGACCACGCCTTCTTCCCCATCGAACCCGAACGGCTTCTCCAGTTCGTCAAGGGCCGCCGCGAGGTGGTAAAAAAAGAAGAAACGCCCCAGCCCCAAGCCTGACGGACATACAGAGTCACAGTTATCTCTTCGAGAACGCTGGCTGGCGGAGGGGCGCAGAATGTCCTCCACGTTTATTTTGCTTCTTGTTTTTCTGACAAGATAAGTTATAATTATTCCAGAGTTATTTACTAATATTTATCTTGAGGGAGGCGCTGAAGGATGAAGCTGAAAATCTACCGTGAACGTCCTATGGCCGGAAGCGGCTGAAGCACCATGATCTACACCGAGAACGAGAAGGCGACTTTTCCCGGTGCGTGCGACCGCGTCGCGGCCGGCAAACTGTACATGAAACTGCGCGAGGAATACGGCGAGAAGCTGGATATCGATTTTTACGACCCCCGGTGTTTTATATTCCTCTTCGACACGCTGCGTTATCGTCTTCGCGGCAACGAGGTCACCTGGGTGTTGGACGGCAGGGTCGTCTTCCGCGGCATCCCCAAGTGGGAAGATCTGAAACACATCGTCGACGAAAAGCTCTCCGCCTGATTTTTTTCCCTAAGCAAAAAACGCCGGAGTTCCGCCTCTTTTGGAAGAGGCGGAACTCCGGCGTTTTTTTATGCTTATTCGCATTTGGCACACTCATAAGATGGACCCAAAGGAAAAAAACTAAATTATTAATTAAAAAAACGAATTAGCGTGATGATAATTTATGTATTTTGATTGATTTTGTAGTTCTAAAAGTCTTTCAAGGTTTTCCTTTGCGAAGCTTTGCGCTCTTTGCGTTGAAATCTTTTGACGTGGCTCTTCGATTTGATATTAAGCACGCTAATAGAGAATTAGTATTAAACGCTCAGGCCGCGGGGGACGCAAAGGAAAAACGTAAAGGTTTCTTGAAGGTGGATTCAGGTTTCGTTTTTCCTCTGCGCACTTTGCGCACTTTGCGCACTTTGCGCACTTTGCGCACTTTGCGCACTTTGCGCACTTTGCGCCCCTTGGCGTTTCAATCTTTTTTCTTGAGGCAACTCTTTTCGCCCAATATCTAGCGTGCCAACGCTATAGGGCCTTCTCGGCGCGGATCAGCGGCGGGCCTTGATGGTCTTAGGGTTGCCCTTGCCGTTTCTCCACAGGATGACGGCCCAGTAGAAGCGGCTCATCTCGCGGAAATCGCGGGGCTTGATGCCCAGGATGCTCTCGAGTTTTTCGAGACGGTAGTCCACGGTGGTGCGGTGCACGTGAAGCAGTTCGGCGGCGCGAACCACGCTGAAACCGCTCTCGCACCAGGCCACGATGGTTTCCTGAAGCTCTTCGCCGTCGGTGCGCAGGAACAGGGGAGCCAGTTCCCTCTCGACCATGTTGTCCAGAAGGCGGGTCTCGGAGCTGAGAAGCAGTTCTTCGACGCGGAAGTCGATGATCAAATGGACCTTCTCGCGGGGGAAGAGCTTGGAGCCCACGTTCAGGGCCACCTGAGCCTCGCGGTAGGACGAGACGAGGCCAGGAACCCCGTCGAGCACGCTGCCGATGCCCACCGAGGCCGAAAAGCCGCGGCGCTTCATCTGCTCCACCAGCTGGGTGCACTGCTCGCGCAGGGCGATGTAGAACTTCGACCGGTTGAACTCGCGGCCGCGCATGGCGCTGCGGAACACCACGTAGCGATGGGGCCCCACGCTGCCGGAGACGTCGCCGGGAGCGTTGAAGATCTGGCGGATGTCCATCAGGGTGCGGTCCCTCTCGGGATAGTCACCGTCCTCGCTGTTGGGCGCGGCGGTGTCGATCTCGATGACCGAGTAGGATAGGGTCTTGTCGTAGCCCATCAGCGACGCCTTGGTCTCGATCACCTGGGGGTCGTTGATGCCGGAACGGAAGAGGGCGATGTCGGCCACGAGGGCCTGAAGGTTGCGCTCGCGCTCGAGCAGTTCGCGCGCCACAAGCCGTTCCTTGAGATAGAGTTCGGCCTGGCTCTTGACGAGCTGGGCAAAGGGCTTTACCTTTTCAGGGTCGCCGGTGATGGCGATGGTGCCGATCACGTGCTGTTCCGTGTCAAGGATCGGGTAGGTCACGCCGGGCTTGACGCCTTTCAGACGGCGCGCGTCTTCTTCGGTCTCCCAGCGGGACTGGCCTGTGCGGCCCACAATGGCGCACGCCTCGTTCAGCGTGCCTATTCCGCGGGACAGATCGCTGCATCCAATCGTGATGCCGTCAGTATCGGTGATGACCACATCGTATCCAATGACGCGGGCAATGTTCTCCGCAAGCTCCTGAGCTATTGGTCTGAGCATATTTCTCTTCTCCTCCTGCTGCCGTGTTATAAATATGTTCTTTTGCCGCTCTCTTTTTCTTGCAATCTGTGCTGTAGAATGGGGAACTTGAAAAATCTTTCACCTTTCCGCCCGCCCAAATTTCGAAAAAGAGCTCTTGCTGACTTTTAGAGCGTTCTAGAATTCAGCCTTCATTTTTTGATTCACTTGGTTGAATTCCCATCAAGGCTATAATATCACTTTCAGTACTTTTGGGGAAGCCCCCAACGAGCTTTATATTTCTGACGGAAGCCCCTTTTTTTGAACAAAATCATACTTAACAAAAAAAGGAGAAAGTGAACTGACAAGACGAAGCAATAGAGCCAACTTCCGCCGCGGCGCGTCAGGGCCTTCCAGTCTTTTCCAGGCAGGCCCTGAGGGGCGGTCTGCGCCATAAGAACAAATAGATAAGAGGAAAAGCGGCCAGGCTGCACTCCGCGATGTACTTCAGCACCGCTCCCAGGCCCCGGCCGGCCGAAGCCGTGCTGATCGCCAAAGGGATGGAGATAAAGGCGAGGTCGTAGGCGAACAGATAGGCCGCGGTCCCTTTGGGGATCAAATGGGGCGGGATCACGTCGGGGATCAGGGCGTTGATGCAGGGAAAAGCGAAAGCGTTGCCCACGCCAAAGACCAGCCCGCTGAGCACGGCGCCCGCCGCGCCCGAGCACTGCGACGCCATCCACAGGCCGGCGCCTTCGAGCATGGCGCAGAAACAGACCAGGGCGCGCCGGTCGCAGCAGGTCATCACGCGGCCGCCGCCGAAAAAGCGCAGGACGATGCAGACGCCGGTACACAGGCCCGTAAACAGCGTCGCTTTCAGCCCCAGCGTTCTGATCAGGCTGGGGACGTACTGCACCGTGGCGGCGTTGAGCGAGAAGAGGGCCAGCGTCGTGGCGATCAGCGACCAGGTGTCGCGGCGGCGCAGCAGTTCCCCCCAGCTTCCCCAGGCGGCTCGGTCCTGGCAGCGCTCCCCGCTTTCTTTCCGGATCCTAGGCAGAGGCGCGGCAAAAAGCCCCGAGAGCAAAAAGGCCGCGGAGGTCATCAGCATAAAGGCGTTAAACCAGCCGCCGTCGATCAGCAGCTCCGCCAGAGGGACCAAAAACTGCGGAAAGATGTAGGCCAGGCCGAGAAGGGCAAAGAGCCGCCCCCGGTCGGCTTTGGGAATCATCAGCCCCTGATAGGCCACACAGGCCACGGAAAGCACGCCAAAGGCCGCGCCCGCGGCAATCCTGGACAACAGCAGGACATGGAAGTCCCTGACCAGAAACAGCAGCCCCAGGGCCGCCCCCGCCCCTCCCGAGAGGATCACGCTGCGCCTGACGCCGTACTTCTCCACCAGCCAGCCGCCCAGCGAGCGGGCCAGCGTGGCGCCAAAGTAGAAAGAGCTCATCAGAAGGCCGATCTGTTCGGCGCTGAAATTCCACTGGCTCAGCACCGACGGCAGCACGAAATAGGCCGCCGGAATGCACTGGCTGAAAAAGACCAAAAGAAACAGAAGCCAAAAAGAGCGGGGCAGCTTCATCGATCGCCGCCCAGAAAGGGATCTTCCTGCAGGACCAGTTCGACGTGGGGACAGCGGCCGCTTTTGCGCCCGACTTCGCAGGTACAGCAGCCGTGAGCCATGTCAACGGCGTACTGGACGCCGCGGTCCTCCACGATCCAGATGCGCCGCGCCGCCTTTGTGACGGTCATGCGCCGCGGCGCTTCGGGAGCAGGGGTTTTTACGGGCGGCGTTTTAAGGACCGGAGCTTCAGAAACCAGCGCTTTATGGAGCGACGCTTCTAAAGCCGGTTCCGCAGGCTGAGGCTGTGGCGCAAACGCCGCGGCAGCGCCCGCCGTCCGATCCTCCACATAGGCGCCGTCGTCAAGGGCCTTGTTGGACATGGCGTCGGCCTCGGCGTTTTTCTCGCGGCGCACCCACCGGTAGGACGCGCCGAGTTCGGCCAGCTTTTTCATGATCGGACGCGCCAGAGCCTGCAAACGGGGTTCTTTGATCTTCCACTGGCCCGAGATCTGCGAGATCACCAGTTTGCTGTCGCCGCAGACCTCGGCCCCCTTCAGGCCGCGCCGCGCCAGCTCGTCGGCAAGGACGCCGAGCGCCATGTACTCCGCTTCGTTGTTGGTCTTCATGCCGAGAGGCTGGGCACAGCGCCAGACGATTTTATCGTCCTCGTAAATCACGGCGCCCGCGCCGGCAAGGCCGGGGTTGCCCCGCGACGCGCCGTCGAAGTGTCCTCGAATCATCTTTTCTCCTCCTGAACTTTCAAGAATCTGATACAATGAATTTTTCAAAACTGACCGCAAAGGAATGACTCCCATGAAACCAGCTTCCAGAAAACTTCTGTGGTATGCCGCGCTGCTCTGTTCCGCCCTGTTCGCCCTGCTCTGTTGGAGAAGGTACGGGGCGCTGCCTGAAACGCCTTTCCGGTACGAGGTCCGCGCCCAGTCCCAAATCTGGCGGCTCTCGCCCGGCAAAGACGTTTTGATCGAAGACGCCAGGCTCTACGCGGTGCAGCCCCCGTCGGAGCTCTGCCGCGCCTGGTCTCCTCTTCTCCCTTCCGAGAAGGGCGAGGTGGAAGGCGTCGCGCTTTTCAAAGGTTCAGGCGCATTATACGCCTTTCTTCCGCGCTCCGATACGGCGGAGATCACGTCCATTTCGGCGTCGCCGCAGGGACGGGTTTTGGCGCTGGTGATGGAAAGGGCCGGATTTGTGGAGTTCATCGCCGTACCGGAGCTCAAGAGCCTGGGCAGGATCGGCGCCGTAGGCCCCATTCTCTGGAAGGACAGCGTCAGCGGCTCCACCTTCACGCCCGACAGAAAAACCATAAGCTTCTCCATGGCCCCCGAGGCCGGAGACATCCACTGAAAAAACGAGCCGAACAGGCAGCCTCGGGTCAAAATATTTCAACGTAAAGGACGCAAAGGAAAAACAAGGCCTAAATTATTAACTAAAAAAACGAATTAGCGTGATAGTAATTTATATATTTTGATTGATTTTTGCGGTTCTAAAAGTCTTTCAAGATTTTCCTTTGCGAACCTTCGCGCCCTTTGCGTTGAAATCCTTTGATTTTGATCTTCGGCCCGACATTAAGCACGTTGGATACGAATTAGTATCACGGTTCGATCAACGGCAATTTCACAGTCTGCCGCGCGGTTCAACAAAACCGCATGATGGACGGGAAGACGAAACACCCCCCCGCGGCGGCGGCGCTGCGAGGGGGTGTTTTTTCTTAAAGAGGCCCTATTGGGAAAACTATCGAAGCAGCGTCAGCATAACCGCCGCGGCGACCGCCGTGCCGATGACGCCGGCCACGTTGGGGCCCATGGCGTGCATAAGCAGGAAGTTGCTGGGGTTCTCCTTCTGGGAGACCATCTGAACCACGCGGGCCGCCATCGGAACGGCGGAGACGCCGGCGGAACCGATCATGGGGTTGATCTTGCCGCCGCTCAGGACCTTCAGAAGCTGTCCGAACAGGCAGCCGCCGATGGTGCTGAAGATGAAGGCCACCAGGCCCAGAAGGGTGATCTTGATGGTGCCGATGGTCAGGAACTGGTCAGCTCTCATGGTGCCGCCCACGGACAGGGACAGGAGGATGGTGGTGATGTTGAGCAGCTCGTTCTGAGCCGTCTGGCTGAGGCGCTCGGTGACGCCGCACTCGCGGATCAGGTTGCCGAACATCAGAACGCCGATCAGAGGCACCGACATGGGCAGGATCAGGCCCGCGACCACGGTGACCACGATGGGGAACAGGACCCTTTCAAGCTTGCTGACGGGACGGAGCTTGTCCATGCGGATCGCGCGGTCGGCCTTGGAGGTGCAGAGCTTGATGAAAGGCGGCTGGATCAGGGGCACCAGGGACATGTAGCTGTAAGCGGCTACGGCCACGGCGCCCAGGATCTGAGGCGCCAGCTTCATGGTCAGGTAAATGCTGGTGGGGCCGTCGGCTCCGCCGATGATGGCGATGGACGCGGCTTCCTTGACGCTGAAGCCCAGGGCCATGGCTCCGAAAAGGGCAATAAACACGCCCAGCTGGGCGGCAGCGCCGAGAAGGAAGGTGATCGGGTTGGCCAGCAGCGGAGCGAAGTCGGTCATGGCGCCGATACCCATGAAGATGATGACGGGATAAATCTCGTGCTCTGTGCCGAAGAAGACGTAGTGCAGGAATCCGCCCGGATCCATGATGCCTGACAGAGGCAGGTTGACGAGCACGCAGCCAAAGGCGATGGGCACAAGGAGCAGAGGCTCAAAACCGCGGCCGATCGCCAGATAGAGGAACACAAAGCCAACACACAGCATGGCGATGTTGCCCGAGGTCAGTCCGGCAAAACCGGATTCCATCGCGATACGCGAAAACGCTTCAGATACGACGTTCATATTACATCCCCCTTAAAGATATTCGAATGTCGGTGCTTTTACCGAATCTACCCAAATCTACCCATTTTTGCGGCTGCCCGAAAAAAGGCGCATCGCGAAAATTAATCCTGTCAGTCCGCTCAGGACAAGAAAAACGACGCAGAAAGCAATGGCGGAAAGCGAACAGGCGCCCCAAATTCCCTCAAAATTCATCTCGTCACCTCCAAAAGGCAAATTTTCAAATAGCAATAAATACAACTCATACTAAATCACAAGAAGCCGATTTTCTTAGCTGAGAATAGCTGAAATTTTGTGCGGCGTCAAGCAAAAAAAACGTAGAAGTCGATAAATCATTTTTGCGTCTTAAAATACGCTCAACTTGACCGCGAAACACCGCATTTTCTCAAAGCCTTCCGGCCGGAGATCACTCGAAAACCTTCTCTACATAAGGAGAAGTGCCGAGCATCAGCATCGCGCCGTAGCCCGGTCGGAAGCGCAGCACGTCCCCCACGCGGGGGGGCGCGGGCATGGCTTCCACGTCGAGGATCATATGGTCGCTGGAAGCGCCGAGGATCTCCACGCCCTCGTCCAGGGGGGTCAGGTCGTCATGCTTCACATTCTGGCGTCCCAGGGCCGCCAGGGCGCGGAGGCGTTCTCCGCGGTCCTCGAAGTAAGGGCGCTCCCCAAAAGCCGTCAGAGAGGTTTCACCGAAGGGGACGCTGGGCTTGCGCCGGACTTCCACAATTTCCGCCTCCGCCGTCATGGTATCCTGCCGCAGCCAGGGGATCGCCGTTCCCCTCACCACGTCGGTGCCGAGAGCGATCCCCTCGCCCACGCGCAGGTTGTCCACACATTCAGGCAGGCGTCCGCCCTCGAGCAGTTCCAGCGACGATGTGGAACCTCCGGAACAGGTTCTGATCTCCCGTCCCGTCAGGCGGGCCAGTTCCTTTCTGATCTCCCCGAGAAAAAGGAGCTTATCGGGAGTGGGGACCGTCGCGCCGTAACAGCCAAAATTCGCGCCCACGCCCGCAAGGATCAGGTGAGGCGCGCGTTTCAGGCTGGCAGCGATCCGCTCGAGCTCCCAGGGCCAGAAGCCTTCGCGTAGGTCGCCCAGTTCGAACATCACAAGCACCTCATGGGCGCGCCGGGCCGACGCGCAGGCCTGCTCCAGAGCCTCGATCGTCTCGCAGCCCGAGACCAGCGACCCGTCGGCCCACTGAACCAGCTCGGGCAGTTCGCTGATCATGGGGATCCTCAGCATGTAGATGGGCAGGGAAAAGCCTTCCCGTTTCAGCGCCGCGATGTTCGCAAGGCTGCTGTCGGCCAGCGAGACGGCGCCGGCCTCCACCAGGCAGCGCACCAGCGGCGGGGCGGCGCAGAACCCTTTGGTCACGCCCGTCACGGAAATACCGTGGGCAGAACAGCGTCGGCAAACGGCTTCGGCATTCGCCGCAAAAATTGAACGTCGGATTATCAGTCGGGGATAGGTCATCGTCACATACCTCCTGGCAAGTTCATTCTATTTATCTCAATATTAACACAACGCGACCTCATCGATGAAAAAAATCCCGTCTTTCACTGAAAAAACAGTAAAACTACGTACTTTTCCGCTTGGCTTTTTCAGTTCCATCGGGTAAAATACCGACAGGATTGGGAGGTGTTATGTATGAAGAATTTCATTGAGGAGGCAAAACGGTGCCGCGCCTGCGGCTGCTGTACGAAGTTCTGTCCGGCGGGCACCGACGTCAGAGGTTTTATCAAGCTCTTTCTCGCGGGAAAGACGACCGAAGCGGGCGAGCTGCTGTTCCGCAACAATCCCATGAGCGCCTGCACCAGCCGCGTCTGCGCCCACGAGCTTCAGTGCCAGGGGCACTGTACGATGCTGCGCCTCGAGGGACGGCCGGTGTCGATCGGAGAGCTGGAACATCACGTGTCCACCGCTTTTCTCGACAATTTTACTATAAAACCGGAAGCACCCACGGGTAAAAAGATCGCCGTCGCCGGCGCGGGACCTTCGGGACTGACCGTGGCGGCCTTTCTGGCTATGAAGGGGCACAGCGTGACGGTGTACGAAGCCAACCCGAAGATGGGCGGCATGATGCGCTACAGCATTCCCGACTTCGTGCTGCCGCCGTCGGTCATCGACAAGCTGGTGGGCTGTCTCGAAAGCCTGGGCGTCAAGTTCCGTCCCAACGCTCTGGTGGGCGAAACGGTCACGATCGAGGAGCTGTTCCGCGACGGCTTCAGCGCGCTGTTCATCGGCACGGGAACCTGGAAACCCCGCAAGCTGAACATCCCCGGCGAGTCGCTGGCAAACTGTCACACGGCCCTGGACTACCTTCACGACCCCGACGCCTTCAACCTAGGCGAAAAGGCGGCCATCATCGGAGCCGGCAACACGGGCATGGACGTGGCGCGCACGGCGCTGCGCCGCGGAACCCGCGAGGCTGTGGTGATCCAGCGCGAAGGCATGGACAAGGTGGCGGCGCGCAAGCCCGAGATCGAAATGGCCACGGCGGAAGGCGCCCGAATTCAGACCTGGACGTCGCCCCTAGCCATCGAAGAAACGGGGCTGCGCTGTCTGGAGACCAATCCCGAGACCGGCGAGAAGACTGAAAAGTTCCTCCCCTGCGACTCCGTGGTCGTCTCCATCAGCCAGGGGCCGCGCACGCTGATCGGCGAGAGCAGCGGCGTCACGGTCAACGAGCGGAACCTGATCGTCACCGACGATTGCGGCCGCACGAGCCGGACAGGCATCTTCGCCCACGGCGACACCGTCACGGGCTCCCGCACCGTGGTCCACGCCTCGGCCGCCTCGCGCCGCGCCGCCCAGGCCATGGACGAATACGTCAGAAGCCTGTAGCCCGTTCCGCATAAAATGTTCCACGTGGAACATTCAATCCCACAAGGAGGTTTTCAAAATGGAAAGAAAAAACGTCATCACCATGAAAGGCAATCCCCTGACGCTGGTCGGGCCTGAACTGAAGGCCGGCGACAAGGCGCCTTCCTTCACCCTGACCGACAAGACCATGAAACCCGTCACGCTGGCCGACTACGCGGGCAAAGTCAAGGTCATTTCCGTGACGCCTTCCATCGACACCCCGGTCTGCGACCTTCAGGCCACCTGGTTTAACGAGGACACCGCGGAGATGGGCGACGTCTACGTGCTGAACGTCAGCATGGACCTGCCCTTCGCGCTGAGCCGCTACTGTGCGGCCAAGGGATTCGACAAGGTCGCCACTCTGTCGGACCACCGCGAGGCCTCCTTCGGCACGGCCTACGGCGTGCTGATCAAGGAGCTTCGCCTGCTGGCCCGCGCTGTTTTCGTGATCGACCGCGACGACGTGGTCCGCTATGTCCAGATCGTCCCCGAGGTGACCAACGCCCCTGATTACGACGCTCTGATGGCGGCGGTCAAGGCTCTGGCCTAGCGAATAAGAACGGCGCCCGCGGAACGCTTTCTGATACTACTTCTTCATGGAGGAGCTTAATCAAAAGTCCGGGGCCATTTTGCGTTTTTATCGCAAGGTAGTCTGAGAAATGTTCCACGTGGAACATTTTATCCCGCCGTTTCACAAAAAAATGGACTCAGCCGGTTTTACGCCCGGCCGGGTCCATTTTTTTGTTCCCATCAGCTTCCGACCGCCGGCATGGGCGGCAGCATGGCCGACAGGAGCTCGTCAAGCTGCGCTATGGGGTGATCCGACGTCAGGGTTTGAGGGTTGAAGGCTTCAAGCCTCCCCTCCTGCAGGATGAAAGCGCGGCCGCAAAAGCGGCGTACCAGGCGCAAATCGTGGGTGACGAACAGATAGGCCGTGCCAAGGCGGCGGCGCAAGCTGTCCAAAAGGTCGAGAATTTGGGCCTGCACGATCATGTCAAGGGCGCTGACGGCCTCGTCGAGGAGAATCAGGCGGGGACTGGGAGCCAGCGCCCGGGCAATACAGATCCTCTGGAGCTGGCCGCCGCTGAAGCGGCTGGGATGCTTCCCCATCTCAGCTGGATCGATGCCCACCATCTCAAGCAGTTCCGCTGCGCGCTTCCTGAGTTCCGCGCCGCGCAGCCTCTCAAAATTTTTCAAAGGTTCGGCCACAATCTCAAAAGCCGTCATACGCGGATTGCAGGAGTCCAGGGCGTTCTGAAAAACCACCTGAACGGCCCGGCGCTGCTCCCGCGTCACAGGGTGCTTTCTGTCCACAGGCGCCCCCAGCAGGCGCAACTCCCCGGCGTCGGCATATTCCACGCCCAGGATGACGCGCCCCAAAGTGCTCTTGCCAGCGCCGCTGGAACCGATAAGCCCCACGCACTCGCCGGGCTCCACCGTCAGGTTCACGTCCCTGAGGACGTGCAATTCCTCGCCTCGCGAGAAAAATCCGCCGCGGGTATAGGTGCGGGCAATGCCCTTCATTTCCACAAGAGCGCTCACCGTCCATCCCCCTCTCCCGCGCAGGACAAGCGCAGATGCGCCGCCAGCAGCTCCGCCGTGTAGGCTTCGCGCGGCGAGGCGAAGATCTCATGCACCGTTCCAGCTTCCACCACCGCGCCATGGCGCATGACGATCACGTCGTCGGCAAGGCGGGCCATCACGCCCAGGTCATGGGTGACGATGATCATGCCCATGCCCCGGTTCGCCTTCAGGCTCTCGAGAAGGGCCAGCACCCGCGCCTGGTTCACGGCGTCAAGGTCCGTCGTGGGCTCGTCGGCGATCAAAAAGGGCGCATCCATGATCAGGGCGAGAGCGATCATCACACGCTGAAGCATGCCGCCGCTGAGCTGGAAGGGATAGAGGTCCAAAAGCCGGGACTCTCCTCCCAGCCCCACCTCGCGGAGGCATTCGCGGTATCTCGCGTCGTTCCCGCCGCGCCCGTGGGCCTTTAGAGTCTCCTCAAAATGGGAACGGATCGTAAAGACCGAGTCAAAACAGCTCATCGGGTTCTGCAGGATCACGGCGACGCCGCGCCCCAGGATCTCCCTGTTCGACGCGCCGCTGAAAGGCCGCCCCTCCAAAAGCACCTCGCCGGTCCGGCGCAGCCCCGGCGGCAGAAGGTCCATAAGGGCCATGCAGGTCAGCGACTTTCCGCAGCCGCTCTCGCCGAGAATCCCCGCGACACGTCCCCGGCCGGCCTGGAAGGAAACGCCGCGAACCAGTTCCTTTTCCCCGTGAAACACGCGAAGATCCCTGACGCTCAAAAAAGGCGCGGCGCTCATAGGACCGCCTCCCCCGCCAGCGAAGGATCCAGAGAATCCCTCAGCGCGTCGCCCAGAAGGTTGCAGGCCATCACGGTGATGAAGATCATCAGCCCCGGATAGAAGAGCAGCTCGGGATGGCTCCAGATGTATGCGCGTGCGTCGGCGATCATCACACCCCATTCCGGCGTGGGCGGCGTAATGCCAAGGCCGAGAAAGGACAGTCCCGACACGTGGAGCATCATGTGCCCGATGTCCATGGTCACCAGGATCGCAAGCTGGGAGAACACCGGCGGCATGATGTGCCTGGCCAGAATGGCCGCGTGGGACGTGCCCGCCACGCGCGCCGCCACGACATAATCACGGCAGCGCAGCGCCAGCACCATGCCTCGGACGATACGCGCATACCACGCCCAATGGGTCAGAGCCACGGCCAATATCACGTTGGCCATACCCGTGCCCAGCACGCCGATCAAAAACATGGCCAGAATAAAGGTAGGAAAGGTCAAAAACACGTCGCACAGGCGCATTAGCGCGCCATCCACAGCGCCGCCCCAGTAGCCGGCAAAAGCGCCTACGGCAAAGCCAAGGCTCAAGACCACGCCGAGGATCAGAGCCGCCGAGCCAAGGGAGACCCGAGCTCCATGGAGAAGCCGCGCCAGGACGTCGCGCCCCAGGTGGTCGCAGCCCAGAAGATGTTCAGCGCTCGCGGGCGCGAACTTGAGCCCAAGATCGACCTCCGCAGGATCCCAACGGACGATCCAGGGAGCGCCCAGCGCGGCAATCGCCAGCAGCGCCAGAAGCGCCAGCGAAAAGAGAACCATTTTACGTTGACGCACGGTTATTTTCCCCTTTCCTCAAGCCTGATTCTCGGGTCGAGCCAGGCGTACAGGATGTCGATCAGCAAGTTCATGACCACGAAGATCAGCGTCATCATCAGGATAAAGCACTGCATCACCGGGTAATCGCGGTTGTAGATGGCCGACACGGCATAGCGCCCCACGCCGGGCCAGGCGAAGATCGACTCGGCCACGACGGCGCCGCCGAAGAGTTCGCCCACGTGCATGCCCACCGCCGTGACGATGGGGATCAGCGAGTTCACGAGCACGTGCTTCCCCACCACGACCCGTTCGGGCAGGCCGCGAAATCGGGCGTAAAGCCCCCAGCGCGCGTGGAGGTTGTCCAGCACGCTGCCGCGGATCAGGCGGATGTTGATGCACAGCGACATCAGCGACATGGACACCGCCGGCATGATCATGTGCGAAAAACCGCCGGATCCCATGGGCGGCAGCCACCGGAGCTTCACCGAAAACAGCCACACCATCAAGTAAGCCAGCCAGAAGCTGGGCAGCGACACGCCCACAAAGGCCAGGACGCGCGTGAACTGATCGGGCAGCCTGTCGCGCCGCAGCGCCGACCACACTCCGAGGGGCAGGCTGACCGCCAGCGTCAGCAGCAGCGAAAACCCCGCCAGCTTCAGCGTGTTGGGCAGGTAATAGAGCAGCTCCCCCAGCACGGGCAGCTTCGTCACATAGGACTGGCCGAAATCCAGGCGCAGCGCCCTGCGAAGCCAATCCAGGTATTGGGCGGCCAGAGGCCTGTCCAGCCCCAGTTCAGCGTGGGCCACGGCCAGGGCCTCGTCGGTCGGAGGAATGCCCGACAGCCTGAGGTAGGTCATGGCGGGATCTCCCTCGCCCAGGCGCAGAATGAGGAACACCACTATAGAGACAATCAGAAGAAGCGGTATGAGCTGCAAAAAACGTCTGACAATGTATCGAAGCATCGGACGCCCTTATTTGCCGGAAGCCCAGTACATCTTTTCGAACAGCACGTCGTACTGCATGGGGCCGAACTCGGCACCGCGCAAGTCTTCCCGGTGGACCATGACGTTCGTGGGATAGGTCAGAGGAAGATAGACCGCTTCCTCGTGAAGCGTGGCCAGAATCCAGGCGTAGAGGTCCTGCCGTTCCTTCACGTCGGTGGTCAGCATGACGGCGTTGATCTTCCGGTCCAGCTCCGCCTTCTCGGGCAGCCCGATCTGCGCCATGTAGTCGGCATGGGAAGGTGAGCGCATGGAGCTGCAGAACGACGCAGGGTCGTAGGGAGCGCCCCAGGTGCTGGCGAAGATCATGCCGAACTCGCCCGTCTTCTGGCGCTTCAGGTACGAGTCCGCTTCCTCGCCCAAAAGGCGCAGCTCCACGCCCAGCTTGCGCAGGTCGCCCTGAAGCACTTCGGCGACAGCCTTCATCAGAGCGTCGTTGCCCTTGAAACAGAAGTCCACAGTCAGGCTTTTGCCGTCCTTGCTGCGGAACGAAGCCCCAGGTTCAAGCTTCCAGCCCGCCTCCTCCAGCAGAGCCTTCGCCTTCTCGGGATCGTAAAGATAGGGCGTCAGCTTGACGTCGCAGTAGGGGAACAGCGGTGAAAACAGGGCGTCGGAACGGTGTTCGGCCCCCATAAACACGTGCTTGACCAGAGCGTCCTTGTCCACGCCGTGAAGGATGGCCCTGCGGACCCGCAGGTCGTCGGTGGGGAACCTTCCCGAATTGATGGCCAGGTTCCGGCTCGACTGCGGCTTCGAAATTTTCGTGACTACGCCGGGCGTGTTCTGGTAGCGCGCGAAGGTGTCCATGTCGATCTGGCCGCTGGCCGCGCCGAAGATCAGGTCGATCTCGCCGGTGTCGAAGGCCATGGCGCGGGCCGTCGGGTCAGGAATGACCTTGACCAGCACTTCGTCCACCTTGGGTTTTTCGCCCCAGTAATAGGGGTTTGCCCTGAACAGGTCGTACTCGCCCTTCTTGATTTCCGCCAGCATCCATGGCCCCGTGCCGATGCCGATGCGCCCCCTGATCCCCTTCAGCGTGTCCAGGTCGTCGGGAATCGACGCCGGCGCCATCATGCGGAAGGGGCGGATCAGAGACAGCTCCATCAGCGTGGGGTAATAGGGATTTTTCATGGTCAGCTGAAAGGTATCGCCATCCAGGGCGCGCCAGCTTTCCAGCTGGTCGCAGAACGCGATCCAGCGGTGCCGGTCAGCGTGTTTCATGATCGCGTCGAAATTCAGCGCCACCGCGTGGGCGTCGCAGGCCGTGCCGTCGGAGAATTTCACGCCCTTCCTCATATGGAAGGTATAGACTTTTCCGTCGCCGGAGATATCCCAGCTCTCGGCCAGCGCCGGCTGCGCCGTCCCGTCAGGGCCGCAGGCCACCAGAGAGTCAAAGACCATCCTCTGGGCATACATCTGATTGGGGGAATACATATGGGCGTTCATGGGCCCGGCGTTGCCGCTCCAGGAATAGACGATCCGCGAAGGCGCAGCGGAAGCGGCCACAGCCGCCCCGAAGGCCAGCGCCGCCGCCATGGGAATTCCTTTTTTCCACAGTTTCATTTTCTTCGCTCTCCTTTTCTAATAACACTTTTTTTTTATTTCGTAGCACGCATTCTAAAGCGGCTTGCATGTTCTGTCAAGAGCGGCAAAAACTCAAGCAACAAAAAGCGGGCTGCACCGCGGCCATAACCTCCGGAGTGCGGCCCGCTTTTGAGCGTTTCGCCTCTTTATTCGGAACGCAGGACAGCGGCGTTTCCGCTCCACCTGGATCTTTACAGGATAGAATACACTTCCCGGCCAGGGCTTTGTCCATGCTGCGCATAGCGCAGCATTTGCCGCACATGCCGCAGTTTTCGCCGCGACCGTCTTCGGGAGCCGACTTTTTCGAATGGCTTTCACGGTCTCGGAATCGAGAGCTTCTTTCCGCGGGGCGTCCCTGTCCATATGGCAAAGTTTGTTTTCCCGTTTTCCATAAAACCGGCTGGGCCGGAAGAACTTTCCTCGACCTGCCGCCCGAAATATACGCGAGGCGTTCAATCCAGCCGCTGCCATGGATTGAACGCCTCGCTGCGCCTTGCTTTACCGCGCCTGTTCGGCCGGGCGGAAATGGAAGCCCGTCACTTTTTAAAGCTCACGCGCCCGTCGGGAAAACGGCCTCGGACGTAGCTCCTGATCTCGTCGGCCATGCGCTTTGCCGCGGGCGAGAGAGGGCGCTTTTTCTGTTTGACCAGGGCGATGCTTCGAAACTCCTCGGGCTGAAAGGGGAAAATCTGATAACGCCCCGGCAGCTTTTCCAGCACCAACTCGGGGGTGATGCTGATGCCCAGCCCCGCCTCCACGAGGGCCACGATGGCCAGGTCGTCGATCAGGTCGTGCTGGCGCTGCACGTCCAGACGGTATTTATCCAGCAGCGCGCGCTGATCCGTGTCATCGCCCTCGCGCTGCATGATAAAGCACTCGTCCTTGATGTCGTCGCGCGTCACGACGCCGGGACTGGCCGGCTCAAAGTCCAGGGGCGTGATGCAGACCATGCGGTCCCGGGCGAGGAGGAAGCTTTCAAGTTTATCAGAGACGGGAAGGGCCAGAAAGCCCAGGTCAAGCTCGCCGTTTTCCAAAAGCGACGCGATCTCGCCGTAAATGCCCTGAAAGACCTTTACCTTAATCAGCGGATGCTTTTTGCAGAAAGCCCCTAGAATGTCGGGAATCCAGCTTGAGCAGACGCTGTTGAAGGTCCCTATCTTCACGGTCCCCTTTTCGAGGCCGTTGATCAGCGCCACTTCCTCGCGCAGAAGCTCCTCGTCGGCGAGGACCATCTGCATGTACTTCAGCAGAGCCTCCCCGTTTTCGGTCAGCGCGATGCCGCTGCGGTCCCGCCGAAGCAGGGGAAAGCCGAACTCCCTCTCGAGGGCGTTCAGCGAATGGCTCACCGCGGACGGGGTGATCGACAAAATCTGGGCCGCTCGGGCCAGGCTTTTCTGCTCGATCACGGTGTTCAAAATCTGATAGGACGACAGCGACATCACAGGCTCCTCTCTCTCCGGCGTGAAATTTCATGAATTCGGCTTTCTTGCGGCCAACCGGTCGTTGATTGAAAAAAATTCACACAGCAGGAAAAAACTTGAATCTTCCTGCCGCCGCCTATGATAACATAAAAACAAGGAAGCTCGCCAGTGCTTTTGACATGGCGGGCTCCCTTTCATACTAATTACCCATAGAACAGCTAAACTGACGTCCGAGACCACCCCGAGGGGCCATGCAGTCGCTAAAGACTATATCGGCCTATTCAGCCTGCCTATACTCGCTTTGTGGATACCCCTCGGGCCGTCCCCTCAGCAGGTATTCATCATTTCAATGGGCAATCAGCATCATACGGATAGGACGTTTCTAAACGTTCTTGAGGATCTCCAGCAGCTTCTGTTCTTCTTCGGATTTGATCGTGTAGGTGTGAACCGCGTCGTCTGGAAAGCGCCTAGCCTTGACGTCGGCACAGTATTCCGTGAAAGCCTTTTGAAGTTCTTCGCCGATGTCGGCGTATTTCTTGACGAACTTGGGCGTGAAGTTGTCGTAGAGGCCCACCATGTCAGCGTAGATCAGCAGCTGGCCGTGAGTGTAGGAGCCGGCGCCGATGCCCAGGATCGGGATTCCCGCGCGCTCGGTGATGACCTTGCCCACCACGGCGGGAATGCCCTCGAGCAGGATGCTGCACGCGCCGGCCTCTTCGATAGCCTTAGCCTGCTTCATCAGCTTGATCGCCGCGTCGGCGCTCTTGCCCTGGGCCTTGTAGCCGCCGAGCTGCGCGGCGAACTGGGGCGTGAGGCCGATATGGCCCATGGTCAGGATGCCCGCGTCGGAAATCGCCTTGATGCGGCTGGTGATCGCGGGCCCCGCGCCTTCAAGCTTGATGCAGTCGCAGAGCGCTTCCTTGGTGAAGCGGCCGGCGTTGGCGACGGCCTCCTCGTCAGAGATCTGGTAGGACATATAGGGCATGTCGCCGACGATGAACGTGTTGGGCGCGCCGCGGCGGACGGCTTTGCAGTGGGAGATCATGTCGTCCATGGTCACAGGGAAGGTGGTGTCGTAGCCAAGCTGGACCATGCCGAGGGAGTCGCCCACCAGGATCATGTCCACGCCGGCGCGCTCCTGATATTTGGCCGTCAGGTAGTCGTAGCAGGTCAGATAGGTGATGATATCTCCTTCTTTTGCCATGCGGTTGAAATCGAGAATGCTTTTCTTTGCCATTGTGATCATCCTTTTTTATACGTGATTTTTTTGGAGCGGTGCTTTAACTTCAATCAGGCCCTGAGGGGCATCTTTGCCGCGACCAGGTCGGCCAGGCGCTGCATTCCGACGCGGATCTTGTCGGGCTGGACGCCGCCGAAACTCAGGCGCATGCAGTTGCCGCCCTTGCCAGGTTCCGTGAAAAATCCCGCGCCGGCCACGTAGGCCACTTTATGGGCGTTGGCTTCAGGCAGCAGCTGTGCCGTGTCAATGCCGCCGGGCAGCTCGGCCCAGGTGAAGAGGCCGCCGTCGGGGAAGGTGTGTTTCGTCCCCTCGGGGAAGAGCTCGTCCAGGCACTTCATCATCACGTCGCGGCGCTCACGGTAAAGCGCGCAGACTTTCTTCAGGTGTTCGGGGAAATAGCCGCGCTTGAAGAACTCCGCACAAATCACCTGAGGCAGCATGGAAGTGTGGGAGTTGGTGGCCGACTTGGCGTCGGACAGCAGGGGCATGATCTCGTCGTTGGCCACCACGTACCCCAGGCGGCTGCCCGGCGAGAAGATCTTGGAGAAACTGTTGGCCAGGATGACGTGTCCCGTCGCGTCAAAACTCTTGATAGGCGGCACTTCGGCGCCGCTGTAGCGGATGTCGCGGTAGGGATCGTCCTCCAGAATGTAGACATCGTATTCGCTGCCCAGCTGAGCCAGTTTTTTGCGGCGTTCCAGCGTCAGCGTCCTGCCCGTGGGGTTCTGGAAGGTGGGAATTACGTAGACCATCTTGGGATGGTACTGTTTGATCTTGGCCTCCACGTCTTCCATGACCAGCCCGTCGGCGTCGCAGGCGCAGGCGACGCAGCGAGCCTGGAACATCTCGAAGATCTCCACGCAGTGCACGAACGTCGGCGATTCCACGAGAATCACGTCGCCGGGGTCGATAAAGAGCTGGCACAGCAGGTTCATGGTTTCCAGGCCACCCGACGTGATCATCACGTTTTCAAAACGGGTCTTCACGCCCTTGGGCGCCAGCAGCTGCTCCACCACCACTTCGCGCAGGTCGCGGACGCCCATGATGGGACCGTACTGCAGGGCTTCCACGCCGCGTTTATCCATGGTGATGACCTCGTTGGTAATCTCCCGCACGGCATCGATGGGCAGAGCTTCTTTCGCCGGAGCGCCGCCGCCAAAGGAAATCGTCTCGGGGTCGGTCATGGAACCGAAGAGCCCCCTGATGACCGCCGCCGACTTCGCCATGGCGTTCATCCTTTGCGCAAAATGTGCCATCCTATACAACTCCTCCCTTGTATTTTCCCCGGGGCTGGAGCCGAGGGGACTGCTCTTACAAAACCTATTATAAGCAAAGAAAACACATGTGTAAAACTCTTTTTTTTCATCAGAACATGAATCATTTTCATGAAAAGTTCGCTCTTTCAGCCTGCGCCGCTCCCCTGCTTTAAGTCATTTCATGGATCGGCAGTATCGACGGCCCCGTGAGACGGTGCTCCGCGGGCATTCTGACTTTTCATTGCTCGAGAATACAAAAAATTGGCCCGGCCGGCTTTACGCCCGGCCGAGCCAATTTTTTGTTCCCGTCGGTACCCGGCTCCGTTAAGCAGCGCCCTGCGGCACGGCGCCAGGCACGGCGGCGCCGCCTTTTTCAGCCTTCCGGAAAGAGCGCGGCGCGCTTTGCAGCGGAGGGGCGCTCTCAAAGCGGCCCTTTCCCCGTTCAATCTTTATAAGATATCGATATACTCCCCAGCCAGAGCCTTGTTCATGCTGCGCACCGCGCAGAATTTGCCGCACATGCTGCAGGTTTCGCTGTGATCGTCCTCGGGGGCGCGGCTTTTTCGTATGGCTTTCGCAGTTTCGGGATCGAGAGCCTCTTTCCACTGAGCGTCCCAGTCCAGCTTGCGGCGGGCGTCGGCCATACGGTCGTCCTGCTCCCGCGCGCCGGGGATCCCTTTGGCGATATCGGCGGCGTGCGCGGCGATGCGGCTGGCTATGATGCCCTGCTTGACGTCGTCCACATTGGGCAGGGCAAGGTGCTCCGCCGGCGTCACATAGCACAGGAAAGCGGCTCCCGACGCGGCGGCCACGGCTCCGCCGATGGCGGCGGTAATATGGTCGTAGCCCGGCGCGATATCGGTCACCAGAGGGCCCAGCACATAGAAGGGCGCCCCCTTGCAGATCGTCTGCTGCACCTTCATGTTGGCGGCAATCTGGTCCAGCGGCACGTGCCCGGGGCCTTCCACAATGACCTGCACGTCCTTTTCCCAGGCGCGCTGGGTCAGCTCCCCAAGGCGCACCAGCTCGTCGATCTGGCACAGGTCCGTGGCGTCGGCAAGGCAGCCCGGGCGGCAGGCGTCGCCGAGGCTGATGGTCACGTCGTGCTCGCGGCAGATCTGGAGGATTTCGTCGAAGTGGGAATAAAAGGGGTTCTCCTCGCCGGTCATGCACATCCATGCGAAGACCAGGCTGCCGCCGCGGCTCACGATGTTCATCTTGCGGCGTTTGGCCTTGATCTGGTCGATGGTCTGGCGGGTGATGCCGCAGTGCAGCGTGACAAAATCCACGCCGTCCTCAGCGTGAAGGCGCACCACGTCCACAAAATCCTGGGCGCTGAGGGTGGACAGGTCGCGCTGGTAATGGATGACCGAGTCGTACACAGGCACGGTGCCGATCATAGCGGGGCACTCGCCGCACAGACGGCGGCGGAAGGGCTGGGTGTCGCCGTGGCTGGACAGGTCCATGATGGCTTCGGCGCCCAGCTGGACGGCGCTCATGACCTTCTGCATTTCAATGTCGTAGTCCTTGCAGTCCCGGCTGACCCCAAGGTTGACGTTGATCTTCGTTTTCAGCATGCTGCCGACGCCGTTGGGGTCCAGTCCCCTGTGGCCGCGATTGGCGGGAATGACGGCGCGGCCTTCGGCCATCCAGGCCATCAGCTCCTGAACGCCGCGGCGCTCCTTTTTCGCGACGATTTCCATTTCAGGCGTGACGATGCCCTTGCGCGCCGCTTCCATCTGAGTGCTGTATGCTCTCTCCATAAAAGATCATCCTTTCCTGATTTTCCCGGAACGGGAAACGATTTTTCTGCCGGGGAAACTGGGAACGCAGCAAAAAAGGAGCGCGTCCCCCGAGGACACGCTCCTTCTTCAACTGCGCGTATGATCCCTTCGAGGGCATTACCCCACAGGTTCGGCGGGTCGGAACGACAGTCCCCTCTCAGCCTGCTCGCGCAAGCTCCCCGTTTCAGAAATTTCACTTGAAGTTTAGCAGGAACGCACTCCTTTTGCAAGGATAGCTTTTACGGAGGCCCGCCCTGCTCCTTTTAGATCTATCCGGACGGACTTGCATTTACGAAAAGCTGTTCTCCCAAACTACCTTTGCCTCTTAAAAATTTCCATGAGCTTTGTTATGCCCTCTTCTATCTCTGCCTCATTGGTTTTACTGACGCTGATTCTATAATACTTATCATTCGCAAATTCGCTCAGGAAAAAAAGGCTGGTATCCATCAGCCGAATTCCATTCCTGGCGAGGTCCGGTTCCAGCTTCGCGAAGGGGACGCCTTTTTTCAGCTTCAGGCAGGCGAAAAAGCTTGAATCGGGAATGCTCCATTCAATATCCGGCGCAGCCAGCTGGTTGGCCATCTCTTTTAGCTTGGACATTCGCTTGACATAGACGTTTCGCATGGCAATCCTATTTTTTTGAAACAATCCGCTGTTAAGGTAAATTGCAAGCGTCCCCTGGGATAGGATCGAACTGTAAGTATCCGTCCACTTCTTGTATTCCAGAAACGCTTCGATCGCCAACGGCGGCAGCACAACAGCGGCGATGCGGAGCCCCGGCATCATCATCTTCGAAAAACTCCTGATGTAAACGACTCTCTCGCAAGTGTCATAAAAATAAAGAGGATCACGTTTCGGATTTGTTTCAAAATCGCCGGCAATATCGTCTTCCACAAGATAGACGTTATACTTCTCAGCAAGCCGCACCAAGGTCTTCATCTCTTTTTGCGTGTAACTCTGGCCTGTTGGATTATGGTAGCGGGAGATTGTGTAGAAGAACTTTATGTCATCATTTTTAAAGATATCTTCCAATTGATTCATATTCAGCCCGTCAAAATCGCGCCAGATGCCTCTGCACGGCACCTGACACAGCTCCAGGCTTTTTAACATGCCATAGTAAGTGGGCTGCTCCACGAGAATTTTTTTCTTTCCGTTCGGGAAATCCATACGGCAGAGAATATCCAGAGCCTGCTGTGATCCCGACACCACAATGATATTCTCCAATTTTGTATGAACTTGATAATCTGAGAGGTGTTTTTTAAGTATCTCTAAGAGTGCAGGCATTCCCTGCGTATCCGAATAGGAAAAAAGAGTCTCCTGATAAGTGTTGACAGCCCTATAAACGCACTGCTGGAAATCCTGATAGGGAATGCATCGGATATCCGGCGCGCCGGAATAAAAATCAATACATCGTTTGATATTGCGATGCGCCGCATCCGTATCCAACACAAAATAGCCGCTTTTCGGAGCGGAATAAATAATGTTTTCTCTCTCCAGCGCTTTGTACGCCGTGACGACCGTGCCGAGGCTGGAATCAAAAAGATCGGCGACTTCCCGCAGCGAAGGAAGCTTATCATGAGGACGAAGTTTCGTTTCCGAGATCACCCTCTTGATATGACCGGCAATCATTTCATATTTCTTCATTCTCCAGCTCACCTTTTTCCGTGCAGGATCTGTACTAGAACAGACGAACTCTTCTCTTGTTGAATAAACGATTGCTTTAGTATAGCATAAGGCTATGGCGTTTTCCAGAAACGGATCAGGACTCGTCTAACCCAGGGATTCACCCGCAGCAAAGGACTTTTGTGCGCCCAAAGGTTCTTTGCTGCGGATTCCGCAGAACTCGGCGCAGGGAACTGCATGCAATGTGCCATTTAAAATTACAAATATCCAGTTATTCTCTGAGAAAGGGCCGGTGTTACGATGAAAAGTGCTCGAAAACCTACATTATTTGAGGCAATGCTTCCAATTTTAGCCATGTTCTTTATTTTAACCGTCGGCTACGGTGTTTACCGCTTCAAGATCGAATCGATGTTATTAGTGTCGGCAGCCGTCGCAGCCGTCGTAGCCTGGCGTGTGGGGCTGACCTGGGACGAGATGATTCAAGGCGTCGCCGATAAAATTGCAAAAGCTATGCCCGCTATCCTCATTCTGGTGGTTGTTGGAATTATCGTCGCCACATGGATGGCTTCAGGCACAATTCCCATGTTGATCTTCTATGGAATTCAAATTGTCAATCCGCATTACTTCTTTGTTTCCGCTTTTGTAATCTGCGCTATCATCTCTACCTGTACAGGCACGTCCTGGGGATCGGTCGCGACCATAGGCGTCGTCCTTTTTGTCATCGCCCAGGGCATAGGACTCTCTCTGCCCGTTTCCGCAGCGGCCATCATCGGAGGTTCCTACTTCGGCGACAAAATGTCACCGCTGTCCGATACCACCAACCTCGCGCCTCTAGCGGCTGGAGCCGATCTTTACGACCATATCCGCCATATGTTCTATACCACAGTCCCGGCCACGGTTTTCGCTCTGGGAATTTACACCGTTATGGGATTCAACGTGGACGTCTCTCAGCTGACAGGAGTTGAAACCATCGGCGTCATGTTGTCAAACCTGTCCTCAATGTTCAAAATGAACGTTCCGCTGCTCCTTCTTCCCGTTCTCATCATTTTGACAGGTTCCATCGCTAAGAAGCCGACCATTCCCGTAATGATGCTCTCCTGTGCCGTCGCCGGCGCCATCGCCGTCTTCTACCAGGGATTCTCCTTCGAAAGCGTTTTTAAAAGCCTGGTCAGCGGCTTCGACGTCAGCATGATTTCCGCATCGGGCAAAGCCGTCGAAAACATCTTGCCTCAAATTCTGAAACTGGTTAACCGCGGCGGCATGAACAGCATGATGGAAACGATCCTGATGATCCTCTGCGCCTTTTCTTTTGCCGGAATCATCGCAAAAGCCGGCTGCCTTGACGTGATCCTTCAGAAACTCCTGGAATATGTCAAAACTCGGGCAGCTCTCATATCTTCCACAGCGGCCGCTACAATCCTCATGGCGCTGACCACGGGCAGCGATTTCCTGACGATTCTCATTCCCGGCGAGCTTTTTGCCGACGCATACCGTCAAAAAGGACTCGCGGCCCGCAACCTTTCCAGAACCCTTGAAGACTGCGGCACCTGTGTCGTCGCGCTGGTTCCCTGGTCCGCTGCAGGCGCGTACTGCGCCGGAACGCTCGGCATTTCCACGCTGGAATACCTGCCTTACTGCTTCTTCAGCTTTGGAAGCGTCGCAATGGCGTTAATCTGCGCATTTACAGGCTTCGGAGTCATGACATTGGAGCAGGAAAAACAGAAACGGCAATAACCGAGAGAGAGGCCGTCAAACATGTGCGATCACTATGCTCAGCAAATTCGCAGCTACCTGGAATCCCAGCTCCCCGAGATGTTGTCGCTGCTGGAAGACCTGGTCAACAGAAATACCAGTTCCGATTTCAAAGAAGGCATCGACCAGGCAGGCAATCTCATGGCAGAAGCCTATCGGAAGCTCGGATTTGAAATAGAAATTTTGCAGCACCACGACTGCGGAAACGGCGTTATTGCCCGCAAAAAGGGAAACGGCAAAAATATCCTGCTCATCTGTCATCTAGATTCAGTTTTCCCCGAAGGCACCGCACGCCTGAAGTCTTTTCGCATTGAAGGCGGCAAGGCCATGGGAAACGGGGTTCTCGACATGAAAGCCTGTCTCGTAGGCTGCCTGTATGCCGTTAAGGCATTGGAAGCGCTCAACATCGACAATCTTCCAGGGTTAACGGTTTTCATGAGCGGCGACGAGGAAAAAGGCAGTTTAGCCGTGCTGGATGCAATCCAGAAAGAAGGACGCCGTTCTCAGTGGTGCCTTGTCACCGAAGGTTCCCGTCCCGGTATGGCGGTGGTGGTACAGCGCAAGGGAAACGCCTTTGCAAGGATCACGGCGCATGGCCGAGCCGCCCACGCTGGGAACGAACCTCATGTTGGGCGCAACGCCGTCGTCGAGCTTGCGCTAAAGGCGGCTAAACTCAACGCGCTGAACGACTTCGAAAAGGGGACGACCGTCGCCATTACTCGCATGTCTGGAGGAACAAACAGGATTATTATCCCGGAAGATGCGTTCATGGACGTGGATATGCGTTTCTATACTATGGAAGAGTGGGAAAAAGTCCACAATACCTTCATAGATATTCTGGCGGCTCCCGAGATTGAAGGCGTTACGCTGCGGTACGATTTGACATTCAACCGCCCGCCTCTGGCACAAACGCCGGACACGCTGCTGAACGTCGTCAAGGAAGCCAGCAAAGAACTGAACATGGATTTTCTGACAGTGCGTCCCGGCGGTGTCAGCGACGGCAATTTTGTATCCGCAATTGGTGTTCCCGTCGTCGACGGAATGGGCCCAGCTGGCGGCATGATGTGTTCTCCTGAAGAATTCCTTGAAATCGACACCATGGTTCCCTGCGCTGCGCGCTTAGCGCTTGTCATCGCGAAATTAGGCGCCGCAGATTAATTGATTTTTCAAAAATAGGCGCTAACCATTGTGACTAAAAAAGGCGCAGGGCAGGCACTCCTTTTATGAGGGCCTGCCCTGCGCTTTTTTCCTGTGCTGGTTATCTCTGTACTCTGCCCGAGGCGTCGCCGCCGGCCAGGGTCATCACGTCGGCCACTGAAATCCGGTTGTAGTCGCCGTAGACGGTGTGCTTCAGCGCAGAGGCCGCCGCCGCGAACTCGATGGCCGCCTGGGGCCCTTCAAGGTTGTTGAGACCGTAGATGAGGCCCGAACCAAAGGAGTCGCCGCCGCCGATGCGGTCCACGATGTCGCGGATCTCATACTTTTTGCTGACGTAGAAGCGGTCCTTCGTCGCCATGACGATGGACCAGTTGTTCCAGTCGGCGCTGACGCTCTCGCGCAGGCTGACGGCCAGGCATTCCACGTTGGGGAAGGAGGCCATGACCCGACGGGCCAGCTTCTCGTACTTCGACGTGTCCAGCTTGCCCGAGGTGACGTCCACGTCGAGCTCGATGCCGAGGCACTTCTGGCAGTCCTCCTCGTTGGCGATCAGCACGTCCACGTAGCGGGCGATCTCCGACATGACTTCCCGGGGCGTCTTGCCCCACTTCCAGAGTTTCTTGCGGTAGTTCAGGTCGCAGGAAACCTTCAGGCCGTGGGCTTTGGCGGCCTTCACCGCCTCCAGGGAGACCTCGGCGGTCCCTGCGGCGATGGCCGGCGTGATGCCGGTGGTGTGGAACCAGCAGGCGTCCTTAAAGATGGCGTCCCAGTCGAAGTCGCCGGCCTTCACCTCAGAGACGGAGGAATGGGCGCGGTCGTAGATGACCTTCGAGGGGCGCATGGCCGCGCCCGGCTCGGCGTAATAGATGCCCACGCGATCGCCGCTGCGGCGAATTTTCGACGTATCGACGCCGAAGGAACGGAGTTCGCGGATGGCGGCGTCGGCGATGGCGTTTTGAGGCAGGGCCGTTACAAAGGCCGCGTCCTGCCCGTAGTTCGCCAGGGAGACGGCCACGTTGGCCTCGGCCCCGCCGAAGGTGGCGTCAAGCTTCGGCGTCTGCAGAAGCAGCTCGCGGATCGGTGGGGAAAGTCTGAGCATCACTTCGCCAAAGGTTATAAACTTCTTGTTCATCGCTAGGACCTCCAAATTTATACGTCTGCGCCGGAACAGTTCCGGCTCCTGTGACAGCCAGTCGTTTTTGCGCGCCCGCCCCGCGGGACCGGGCCGGCACGGGGACCGTCAGCGGACCAGATAGCCGCCGTCCACGGGGATGATCGCGCCGTTCAGATAGTCCGACGCGGCCGAGGCAAGGAAGACCGCCGGTCCCTGCAGGTCTTCGGGCGTACCCCACCGGTGGGCGGGAATGCGATCCACGATCTCGTGATACCGGGGACTTGAAGGGTCGGAAAGCGCGGCGGTCATCTCCGTGGCCATATAACCGGGAGCGATGGCGTTCACGTTGACGCCGCGCCCGGCCCACTCGTTACAGAGCGCTTTGGTCAGCTGCGCCACGCCGCCCTTGCTGGCCGCGTAGGCGGGAACGATGAATCCGCCGAAAAAGCTCAGCATGGAGGCGATGTTGATGATCTTGCCGCTGCCCTGGGCGAGCATGACCTTGCCCGCCAGCTGGCACATGCGGAACGTGGCCGTCAGGTTCACGTCGATCAGAAGGTTCCAGTCCTCGAGCGAATAATCCTCGGACTTGCAGCGGCGCATGGCCCCAGCGCAGTTCACGAGGATGTCCAGACGTCCGCCGAGCAGAGCCAGGGCTTTTTCAAAGCCCGCGCTGCGGGCCGCTTCGTCCCGAAGGTCCGCCGCCACGGCGTGGCACTTGAAGCCTTTTTCGCGGTACCCCGCCGCTGCTTCTTCCGCGGCAGCCGCGCCTGACGCCACAAGCACCGTCTCGGCGCCGGATTTCATATAGCCCTCGGCGATGGCCCGGCCAAGCCCGCGGCTCGCGCCGGTCACAATCGCCTTTTTACCGGTCAGATCAAAGAGGTTCATCATGGATCATCGTCCTTTCAGCCTTTTAACTATCTTCCAGCAAAATCTCCCAGCGAAACGCCCTGAGGCTGCTTTTCCCGCGGACAATTTTACCACAAAATCGTTTTATAATCGTCAGAATCCTCGCGGCCTGCGCGTAAAAAGACGGCGATCAGGAAAGACATTCCAGGCGCAGAAGAGCTTGTTCCCGCCCACGGGGCCTTCTCTGCGGGCCACGCCCCAGTTTCACTCTTCGCAGGGAAGCTTGCCCTCCAGGCCCGCGCGTTCATGAATCCTTTCGGTCCCCGCAGCAAGCGCCTCCTCATAGTAGCGGCATTTGTAGTTAATCAGGTCAAGCGTTTTACGCAGTTCCGCCATCTGCTCTTCCACGGCGCGCCGGCGCTCCAGAAACAGCTGGTGCCGCTGCCCAAGGGAAGCGTCGCCCTGCCGTACCCAGTCGGTAAACTGCCGGATCTCCTTGATGGACATCCCCGTCTTTTTCAAACATTCGATCACCCTCAACATGGCGATGTCGGCGTCGGAAAAAACGCGATAGCCCGACTCGCGGCGCTCCACAAAGGGAAGCAGCCCTTCTTTATCGTAATACCGAAGGGTCGTGGCGGGCAGGTTCAACATCTTTGAAGCCTCTTTAATGGCATAACTCATGGCGTGGCCTCCTCAACGAAGACAAGACAAATTTTTTCCTGATAGGGCTTGACTTTAAATTCGGCTTTAATGTTACACTCGGCGCTGAAAAAAGGCAAGGATCATTCTGAAAGGGGTCTTGTAAAAATGAGTTATCTATGGAACCTTCCGACAAAGGTGCTTTTCGGCGCCGGCAAGGTGAAGGAGCTGGGCACGGAAAAGATGCCTGGAAAGAAGGCGCTGCTGGTCGTTTCCAATGGCAGATCGGTCGTGAAAAACGGCGCGCTCGCGGCGGTAGAACAGGGCTTAGAACAGGCGGGAGCCGCCTATGTCCTTTTCAATAAAATTCAATCGAACCCACTGGAACCGACGATCATGGAGGGCGTACAAGCCGCCCGCGAAGAGGGCTGCGACTTTATCGTCGGCCTTGGAGGCGGTTCGGTGCTGGACGCCGCCACCATGATCTCGGCCATGGTCCCGCAGAAGAAAGGGCGCCTGTGGGACTACGTCCAGGGAGGCACGGGCGGCGGCAGGACGCTGACCGAGACGCCTCTGCCCTACATCGAGATCACCACGAGCGCGGGAACTGGCAGCGAAGTGGACTGCTGGGGCGTCGTCACCAACGCTGACACCCACGAAAAAATAGGCTTTCAGGGCGGCTATGCGGCGCTGGCCGTGGTGGATCCAGAACTCATGCTGAGCGTTCCTCCCGATTTCACCGCTTATCAGGGATTCGACGCCCTGTTCCACAGCGTGGAGGGGTTCGTCTCAAAATTTTCCAACGAGGCCGCCGAAATGGTCGAGCTGGCCGCGATCCGGAACGCCGCGAAGTATCTGCCCTGCGCCGTCAAAAACGGACTGGACTTGGAAGCGCGGACCAAGATGGCCTTCGCCAACACCATGAGCGGCTACTCCATGGAGCTCTGTTCCTGCGTCAGCCAGCACGCCATGGAACACGCCCTGTCGGGACATCATCAGTCGCTGCCCCACGGCGCCGGGCTCATCATGATTTCCATCGCCTATTTCACGGCGCTGATTGAAAAACACGCCTGCGATGAACGCTTTGTGGAGATGGCGCGCGCCATGGGCAAAACCGGCGCCGCCTCTCCCATGGATTTTATCGCCGCGCTGGGGGAACTGCAGGCAGCCTGCGGCGTCCACAACCTGAAAATGAGCGATTACGGCGTCTCCTCCGCTGAGTTCCCCACCCTGGCCCGGGACGCGAGGACCACCATGGGCGGCTTGTTCCAATGCGACCGCGTGGAGCTCTCCGAACAGGACGTGGCCGCGATCTATGAGAAGTCCTACCGATAGGATACCGCGCCCATTCCCCGGCTGGTGAACAGATCCGCCGCCCAATGGGCTCAAACACGGCAGAAGCCGTCTGTCTGATACGAATAAGACAGACGGCTTCTGCCGTGTTTGAGCTTCGGACGATACCCCGGAGGAAAGCCCCCGCCTGGAACCGGCGGCTGCGCAGCAAAGGCGCCGCGGGCCAGAGCGGCTTCTCTGCTTCCAGCCCCTGCCGGCCCGGCAAGAAAATGATCGGCCCATGAGAAGCCCGGCGGCGCGCAATTATGAAGAAATATGAAGATTGTCTCTCAAGAGTTGAATCGTTTTTTTAATCAGGTATAATACCCTTCGAAGTTAGAAAAAACTAACCAGAAAGGAAGATGGACATGAAGTTAAAGGCAATTTTAGTTTTATTTGGCGCGGCCCTGCTGGCTGCGTTCGCGTACCAGGGGCTCCGCGGCGGCGACAGGGCGGCGGAGGGCCGCGGTGACAGCGCGCGGGTCAAAGACGAACTTGTCATGTGCATGGGCACTCGCCCGCCTGGAGAGTTCGACCCGAGGAAACGATGGGGGCTTTACAGCCAGTCGCACATCCTTCACAGCACGCTGCTCAAAAAAACGCCCGACCTGAAAATCGCCGGGGATTACGCGAAGGACTTTCAGGTGAGCGGTGACGGCCTCACGTGGACATTCGCCTTACAGGACAATTTTAAGTTTTCCAACGGAGAGCCTGTGACGCCCGAGGACGTGAAATTCACCTATGAAATGCTCAAGAAGGACGGCATCAACTGGGATCTCAGTTTTCTCAAAGAAGTGGAGATCATAGACGGCTCAACCTTGGTCTTTCGCCTGACTGAACCCCGCTCCACCTTTTTTGCGCAGCTCACAGAAATTGTGATCCTCCCTCGAAACCATTATGACGACAATTACTCGGAAAATCCCATAGGTTCAGGGCCCTACAGGCTGGTGCAATGGGACCGGGGGCAGCAGGCGATCTTCGAGGTCAATCCCCATTACCATGGAAAGACGCCTCATTTCAAAAGGTTCACGCTGCTTTTCCTCAATGAAAACGCAGCCTTGGCGGCGGCAAAAAACGGGACCGTCGATTTGATTTACGCGCTTCCGGAGTTTGCCGACGTGGAGATCCCAGGCTTCAAGCTCTTTTCCTATGAAAGCAACGACGTGAGAGGCCTGTCCATGCCAACGCAAAAAAGCGGATACGGCACGACTCCCCAAGGCCGCCCCATCGGCAACGACGTGACTTCCGACGCGGCGATCCGCAAGGCTCTGTACATCGGGCTCGACAGGCAGGAAATCGTCAATACCGTCCTCAACGGGCACGGCAAAAAAGCCTATTCTTTAGTGGACCAGATGCCCTGGTGGAATCCGGAGACGGCCATCCAGGACAACCGCGTCGAGGAAGCGAAGGCGCTGCTGGAAAAAGCGGGCTGGATCGACTCCGACGGGGACGGCGTCCGGGAAAAGAACGGTCTCAAGGCATCGTTCAAGCTCTATCACCCCTCTGCCGACGTGGTGAGAACCAACGTGGCCATCGTGGCAGCGGAGCAGGCCAAAAAACTGGGGATCCAGGTCCAACTGGTAGGCAGCAACTGGGATGAAATACAGACTGTCATGCACTCCAACCCCGTTCTTTTCGCCGGCGGCAGGCACCACCCTCACCAATTCTACAGCATGCACGACCCCAAGAGCGCCGGAATATCCTATAACAATATCGTCTACTACGACAATCCCGTGGTGACAGGCTACATGGAAAAGGCCATGCACGCCAGCAGCATGGAGGAAGCGAACAAATACTGGAAATTGGCGCAGTGGGACGGGAAGACCGGAGCCAGCGGATTGGGAGACGTCCCCTTCCTGTGGCTGATCCGCCTTGACCACATCCATCTAGGAGACGCCAGGATCAACGTGGGAAGGCAGCCGATCCACACTCACGGCCATGAATGGTCTCTGCTGGCCAACATCGCCGAGTGGACGTGGGACGCCGGGGCCGCTCAATAGCGAAAGAGAAACGGCGCGAAGGCCCGCCGCGCCTTCAGCCTGCGGCGCCGCCATTATCCATGAACCGAGAGCGCCGCGCCGGCCTTGCGTCGCGCTCTTTTTAAAGGAGTGTCGTCATTGAAACGATTAAAACTCATAGGCTTGCCCTTTTTAAGAGGGATCTCCCTGCTGATCGGGCTTTCCATCCTGACCTTCGTGATGATGTGCCATTCGCCCGTCGACCCCATCTCCAGCTATATAGGCGGAGACGTGTCCATCACGGCGGAACAGAGAAAAGCGCTGGAAGCGTACTGGGGACTGGACGCCCCGCCCTACAGACAGTATCTTGCCTGGCTTAAAAATTTTTCTTCGGGGGACATGGGCGTCTCTAAAATATACCGGAGGCCCGTGTGGACCATCATCACGGAAAAATTTACGGCGTCCTGCGTCTTGATGGGGATTTCTTGGACGCTGTCCGGCATGATCGGCTTCTGCCTGGGCGTTTTAGCCGCGGTAAAAAGAGGCAGCGCCCTGGACCGCGGGATCAAATGGTTCGCCTACATTCAGGCCTCGGTTCCCACATTCTGGCTGGGGCTGATGCTGCTGATCGTCTTCTCAGTCTGGCTCCGGTGGTTTCCCATCGGAATCTCCGTGCCCATCGGCATGCCCAGCAGCAAAGTCACTCTGTGGGACCACGCGCGCCATATCATCCTGCCGGCGGCCACGCTCAGCGTGCTCGGCATCGCCAACGTTACGCTGCACACGCGCGAAAAAATGGCCGACATCTTAAATTCAGAATATGTCTTATTCGCCAGGGCCCGGGGTGAAAGCGCCTGGGAGATCGTCAAGAACCATGGGATCAGAAATGCGGCGCTCCCCGCGATCACGCTCCACTTTGCCTATTTCGGCGAACTGTTCGGCGGCTCTGTTCTGGCGGAACAGGTCTTTTCCTACCCCGGACTGGGGTCAACGCTGACGGAAGCCGGATTGAAGAGCGATCTTCCCCTGTTGATGGGCATCGTGATGATCAGCGCCCTTTTCGTCTTTACCGGCAACATGACGGCCGACGTGCTCAACGCGCTCATCAACCCAAGGCTGAAGGAGGGAAATACCCTTGATTAAGAAACTCAACGCGCGCAGCCGGCTGGTTCTTTCCCTTTCCCTCTCGCTCGGCGTCATTTTGGCGGCGCTGCTGCTCAGCTGCCTGCTCAGCGAGAGCAACTTGGCCACCGATTTTTCACAGAAAAGCCTTTCTCCTTCCGCAGCCCATCCTTTCGGCACAGACTGGCTTGGCCGCGATATGCTGACACGGACTTTAAAGGGGCTCCGGCTGTCTCTGGCCGTCGGTTTTACAGGCGCTTTCGTGGGAGCCTGTATCGCGGCAATTCTGGGGGTTATGGCGGCGACCTTTGGAAAAAAGGCCGACGCCGTTATCGCCTGGTTCATAGACATGTTTATCGGCATGCCCCACCTGGTTTTCATCATCCTGATTTCCTTCATAGCCGGCGGCGGGATCAAGGGGGTCATTCTAGGTGTCGGCCTGACCCACTGGCCGTCGCTGACGCGCATTATCCGCAACGAAGTGCTCAGCGTCAAAAACAGCGAATATATCAAGCTCTCCAGGAACCTGGGAAAATCCAGGCTGTTCGTGGTCTCTCAACACATCCTGCCCCATATCCTGCCCCAGATTATGGTCGGCTTTTTACTGCTGTTTCCTCATGCGATCATCCATGAGGCCAGCATCACTTTCCTGGGATTCGGCCTGTCGGTCCAGACGCCCTCCATCGGTTTGATCCTGTCCGAGGCGGTAAATCACATTTCCGTCGGCCACTGGTGGCTCGCCCTCTTCCCAGGGCTGCTGCTGATCCTGATCGTAAAGAGTTTCGACGCCATCGGCGAGCAGTTCAGGCTGATCATCGACCCCAGCGGCGCCAATCAATAGGAGGCCTCATATGAACCGGCGGCAACGCGTTTTATCAGTTGAAAACCTATCGGTCTCTTTCCTGCAGTATGTGGGAAGGCTCACACAAAAAAAGATCACCCCTATCGGCTCTCTCAGCGTCCATGTGAACGCCGGAGAAATCCACGCCATCGCCGGCGCCAGCGGCTCGGGAAAAAGCCTGCTGGCCCACGCCATACTGGGCATCCTGCCCCGCAGCGCGATGTGCAGCGGAAGCATGACCTACATGGACCAGCCCTTGACTGAAAGGAGAAAGGAACGCCTGCGCGGCAGGGAAATCGCCTTCATCCCACAATCGGTCAACTACCTGGATCCCCTGATGAAGGTGGGACGGCAGATCAGAATTGGCCTGCCCGTAAAAAGCGCGGCGCAGACGGAGCGGAGGCTGCTGGAAAAATACGGCCTCAAGCAGGAAGACGGTTCCCGTTATCCCTTTGAGCTTTCAGGCGGGATGCTGCGCCGTATTCTGTTCGCAGCCAGCGTTCGGGAAGGCGTCAGGCTCATCATCGCCGACGAACCCACTCCCGGCATCCACCCTGAAGCTTTGAGCGTCATATTGAACCAGCTGAGGACATGCGCCGATGCAGGCGCGGCGGTGATGCTCATCACCCACGATATTCTGTCGGCCCTGTCCGTCTGCGACCGTGTGACGGTTTTGCAGAACGGCAGCGCCATCGAAACCGCCAGCGCGGACAGTTTCGCAGGGCAGGGGGAAAAGCTCCGCCACCCCTATACCAAGGCGCTTTGGAGCTGCCTCCCCGTCAATGATTTTACACAGAGCAGGATGATCGCCCCATGTCATTAATCGCTGAAAACACAGGTTTTTACTACCAGCCCAGGAACTGGCTTTTCTACAACGTCAACTTCGAGCTCCGGCGGGAGGAAGTGGTCGGAATTTCAGGCTACAGCGGATGTGGAAAAAGCACCTTCGCCAAAGTGATGGCCCACTACCTGGTGCCCGTGACGGGACGAATCACCGTGGATGGGCGCCCCTTCGTAAACGGGCGATGCCAGCCGGTTCAAATGATATACCAGCACCCCGAAAGAGCTTTGAACCCCAAATGGCGCATGTACCGCTCGCTCACGGAAAGTTATTGCCCCGATCAGAACATGCTGGACCGTTTTGGCATCCGGAAGGAATGGTACCGGCGATATCCCATCGAAATCTCCGGCGGGGAGATGCAGCGTTTTTGCATTGTGCGCGCGCTGGGCCCCCACACCAGATATCTGATCGCCGACGAGATCACGACCATGTTGGACGCCGTGACGCAGGCAAAAATATGGCGGGAATTGACGCATATCTGCCGCGAGAGAAACATCGGGCTGATGATTATCAGCCACGAAACTGAATTGCTTGCAAAACTGTGCGACCGCGTCCTGTCCATACAGGAAATGCAGCGTCGCTCGCCCTCCGGCGGCCGCTGACAGGAATCATACTATTTGGCAATAAAACGGCTAAATTAAAGACCGGGGCCGACCCGAGGGGCCATGCAGTCGCTAAAGACTATCTCGGCCTATTCGGCCTGCCTATACTCGCTTGGTGGATACCCCTCGGGTCGTCCTCTCCGTGCCAATTTTGCGTTTTTATCGCAAAGTGGTATCAAAAAGCCTTCCCCGGCGCGTTTTTCTCCCTGAAAAGGAGAAAAACGCGCCGGGGAAGGCTTTTTTACTTGACGGGAAAAGTGAGGGTCACGATAAACTCACGGTCTTTCAGCTCCGTGGCAAACTCTCCGCCATGGATTCCCATAATTTTTTTGCAGTTTCTCAGGCCGAGCCCGGTACTCCCGCCCGATCCGCGGGGCAGACCAACCCTATTTCTGATGCGGATTTCCAGCGCGCCTTTGCGGAAACTCCCGCCGATAAAGACGGGGCCGGCGGCGTCGGCATAGCGGGCCACGTTCGTGAAGACGTTGTCAAAAAGCCTCTCCGCCATCCGCGCGTCATAGACGATGGAATAACGGCACTTCGGCAGTTTTTTGCGCACGGCATAGCCGCGCTGCGGCAATATCTGCGCACACTTATGGATAATCTGAAAAAGCCCGCGGCTGGAATTGCAGCGAAGCAGCCCGGTCTCACAGCGCTCTTTCCCCGTAAGGTAAAAGTGCTCAAAGGCCGCGCCCGTGAGATATTCAAGCTGGCGGGCACGTTCCAGGCAATAAGCCAGATACTTCCGGCGCTTCGCTTCGTCGCGAAAATCCTCGTCCAGTAAAATTTCCAGATAGCCCGCCAGCGTCGTCAGAGGCGTGCGCAAATCGTGCGAGACCGAAGCCAGAAGCTCCTGCTCCTTCTCGTCCTGGAATCTCTGCCGTTCTTGATCCGCCTCCAAGCGTTTCCGCAGTTCGTCTATCAGCATCGCCAGGCGGGAGAGCTCGTCGTTTCCTTCGGCGTCCAGCGGCTGCGGCGCGTAATCGCCGCTTTTGAGCGCATGCACGGCGCTGATCAGGCCGTCAATACGCCTTTTCCGTTTGGTCAGGAAGAGGGCCATAAAGGCGGGGTACATCATGAAGCACATCATCAGGCCGCAAAAAAACAGGACGACCTTATACATATGAAGCCTGACAGGGTCGGCTCCCGTTCTCCCATATCCGTCGATCGCCGCGCTCCCCAGCGCGAAAACCAGGCAGAACAGGCAGCCCGAACAAAGGGCCCACCGCGCGGTTCCTCGGATAAACTGGGAGACCAGCCCCGCGGGGGCAGGCTTAGACATAAACCGAGTACCCCTTTCCCCAGACTGTATGGATATATTCCACTTCTTTATCAAGGCAGCTTATCTTTTTACGGATATTTTTCACGTGAACCACCACGTTGTTGCCGGAAGAATTTGTAATGGGCTCGCCCCATATTTCAGCGTAAATCCTCTCAGCGTTCAGCGGCCGCCCTTCCTGATTCAGCAGCAGAACCAGAATCCGATATTCGATGTCCGTAAGATCGAGGCGGCGCCCGTTCACGGACACCACGCCCGCCGTCCTGTCGTAATGCAGGTTCCCTATCCGCACCCCGGCGGCCCGATTGGAATTGTACTGGGTGTATCGCCTGACCAGCGAATCGATTCGGGCCAGCAATTCCATGGAGGAAAAGGGCTTCACCATATAGTCGTCGCCGCCGCACCGTAATCCCTCGAGCTTATCCTTTTCCTGCGCTTTCGCCGTCAGAAACAGAATCGGGAAATAATAGCGCGCCCGAATGGCCCTGCAGAGCGCAAAACCGTCCATGCCGGGCATCATCACGTCCAGGACCGCGGCGGAAATCTCGTTTTGCCGCGCCAGGTCCATGGCGCTGCCGGCGTCCGCAGCCATCAGGGGCTGATAGTTCTTTTTCTTCAGATGGTAGGAGATAATATCCAAAATTTCTTCATTATCGTCAACGACCAGAACCGTCTTTATTCAAACAACCTCCTCAAAGTCCCTTTCGGCGAGAAACCTCCCATTAAACAGATGGCTTCCAGGCCGGCAAGGATCAGGCAGAACGGATCATCACCGACGACCGGTAATCCTTCGCCTTTTCTTCGCCCTGAAGCACTCTCAACGCGCCTTCGGCCAGGGCCTTCATTTCGTCTTCGCCGGGGTAGACCAGGCAGGGGGCGATCCAGCCGACCCAGCCTTCCACGGCGGCGATAAGGCTGCTGTCGTAGGCGATGCCGCCGGTGAAGACCACGGCTTCCACGCAGCCTTTCAGGG
Source organism: Pyramidobacter piscolens (assembly GCA_004558205.1). GTDB lineage: Bacteria > Synergistota > Synergistia > Synergistales > Dethiosulfovibrionaceae > Pyramidobacter > Pyramidobacter piscolens_A. Next base: position 59,076 of record SFDM01000001.1, read on the forward strand.
CGGCCGCCATGGCCCCGACAGAACAGCCGATGCGGTAGATCATGGCGTCGCGGACCAGATTGACCTGCGCGTCGCCTTCCGAAGCGCGGCGCGCGATCTCGCGCATGTCGCTGGTGCCGAACCAGGCCATCATACCGCTGCGGCCGGCGATCTGCTTTTTGAAGGAACGCTCGTCGTAGTCGCCGCTGAAGCACAATTCCACCGCCGGAATGGCGGGCAGCGCGCCGGCGCGCTCGGGCGAAAAGGGGCCCGTGTCGCTGCCGCTGTCGAAGTCGATAATTCGGCCGCCCTGAATGGCGCAGATCGTGAAGCCGCCGCCCAGATGGACCAAAATGAAGTTCTTCTGCAAAAAATCCACGCCCAGGTCGCGGGCGGCGCGGCGCGTGACCGCTTTGGCGTTCAGGTTGTGGTTCAGCACAATGCGGGGGACCTGGGGCAATCCCGTGACCCTCGCGATGTCCATGACCTCGTCAGCCGACACGGGATCCACGATATAGGCGGGGACCTTCAAAGGGTCGGCGATGCCGCGGGCCAGCACGCCGCCCAGGTTCGACGCGTGCTCCCAGGGTTTTCCGCTCAAAAGGCGCTCTCTCAGGAAATCGTCTACGGCGTAGGTCCCGCCGGGAATGGGGTCGATGATGCCGCCGCGTCCCACCACGGCGCTCAAAGCGCCCAAGTCGCAGCCCTTTTCACGGAGGATCTTTCGGATCGCCTCAAGACGATAATCATATTGGGCCGACACCGACGGGAACTTCGCGATCTCGGCAGGATCGTGACGGACCGTCTCGGTCCAGAGCGCCTGAGCGCCGTCGAAAAGCCCCGCCTTGGTGCTGGTGGAGCCGGGATTGATCGCTAAAATTACGAAACTCAGGAAAACCACCTGCTTTCTCTTCAAAAAAGGCGCGCGCTCTGGAATACGGAGCGGCGCGCCTTTATTATACACGAATAAAACGTCAGTTGACCGCTTCGTATCCCAGCTCGACCGCTTTTTCGTTGTCGGCTTTGAACTTCGCGGGCGACAGCGCCGCCACGGCGGCCTTGACCTCCTCGAAGGACGGCGCGCCGACGCCGGAACCGCACATGGCGCCCAGAATCAGGGCGTTCATGTAGATAAACCGGCCGCCCATATGCTCCTTGAGGATCTCGTAGCCCTCCAAGGTATGGACGCGGATGCGGCGCTTTTCGATGTAGCGTTTCAAAGGCTCGTTGTTCCAGAGCTTCCGGTCGTGCACGTTGACCACCAGCGCCCCGCCGTCCTTCAAAAAACCGAGGCTGCGCGCCGCCTCATTCTGGTCGAAGGCCAGAATGAGGTCCGCATCGCCCATCTTGACCAGAGGGGACGCGTAGCCGCCCACTTTAAAATGGCTGACCACGGAACCGCCGCGCTGGGCCATGCCGTGGACTTCGCTGCCCAGGACGCTCTCGCCGCGGGTCATGGCGATATGCCCCAGCACTTTGCTCGCGAACAGGACTCCCTGCCCGCCCGTACCTACGATAATGTACTGCATGACTGTCGTCCTCCTCTACTTCACGAACTGAATGGCGCCCTGGGGGCACACGGCTTCGCAGACGCCGCACGTGACGCAGTAACGCTCGTCGATATGGGCTTTCTTCGCCTCCGCGTCGAACACAAGGCCGGGACAGTTGAACTGGTTGATGCAGATCTGGCAGCCCACGCACTTCTCGGCCTTCACCGTCACGGGCCGCGGCTCGGGAGGGCGTTTCAGCATGGTGATGCAGGGATAGCGGAACACGAGCACCGCCGGCCTGGTATGGTCCTTCGCGTACTCCCAGGCCTTTCTGACCTCTTCCACGTTGGGCCTGGTGGCGTAGGCGTCAAGCACCTTCACGTATTCGACGCCAAGGCCGCGGCAGACCTTTTCCAGGTCGAGGGCGCAGCCATGGTCGCCGGCGCGCAGCTTTTCGCCCACGTTGGGGCTGGACTGGCCGCCGGTCATGGCGGTGATCCGGTTGTCCAGGATACAGAGCACAAAGGCATGTCCGTTGTAGACGGCGCTGGCCAGGCCCGGAATGCCCATATGATAGAACGTGGAATCGCCGATGGTGGCGATGATGGGGCGCTCCACGGCGCCGTCCACCTTCTGGCTGAGGTAAAATCCCGAAGCGGCGGTGACGGAACCGCCCATGTCGATGACGGTGTCAAGCCCCTTCTGGCGGACGCCCAGGGAGTAGCAGCCGATATCCGATGGGTTGATCGCGGCGGGGTAGGCGGAACGGATCGAGAAGAAGCTGGAACGATGGGGACAGCCGGGACACAGCGTAGGCGGCCGGTCGGCCACGCCCATGGCCTTGAGCGCTTCGGCCAGGTCAGCATCAGCCGCTTCGGGCTCTGGCTCGCCGAGGAGCTTGGCGATGATCTTCTCGATCACCTCAGGCAGAAGCTCGCCCATGGAGGGGACCACGCCGTTCCAGCGGCCGTTCACCTTCGTGCGGTCCAAAAGCTGCATCTCCACCACGGCGCAGGTCTGCTCCAGCAGGAGCACCTTCTCGTGACGGGCGATGAAATCCTCGCACATTTTCAGCGGCAGCGGCACGGGCGTGCCGATCTTCAGCACGTCGATGTCGTCGCGTCCCGAGGAGGCGATCACGTCCATCAAGAAAGCGAAGGTGGAGCCGCTGGCGATGACGCCCAGCTTGGCCGTCCCCTTGGCCTTCACCTCGTAGTTGTACTGGGGGTACTTGCTCTCAAAATCGGCGCAGATATCGGCGTTGGCCTGAAGCAGGCGGGGATGGTTTCTCTTCACCGACGCGGGCAGCGTGACCCAGCGCGAGGCGTCCTTCTGGAACTTCGCGCCGGCGCGCGGGGGCAGGGCGCTGTCTTTCAGCTCGATATCCTGTTTCGCGTGGTCGATCTTCCCCGTGGGGCGCAGCATGGCCGTCACGTGATAGCGCTCCGACAGCTCGAAAGCGTCGAAGACCATGTCTTTGGCTTCCTGGGCCGAGGCGGGGTCGAAGCAGGGGATCTGGGCCATGTAGGCGTACATCCTGGAATCCTGCTCAGTCTGAGAGCTGTGGGGGCCCGGATCGTCGGCCACGATCAGAAGGAATCCGCCTTCCTGTTTGAACAGCGCCGTGCTCATAAAGGGGTCGGAAGCTACGTTCAAGCCCACCTGCTTCATGACGGCGCAGCTTCTTTTGCCGCTCATGGCCGCCGAAACGGCCGTCTCGAAGGCCACTTTCTCGTTGGCGCTCCATTCCACCGCCGTGTTGGTCTTCATCTCGTCGGCGAAACGGGCGACCGCCGGAAGGATTTCCGACGACGGAGTGCCGGGATAGGCGCAGGCGATCTCACAGCCCGCCTCCACAACGCCGCGCGCAATTGCCTCGTTGCCAAGCAGAATAGCTTTACTCACGGTTCTTCCTCCTCAAAAAAATCCAATGATTTGTCCTGCTAAAATCGAATTACCCCTCATCTTTAAAAACCTACATTCTATTTTACACGAACCTCCGATATTTTCCAAGCAATTTTTTTGAAGAAATACAATTTTTTTGAAGAAAGTCTCAGAAAGCACCCGTTTTAAGCTTTTTTTCTCATCGCCGCGTCCCAGATCGTGACCTTTTTCTCTTTCAGAACTTGACAACTGACATGAATTTAGTATAGTTGGAATCAGATTTTTAAGACACTCTGTCCCACTTTTGACATATGAGGAGATCTCGACCATGACGATTGGACCATCACTGGAGCACAAAAAGAACGACGCTGCCGGCAAGATCGTCCGCATCATGGAGGAGCTCTGCCTGTCCGGGCAGCCCCTGAGCGTCAGGGAGCTGGAGTCACGGACGGACATTCCCCGCAGCACGGTGCACCGTTTTCTCGCGGCACTGGAGGAACACGACTGGGTCTGCCAAGACGGCGTGAAAGGCTGCTACAGGACGGGGTACAGGTTTTCCACGCTGAGCAGCCGCCCCCTGCTTCACGCCGAACTGATGCGCCGCGCCCGGGCCCCTATGAAGTCCCTGATGGAGCGGACGGGCAAGACCGCGATCATGAGCGTTATCGAGGGCTCGGCGGGGCTGTGCATCCATACCGAGGAGCCGCCCCAGGCCGTGAAGTTCGTGGCTCACGAAGGGATGAGCGTCCCCCTCTCGGCCGGCGCGACGGGCAAGGTGCTGCTCGCGTTCTGCGACGCGCCGCTGAGGGAGCGGATCCTTTCCATGCCGCAGAAACTCCCCGACGGCAGCGCGGCCGACCCTGAAAAACTGCGGCGCGATATCGGCGTCATCCGCGCCCAGGGCTACGCCTACTCCTGCGAGGAATGGATCGCCCATGCGGCGGACCTGAGCGTGCCGGTCTTCGACAGCCGCGGAAGCTTCACCGCCCAGCTCGGCATCGCCGGGCTGGCGGGCACCTTTGGAGATCCCGTCAACACCCTGCTTCCCATCCTGAAAGAAACGGCTTCGGAGATCGGCAAGCAGTTGTAACTTATAAAAAGTGAGCGCCATACAATCCAACACCATTTTAAGGAGGAACTGTCATGTCTGTACTTATCGAATGCGTGCCCAATTTCAGCGAAGGCCGCCGCAAGGACGTTATCGAAGCGATCGTCAAACCCTTCAAGGAGACAAAAGGCTGCTATCTGTTCGACTACCGCGCCGACGAGGACCACAACCGCCTCGTGGTCAGCCTCTGCGGAGAACCCGGCCCCATCTGCGACGCCTTGATCGAAGCCTCCAAAGTCGCCGTGGCCAACATCGACCTGAACCACCACCAGGGCGCCCATCCCCGTATGGGAGCCATCGACGTGATCCCCTTCACGCCCATCAAGGGCATCACCATGGAAGAGTGCGTCAAGCTGTCTCACGACTTCGCCGAGCGTTTCAACCGCGAACTGGGCGTGCCCGTGTTCTACTATGAGGCGTCGTCGGTGCGCCCCGACCGCACGCGCCTGGAGCAGGTGCGCAAGGGCCAGTACGAAGCCATCAAGGAACTGGTCAAGACCGATCCCTCCCGTCAGCCCGACGTGGGCGAGAAGACCCATCTGCACCCCACCGCCGGCGGCACCGTTATCGGCGCCCGCAAGTTCCTCGTGGCCTTCAACGTGAACCTGAACACCACCAACCTGGAAATCGCCAAGATCATCGGCAAGCGCGTGCGCGCCTCGGGCGGCGGATTCGCCACCGTGAAGGGCATGGGCGTGGACCTGGCGGAAAAGGGCATGGTGCAGGTTTCCATGAACCTGGTGGACTACGAGCAGACGGCCATGTACCGCGTGCTGGAGTTCATCCGCATGGAAGCCGCACGCTGGGGCGTCACGGTCAACGGCACCGAGGTCTACGGCATGATTCCCGCCGGGGCCATGCTGGACAGCGCCGCCTATTACATGCAGATTGACGACTTCAAGAACGAACAGGTTCTTGAACTGAAACTGCTCGACCTGATGCAAGAGGCAGCCCAGTAGCATGAGCGGTTCGCTCTATCGCGGCGCCGCGATCACCACGCCTCTAGGCGGCGCCGCTCCCAGCGCCGGAGCTGAACAGGGACGGGTCAAGACCTGGGAAAAGGGCGCGCTTCTCGTCATCGACGGCCAGATCGCGGCCGTGGGCGATGAAGAAGAGGTGCTCAAAAGCGCCGAAGCCCTGGACGACCAGATCGACGAGGAAATCGACTGCGAAGGCGCCTGCATGATCCCCGGCTTCGTGGACCCTCACACCCACATCTGCTTCGCGGCCCGGCGTGAAAAGGAATTCACCATGCGCCTTCAGGGGAAGACCTATCTCGAAATCCTCGGCGCCGGCGGCGGCATCTTGTCGTCAGTCCGCTCGGTGGCTGAAGCCACCGAGGACGAACTGTACGAGACCACGCTGGACAACGTGCTTTCGGCGCTGAGCCTAGGCACCACCACCATGGAGATCAAGAGCGGCTACGGCCTTTCCACTGAACAGGAGCTCAAGATGCTGCGCGTTATCAAGCGCATCGCCGAAGAGACGCCTCTGGACATCGTGCCCACGTTCATGGGCGCCCACGCCGTTCCTGCCGAGTACAAGCAGAACCCCGACGCCTTCGTGGACATCATCGTGAAGGAGATGCTGCCCGCCGTGAAGGCTCAAGGCATCGCCCACTACTGCGACGTGTTCTGCGAGACGGGCGTCTACACGGTAGATCAGAGCCGCCGGATCCTCCAGGCCGCCCGCGAGCTGGGCATGAAGCTGAGGATCCACGCCGACGAGGTAGACGACACCCAGGGTGCCGGGCTCGCGGCGGAACTGCGCGCCGTTTCGGCGGAGCACCTCTTGGCCGCCAACGAAAAAAACCTGCGTGCCATGGCCAACGCCTCAGTCATCGCCGATGTGCTCCCCGCCACAGCCTACAGCCTGCGCAAGCCCTACGCGCCCGTGCGGAAGATGATCGAGCTGGGCGTACCCGTGGCGTTGGCGTCCGACTGCAACCCCGGTTCCTGCTTCTGCGAGTCCATGCCCTTCGTCTTCGGCCTGGCAGTGATGAACATGGGAATGACCGTCGAAGAGGCGCTGGTGGCCTGCACGCTGAACTCCGCATGGTCCGTGGGCCTGCAGGACAAAGTGGGCAGCCTGGAAGTGGGCAAGCAGGCCGACTTCCTGCTCCTGGACGGCGACTCCCCCACCATCCTGGCCTACCACGCCGGCGTCAGCCCCGTCACGGAAGTCTACAAACGCGGCGTGTACGTGAGCTAAACCCAAGTCAAAAGATTTCAACGCAAAGGATCGCAAAGAAAAAGGCAAGGAACGCGAAGAAGACCAATTTACTCACATCTTAAACTTTCTAATCTGCGACTGGGGCTTCTCCTTAATTTCGGCGCGCAGTATCTAAGAAACGGCATTATCCGCGTGGTAAATAAACTCTGATTTTTCCCTTTGCTTTCCTTTCACGAACCCGATTTACAAAATTACAAAAAACTAAAACGCAAAAGAAAAACAAAAAATGCGTTAGAAAACTGTTTACAATGTTCACGATTCTCCTTTGCGATCTTTGCCCCCTTTCCTTTAATCCTTTGCGTTTCAATCTTTTAGCATTTTAATCTTTTATGTTTTAGGAGAAAAAACACATGAAATTATCAGGAATGACCGTCACTGCTTTTGTGGATGAACTGGCCTCGGCTTCGCCGGCGCCCGGCGGCGGGAGCATCGCGGCGCTGGGCGCGGCTCTGGCTGCCGGGCTGACCTCCATGGTGGGCGAACTCACCGTGGGACGCGAAAAATACAAGGACGCCCAGGAAGACATGGAAGACCTCCGCTCCGAAGGCAAAGTGGGCGCGTCCAAGCTTCTGGACCTGATGGAAAAGGACACCGACGCCTTCAACTCCTTCATGGACGCCATGAAGCTGCCCAAGGACACCGACGAGCTCAAAAAAACCCGTTCCGAGGCCATGCAGAAAGCCGCCAAGGGCACCGTCGAAGTGCCTATGCGCACGCTGACGCTCTGCGCCGAAATCGAAAAGATGGCCCTGCTGGCCGCGCAGAAAGGCAACGCCAACGCCGTGACCGACGCCGGCACCGCGGGCCAGTTCGCGCGCGCCGCGGCTATTTCCGCCGCTTATAACGTGCGAGTCAACCTCTTCAGCATCAAAGACGCCGAATATGTGGCCGACGCCAGGGCTAAAGTCGCCGCGCTGCTGGACGATATCGAGACGACGGCCCGGGAGCTTTCGGACCATCTTGAAAAAGCCCTGTCCTAAAGGGCCGGAAAAGACAAAACCAGAGCCGCTGGCTCAGCGAGTCAGCTGAACCGGCGGCTTTTTTTACTACTTATGGGAGAGTGACAAGAATGCAGGACAATAGGCTCAACGGACTGGCAATGACGATAAAACTCGACGACGAACTGCCCGAGTATCCCAAGTTCGACGAAACAAAACGCCGCGCCCCCGACCGCGGCTGGACCCTTTCAGCGTCGGAGACGGAGCTGGCGCTCCAGAACGCCCTGCGCTACGTGCCCGAAAAATACCACGAGAAATTGATCCCCGAATTCATGGAAGAACTCCGCACCCGCGGCCGCATCTACGCCTACCGCTTCCGCCCCGAAGGCCGCATCTGGGGCCGCCCCATCGAGACCTACGAGGGGAAATGCCTCGCCGGCAAAGCCTTCCAGGTCATGATGGACAACAACCTGGACTTCGAGACAGCGCTCTACCCCTATGAGCTGGTCACCTACGGCGAGACGGGCCAGGTCTGCCAGAACTGGCTCCAGTACCGCCTGATCCAGAAATACCTGCGCGAGCTCACCGACGACACCACGCTGGTGCTCGAAAGCGGCCATCCCATCGGCCTCTTCGCCTCCAAGCCCGACGCGCCCCGGGTCATCCTGACCAACGGCCTTCTGGTGGGCCTCTTCGACAACCTCCAAGACTGGCACCGCGCCATGCAGCTCGGCGTCAGCAACTACGGCCAGATGACCGCCGGCGGCTGGATGTACATCGGCCCCCAGGGCATTGTCCACGGCACCTTCAACACCGTACTCAACGCCGCGCGCCTGAAATTCGGCGTAGGCCCCCGCGACAACCTGGCGGGGATGCTCTTCGTCACCTCGGGCCTGGGCGGCATGAGCGGCGCCCAGCCCAAAGCCATCGAGATCGCCGGCGGCGTGGGCATCATCGCCGAGGTGGATATGTCGCGCATCAAGACCCGCCTTGACCAGGGCTGGGTCACCGAAGTCACCGACAGTGCCGAAAAGGCCTTCGAGATGGCCCACAAGGCCATGGCCGAAAAGCGCCCTCTCTCCATCGCCTATCACGGCAACATCGTGACGCTGCTTGAGTACGCCGTGGAGCACGACGTCTTCATCCCCCTGCTCTCGGACCAGACCTCGTGCCACGCGGCCTACGAAGGCGGCTACTGCCCCGCCGACCTGACCTTCGAGGAGCGCACCAGGATGCTTCACGAGGACCCCGAGGAGTTCCGCCGCCACGTGGACGCCGGCCTGAAGCGCCACTTCCAGGCCATCAAGGCGCTCACCGCCAAAGGCTCCTACTTCTTCGACTACGGCAACAGCTTTATGCGCGCCATCTTCGACGCCGGCGTCACCGAGATCTGCAAAAATGGCAAGGACACCTACGAAGGCTTCATCTGGCCCAGCTATGTGGAAGACATCATGGGCCCCGTGCTGTTCGACTACGGCTACGGCCCCTTCCGCTGGTGCTGCCTGAGCGGCAAACCCGAAGACCTGCGCGCCACCGACCAGGCCGCCATGGACTGCATCGATCCCAACCGCCGCGGCCAGGACTACGACAACTGGGTCTGGATCCGCGACGCCGAGAAGAACAAGATGGTCGTGGGCACTCAGTGCCGCATCCTCTATCAGGACGCCGAAGGCCGTACGCGCATCGCCCTCAAGTTCAACGAGCTGGTCCGCGAAGGCAAGATCGGCCCCGTCATGCTCGGCCGCGACCACCACGACGTGTCCGGCACCGACAGCCCCTATCGCGAGACGTCCAACATCAAGGACGGCAGCAACATCTGCGCCGACATGGCCACCAACACCTTCGCCGGCAACGCCGCCCGCGGCATGACGCTCTGCACGCTGCACAACGGCGGCGGCGTGGGCATCGGCAAGTGCATCAACGGCGGCTTCGGGCTGCTGCTCGACGGACGGCCCGAGACCGACGAGATCATCAAGTCGGCCATGATGTGGGACGTGCTGAGCGGCGTGGCTCGCCGCGCCTGGGCCCGCTGCGGCCACGCCGAGGAAGTGAGCCGCGAAGTCAACAGCAAGTACCCCGGCCAGTACCACATCACCCTGCCCTACCACGTGGACAGCGGCAAACTCCGCGGCATCGTCGCCCAAGCCTGCGCGGAGAGGGAACAGCAGCATAAATAATACGTTTGTGACCTACTCCCGTCGCTTCTCGTTCGAGGTACATTGATACCAGCATCCAAGAGTATCCCCCCGGGCCCCAGGGTTCTGGATCTCTATCAGGGGGAATTCTCGTCACAAAAGGTTAAAGGCCCCAAAGCCGGCCAATCCCATTTCATCTGAGGTGGGATTGGCCGGCTTTTTTCGTCTCGTTCCTCAAAAGTAATGGATCTTTATGAGAGAACGTCCCCAGAAGTGAAAAGAAGAAAATGACACTGCGGGCAAAAGAGGTTTTATTATCACAAAAATAAAAAGAGTCATTAAACTCGCCCTTCCTGCAGCCTGTCAAAAAAAACATCCTATAGAAATAGGACCCGCGAACATATTGCGAAGATTTCATAACGCGTTCTTCCCGCCCTGTCCATATCACGCGGCCGGCGATTTCCCCGGCCGCCGGCCTAGGGCTGGCGGTAACGCGGGCATACCGCGGAAGTCCTTTCTTCAGGGCTTCCGCCGACAGCATTTCTATAAGGAACGGAATTCACCGGCATTTTTCATATGCGTCTTCATTCCCCCAACCGCTTTGATATTAATAAATTTAATTTAATTTTATTATTCCTATAACGAATTAGCCATTTTACCCTACCGCTTCAAAAAATCAAAAAAATAAACTCCGCAATTTGTGAAGTTTTTCTTATAGTTCATAAAACCGATATAGATGTATGCATTATACAAAATCATGCTTAATAACGGCTAAAATCGTCTCATTGAAATTTTTTACTTCAAACTTGCCCCTTGACTTAACTGGAAAAGTTTATTATTCTTGCCCTGCATTGCATAAGTATTTTTTTGGTATACCGATAAAATACCATATCTTCACCATCTTCACCGCCTCGGTATGAGCTCGCGAAAAACCGGAAGGGGTTTGCGCATCTCATAGATCTTCAATAATGGAGCTCAACGAACTCGATGGTCTGCCGAAGGGGGGCACCCGCTATGTTGGAGGCGACAAAAAGGGATATTGCCTATCAGCGGATTAAGGAGATGATTCTGCGCGGCGAGATCACTTCGGATTCTGCTTTTTCCGAAAAGAAGCTCGCCGAGGCGCTGGGAATGAGCAGGACTCCCGTCCGGGAAGGACTTCAGAAGCTGATACACGAGGGATTTATGAGGGGCTTTTCCGGAAAGGGCGCTATGGTTTCGGGAATCTCCATAGCTGAGGCTGTGGAGATTGTCGAGTTCCGCATGGCGCTGGAAGAGTTTTTGATCTCGAACATCAAACGCCCGCTTGACGACGAGCAATACTCCAGGTTGACGCGCCTGATCGCCCTTCAGCGGCCGATATTGGAGAAAGTGGATTCGGACGCTTTTCTCGAGAGCGATCTGCAGTTCCACGACGAACTGGCCAGCATTTACGGCAATCAGTTGATCCGGGATACCCTGTTGAGCGTCCGCGAACGTTTTTTTGCCGCCGGCGGGTTCATCCTGCGAAATAAGTCGCAGATGGCGGAAGCTTTCGAGGGGCATCTGCGGCTGGTCGAATCGTTAAAGCGGGGCGATTTCGCCGAAGCGGGCAAGATCATGCACGCTCATTTGCTTTTTGCCAGGAGGGCGCTGATCTCCTGAAAAATTTTGGAGTCAACTCATATTGATGAGTCATTCATAACAAGGAGGCTGTTTCCATGAGTGCACTTGCCATTCATAAGGAGCCGACGATTCCTGTCGGAAAGTACAGCAAGGAATTGCTGTCGGAGTTGTACAGAAAAATGGTGACCATACGCCTGTTTGAGCAGACGGTGGAATCCCATTTCCTGGCAGGCGAAATCCCGGGCTTCGTCCACCTTTACATAGGCGAAGAAGCGATCGCCTCAGGAATCATGGCAAACATGAACGACCGGGACTACATCGAGAGCACCCACCGCGGGCACGGGCATACCATCGCCAAAGGGGCCGACCTGAACCGCATGATGGCGGAGATTTTCGGCAAATCGACAGGCTACTGCAAGGGAAAGGGCGGTTCCATGCATATCGCCGATTTCAGCGTGGGCATGCTGGGCGCCAACGGCGTCGTCGGCGGCGGGTACACTCTTGCCGTGGGAGCGGCCCTGGCGACGAAAATGCGCGGCGAAGACCGGGTGTCGGCGGTGTTCTTCGGCGACGGCGCGTCAAACCGCGGAACCTTTCACGAAGCCCTCAACATGGCGGCGGCATGGAAGCTGCCCGTGCTTTTCGTCTGCGAGATGAACCAATGGGCTTCCACGACGCCCTACCGCACCACCACGTCGGTGGAAAACATCGCCGACCGGTGCCAGGGATACTCCATTCCGGGCTATATCGTCGACGGCAACGACGTTCTCGCCGTATACGAGGCGGCAAGGGACATCATCGCCGATATCCGCGCGGGCAAGGGCCCCGTCCTGCTGGAGTGCAAAACCTACCGCATCAAAGGGCACTTTGTGGGCGACCCTGAGAAGTACCGCACAAAAGAAGAGGTGCAGCATCAGTTTGAGACCAATAATCCCATCGACCGTTTCGAGGAGAAGGTATTGAAAGCCGGGGTCATGGCTCAAAAGGACCTGGACGGCATCCGCAAAGAAACCGAGCAGCGGATCGCCGCGGCGCTGGAGTTCGCTAAAGAGAGTCCGGAACCCGCTCCTGAAGCGCTTTTCGAAGATCTTTACGTTTAATGAAGGAGGTTCACCGATTATGAAGACCATCACTTTTTCTCAGGCTACTCAAGAGGCCATGATCGAAGAGATGGAGCGTGATTCCTCCGTATTCGTCATGGGAGAGGACATCGCTCGTCAAGGCGGCATTTTCGGCCAGTTCAAGGAGCTCCCGGGGCATTTCGGCATCGACCGCGTGCGCGACACGCCCATCAGCGAGACGGCCATCATGGGCGCCGCGGTGGGAGCGGCTTTGGCCGGCATGCGACCCGTAGCGGACATGCATTTTGCTGATTTCATGCTGGTCTGCGGGGACGAGATCTTCAACCAGCTCGCGAAGGTCCATTACATGTTCGGCGGCCAAAAGACCGTGCCCGTGGTGCTTCGCGCGCCCGACGGCCTGATCAGCCAGGCGGCGGCCCAGCATTCCCAGATGGTGGAAGGGATTTTCGCGCACATTCCCGGGCTGAAGATCCTCTCCCCCTCCAATCCCGCCGACGCAAAGGGGCTTCTCAAGTCGGCCATCAGGGACGACAACCCCGTGATCTACTTCGAGCATAAAGCCCTGTTCAGCACAAAGGGCGAGGTGCCCGAAGAACCGGATTTCTGCGTGCCCATCGGCAAGGGACGCATCGACAAAGCGGGAAGCGACGTAACCGTGGTTTCCTGGTCCAACTGTTTACACACCGTCTGCCAGGATGTGGTGAAACTGGCGGAGAAGGAGGGCATCAGCGTCGAGCTGATCGACCTCCGTACCATCGTCCCCTGGGACAAGGAGATGGTGCTGGCATCCGTGGCGAAAACAAGCCGCCTCTGCATCGTCCACGAAGCGGTCAAACAGGGCGGTTTTGGCGGGGAGATCGCCGCCACGGTCGCCGAGGAAGCCATAGGGATGCTGGACGCGCCGATCCTTCGTTTCGGCGCCCCCTTTACGCCCGTCCCCTTCGCCCGCCCTCTGGAACAGGCCTATCGCCTTTCCGCGGAGAAGATCGTGGCCGGCATCAAAAAAATGTTTTAACCTTTTGTGGCGAGAATTCCCCCTGATAGAGATCCACACCCCCGGGGCCCGGGGGGATAGCTCGTGAATGCTGGTATGTACAATGTACCTCGAACGCGAAGCCTCCGCCTCTACCGCCTTCTGGCGGTAAGCGGCGGGAGTAGGTCACACCCGCATAAAACAAAACGCCGTTTGCAGAAAGGTTTTTCCGGCCTCCATGCGGAAGCCGTCAATTACAATACAACTTGTTGTTGAGGAGGATATTTTTATGAAGAAATTCGCAGCAGTGTTGTTCGCCGCTCTCCTAGTCTGTGCAGCCATGCCCGCCTTCGCCGCCTACAAAACCGAGTACAAGCTTGACATTGTCCCCAGCATTACCACCGCGTGGGGCCTGGGCGCCCAGTACTTTACCGACCTGGTCAGAGCCCGCACCAACGGCCGGATCAACATCAAGGTCTACCCCAACGCCCAGCTGACCACAGGCAAGCAGACCAACGCGTTCATGATGATCCGCAACGGCTCGATCGACTTCGCCTGCCAGTCGTCGATCAACTGGTCGCCTCAGGTCGTTGAGCTGAACCTTTTCGCCATGCCTTTCCTCGTGGCCGAACAGCCTGACCGCTACGCGGCTATGGACGCCATCACCGGCGGCAAGAGCGGCGCCATGATCAAAACGGCCGTGGAGCTCAAGGGCGTCAAGATCCTGGCCTACGGCGAAAACGGCTTCCGCGAGCTGACCAACTCCAAGAGAGAGATCCACACGCCCCAGGACTTCGAGGGGCTGAAAGTCCGCGTCGTCGGTTCCAAGCTGTTCCTCGACACCTATAAGGCCATGGGCGCCAATCCCATCGCCATGAACTGGTCCGACACCATGACGGCTCTCCAGCAGGGCGTCGTCGACGGCCAGGAGAACCCCATCAACACCTTCTACCCCGTCAAGGTCTATGAATACAACAAGTACATGCTTGACTGGCACTGCGTCATCGATCCCACGCTGTTCGCCGTCAACCCCGGCGTCTGGAAATCCTTCTCCAAGGACGACCAGAAGATCGTCGAAGAAGCCGCCAAGGAAGCCGCCAAGTACCAGATCGCCCTGGCGCGTATCGGCCTCGACGACGGCTGGGCTCACGACTACCTCGCCAAGATGGGCAAGCTGCCCGAAGTAACCGACTGGTATAAGGAGCTGGCCAAGGTGGGCATGATCGTCACCAAGCTGACGCCCGAACAGACCGCGGCTTTTGCCACTCTGGCCAAGCCCGTCCGCGACGAGTGGTATCCCAAGTTCCCCAAGATCATGGATCAGGCTGCCGCCGACATGGCCGCCGTCGTCAAGAAGTAGCCTTTCGTTTTTTTCGCCCATAGAAAAGGGAGCGCCCAGCCGCGCTCCCTGCCCTTTCAAAAGGGTTGCATCGTTGAAGGGGAATCATATTAATTCCCAATTAAATAGCCAAAGTAACGTCCGGGGCCGGCCTGAGGAAAATCGGTTCCGCTGCGGACATACTCGGCCCCCATTTAGCGGTCCTGCGCAGCCAGCGGCCCCGATCTTCCTCAGGCCAGCCCCTCAGCTATACTTTGCGTTTCAGTGAATAAATGTTATCAGTTAAAAAGCGGTGTTTCTTCCCGCGCTCTGTCGGTCTTCTTCGGATGGGTTCTGCCTGGTTTATGCATGCGAACGAAAGGCGGAGAGACGGGCGTTTCCTTTCGCCGCGCCACTCCCGCTTCACCGCGATTCTGCTCTGTTGAGGCCCTGTCAACTCTCCCTCAGAAAGGAGCAGCGCTCTTATAATGTTAAAAAAATTCTTTGCTCATTTTGAAGAAATAGTCGGCGCAATCGTCCTGTTCATCATGGTCACCATCACTTTCGTGAACGTGGTGACGCGTTATGTCATCGTCTATCCTCTTTCGTTCACCGAGGAAGTCACGGTTAATCTGTTCGTGTGGCTCGTGATGGCCGGCACGTCGCTGGCTTTCCGTCAGCACGCCAACCTTGCCATGACTTTTGTGTACACCCACCTGCCTGAAAAGCTGCGCAAGGCCTGTTACGGATTTTCCGCCATGTTGACGGTGGTCTTTTTCGGCCTCCTGATCTGGCTTGGAACCGTTCAGGTTCTGGACGAGATCGAGCTCGACTCGGTCACCGAGTCCCTTGCTATTCCCTCAGCGATCTACTCCTCGGCCATTCCCATTTTCTCGATCATCATCCTGATCAGGTTTGCGCAGGCCGCCCGCGAGCTTATCGCCAAGGGCAAATTTTAAGGAGGCGGGTTACTATGAGCGAATTCTTCTCTGATTCTGCGTTCTGGACAATCGTCCTGTTCTTTGTCCCGCTCCTCCTCGGCGTGCCGATCGCCATCTCCCTGGGCATGACTGCCATCGTGATCGCCATCGGCTGGGACATGGGCTATCAGATGCTCTCCTACAGCTACTTCTCGGGCATCGCCAAGTTCCCTCTGCTCGCCATCCCCTTCTTCGTCATGGCCGGCGTCATCATGGAGAAAGTGGGCATCGCCGCGCGCCTGATCGCCCTGATTAAGCAGCTCGTGGGCGACATGGCCGGCGGGCTTGCCGTCGCGACGGTCCTCGTGGCCGCCTTCTGGGGCGCCGTTTCAGGTTCGGGCCCCGCGACCGTGGCAGCCCTCGGTCTCATTTTGATCCCCGGCATGGTCGAAGCCGGATACGACAAGGCCTTCGCGGCCGCCACAGTATCAGTCGCGGCTGGCCTTGCCATCATCATCCCTCCCAGCATCTGCTTTATCGTCTACGGCGACATCATGCAGCAGTCCATCGGCACACTCTTCGCCGCCGGCGTGTTTCCAGGGCTTGTGGTCGCAGCCTGCCTCTGCGTGGCTGTATACCTTGTGTCGGTCAAACGCGGCTACCACGGCGAACCTCGCGGAAACGCGCAGGTTATTTGGAAGACCTTTGTCGACTCACTCTGGGGACTTTTCACGCCCGTTATCATCCTGGGCGGCGTCTACGGAGGAATCTTCACGCCTACCGAAGCGGCGGCCGTCGCCGTGTTCTACGGGCTCTTCGTCGGCATGGTGGTCTACCACACCCTGACCTGGAAAGTCTTCTACGACATCCTGGTTGACACGGTGGTCTCCACGGCCGTGGTCATGCTCGTGGTCACCTGCGCGGGGCTCTACGGCTGGATCGGCGCCACCATCGGGCTGATCGACAAAATCGCCGCCGTGCTTCTGGCGGTCTCCGACAACCCGACGGTCATCCTCCTCATGATCAACGTTATTTTGCTCATCGCGGGAATGCTCCTCGACGCTATCTCCATCTGCTACATCTTCCTGCCCATCCTGATGCCCATCATTGCCCACTTCCACTGGGATCCCATCTGGTTCGGCATCATGATGACCGTGAACCTCGCTATTGGGCAGGTGACGCCGCCTGTCGCCGTCAACCTCTACGTGGGTGCGCGCATCAGCAACCTGACTATCGAAGACATGGTTCCCGATGTGCTGCCCCAAGTCGTGGCCGCCCTCGTCGCTCTGACGATTATCACACTGTTCCCCACCATCTCCACGATTCTGCCTCATTGGATGGGGCTCATGTGACCTTTATGGACTGAACGGTAAGGAAGCGCGGACACGCACGTTAAGGCCCTTAAGAACACCGGCTCGGGCCGACTCCAAGGTCGCTCATGCCGGTGTTCTCTACGTGGCGCCGTCCCCGCCCCCGAGTCAAAACTGGCTGCTTTGCGGTTGTCTGTGGTCAGAGAAAGCCCTGTTTTTATCTTACTTGTTAAGATATCAAATTTTTTGCCGTTGCCGCACCTTTAATTTTGAAAGGAGCAGCCTTCATGTTGAAGAAATTGTTCGCCCATTTCGAAGAGGTAACGGGAGCGATCACGCTTTTCATCATGGTCACCATTACCTTCGTGAACGTGGTCACCCGTTATGTCATTGTCTATCCTCTGTCTTTCACCGAGGAAATCACGGTGAATCTGTTCGTATGGCTCGTCATGGCCGGCACTTCGCTGGCCTTTCGGCAGAACGCGAACCTCGCCATGACTTTCGTCTACACCCATTTGCCCAAGGGCGCGCGTAAATTCTGTTTCATCTTTTCTGCGCTGCTCACGGTCGTCTTCTTCGGGCTGTTAACTTGGCTGGGAACCCTGCAGGTCCTGGATGAAATCGAGCTGGGATCGGTGACCGAATCGCTGGCGATCCCCTCGGCGATCTATTCCGCCGCGGTCCCCCTGTTCTCGGTCGTCATCCTCATCCGCTTCTCTCAGTCTATTCGGGAGTTCGTCGCCAAGGGCAGCTATTAGAGGAGGCCTGTTCGTCATGAGTGATTTTTTTAGCGATTCCGCGTTCTGGACCATCGTCTTGTTTTTCATCCCGCTGTTTTTAGGCGTCCCCATCGCCATCTCCCTGGGCATTACGGCCATCGTGGTCGCCCTCGGATGGGACATGGGGTATCAAATGCTGTCCTACAGCTTCTTCTCCGGCATCGCCAAGTTTCCGCTTCTGGCCATCCCCTTTTTCGTCATGGCCGGTGTCATCATGGAAAAGGTGGGCATCGCCGAGCGCCTTATCCGTCTGATCAAACAGCTCGTCGGCGACATGCACGGCGGACTGGCCGTCGCCACGGTGCTCGTGGCCGCTTTCTGGGGCGCCGTGTCTGGCTCCGGCCCCGCCACCGTGGCGGCTCTGGGCCTGATCCTCATCCCCGGCATGGTCGAAGCCGGCTACGACAAGCCCTTCGCCGCCGCCGTGGTATCCGTCGCGGCGGGCCTGGCCATCATCATCCCGCCCAGCATCAGCTTCATCGTCTACGGCGACATCATGCAGCAGTCCATCGGCACCCTTTTCGCCGCCGGAGTTTTCCCCGGCCTTGTAGTGGCCGGCTGTCTCTGTGTCGCCGTCTACTGGGTTTCGGTCAAACGCGGCTATCGTGGCGAGCCTCGAGGTTCGAGAAAGGACGTATGGAACGCCTTCACGGACGCGCTGTGGGGGCTTTTTACGCCCGTGGTCATCCTCGGCGGAGTCTACGGCGGCATTTTCACGCCCACCGAAGCCGCGGCCGTCGCCGTGTTCTACGGCCTGTTCGTCGGCATGGCGGTCTACCACACGCTGACCTGGAAGGTGTTCTACGACATCCTGGTGGACACGGTCA
Source organism: Pyramidobacter piscolens (assembly GCA_004558205.1). Classification (GTDB taxonomy): domain Bacteria; phylum Synergistota; class Synergistia; order Synergistales; family Dethiosulfovibrionaceae; genus Pyramidobacter; species Pyramidobacter piscolens_A. Next base: position 77,656 of record SFDM01000001.1, read on the forward strand.
TTTCCACGTCGGTGGTCATGCTGGTGGTGACTTGCGCCGGCCTTTACGGCTGGATCGGGGCCACCATCGGGCTGATCGACAAGATTGCCGCCGTCCTGCTGGCCGTGTCGGACAACCCCACGATTATCCTGCTGATGATCAACGTGATTCTGCTGTTTGCGGGCATGCTTTTGGACGCCATCTCCATCAGCTACATTTTTTTACCGATCCTGATGCCCATCATCGCCCATTTCCAGTGGGATCCAATCTGGTTCGGCATCATGATGACCGTGAATCTCGCGATCGGGCAGGTGACGCCGCCGGTGGCGGTCAACCTCTACGTGGGAGCGCGCATCAGCGGCCTGTCCATAGAGGACATGGTGCCCGACGTGCTGCCTCAGCTGGCTGCCGCGCTGATAGGATTGATTTTGATCACTCTTTTCCCCGCGATCGCCACCAGCTTGCCTCACTGGATGGGTATGATGTAATTTTTTATTGAGAAAGAGGGAATAGGTTCATGGCTACTTCCATTACGATGCCCAAGCTTGGCCTCACCATGACCGAGGGCACCATCTCGAAATGGCTGAAAAAAGAGGGAGACCCTGTGGCGGCGGGCGACACTCTGTTTACCGTTTCTACGGACAAACTGACCTACGATTATCAGTCTGAAACGGCAGGGACGCTGTTGAAAATCTCTCTCAAGGAAAATGAGACCGTCGCCGTTGGAGGCGAGGTCGCCATTATCGGCGAGGCCGGCGAAATCTTTAATACAGCGCCCGCCGCGCCCGCGGGGATGGACGCCGGCGCTCCGCCTTCCGTGGAGAGCACGGAAAGGCAGGCCCCCCGCGCCGCCGCCGAAAAGACGCCGGCTCCGGGGCAGGCCGCTTACGCTACGCCCAAGGCCCGCGCTTTCGCGCGAAGCCGGGGAATCGATCTTTCTCGCCTCTCCGGGCGCGGCGAACCACCCATGGTCTTTTACGCCGACATCAAGGCCTACGCCGACGCGCACACTGTGAACGCCACGCCCAAGGCCCGCGCCGCCGCGAAGGAAAAAGGCCTGGATCTGGCTCTGCTGACAGGACGAGGCGAACCGCCCATAATCCACGCCAGCGACGTGGAAGAGTGGCTGCGGGAGCACCGGGTCAAATCTTCGCCATTGGCGGCACGGATGTCCGCGGATTTAGGCGTCGATATGGCTGCGCTGGGCGTCTCTGGACGGGTGATGAGCTCTGACGTCATGAAAGCGGCAGGCATAGCCCCTCAGGCCGCTGCGGAATCCCCCGCGCCTTCGTCGCCCGCGCGGAGCGAAGCCGCTCCAACTTCCGGCGAGAAGCCTATGAGCCGTATGCGCCAGATCATCGCCGAACGCATGACCGAGAGCGCTACAAAAATTCCCACGGTCAATTACCAGACCGACGTGGACTGCACGGCTTTAAAGGCGATGCGGAATCTTTTGAAGAGCTCCGTCAAGATCTCCTTCAACGACATCATCATGAAGGCCTGCGCTCAAGTGCTCATGGAAATGCCCATGACGAACTGCACAACCGATATGGAGTGCAAGCGCTATATCATGCACGATTACGCCAACATCGGCCTGGCGGTAGCCGTCGACGGCGGCCTGCTGGTGCCCAACGTCAAGAACGTCCAGGCAAAGGGGTTGAAGGAGATCGCCGGGGACAGCGCGGCGATCGTCGAAAAAGCGAGAAAGGGTACTTTAACCCCCGACGACATGAGCGGCGGCACCTTTACGATCTCCACGCTGGGCATGTTCGGCATCAGGCATTTTACGCCCATCATCAATCCTCCCGAGTCCTGCATCCTCGGAGTAACCATGATTGAAGACCGCGCCGCCGTTCAGGACGGACAGATCGTGATTCGGCCCATGTCAACGTTCTGCCTGACCGCCGACCACCGCGCCGTGGATGGAGCCGACGCCGCCCAATTCCTGCAGAGGCTGAAAGCGCTTCTTGAAAATCCCTGCCTCATGCTGCTTTAGCGCCGCCTGCCGGAGTTTTTGACTGACACTTATCCGCAATGAACGTGTTTCATATCAAACCGAAGATTCAAGTCAAAAGATTCCAACGCTAAGGGCGCGGAGGACGTAAAGGAAAAACTTAAAGCTTTTTAACTAAATAGGGGGGCGAGAATTCCCCCGCCGCTGTAGGCGGAGGGATGAATCGCCCCGGTCCCGATTTTTCTTTGCCATGAGCGTAAACCCTAATCAGTCGAAACTATATAAGAGGTTACGCCAGAAGAAGGAAAGAGAAAAGAGAGAATCAAAGAACCGTGGGACACAGGGGGAGAGCCTGTTGATACTATGCTGCACTAAGGGGCATTTGAGCAGGAAACACCCGCTTCAAACGCCGTCAGGCGTTACGCGGCGGGAGTATGTCACACGAGAATCAGCATCACTTTTCCTTTGCGCGCTTTGCGTCCTCTGCGTTCAAATCTTTTTTCTTTTCTGAGGTCACTCTTTTCGTCAAATATCGAGTCCGTCAACGCTTGTGAGAACCTATGAGGCATCTCATTTGCTAAATAGCATGAAAGAGGGAAAAGAACAAAGATGGCACATAAAATTACCATGCCCAAACTTGGCCTGACCATGACCGAAGGAACGATCTCACAATGGAAAAAGGCCGAAGGCGACGCCGTCGCTCCCGGCGACGTGCTGTTCACCCTTTCCACCGACAAACTGACCTACGACTATCAATCCGAGGTCGCCGGAGTGCTCCTCAAAATCCTGACCGCCGAAAACGAATCGGCCGCAGTGGGGGGCGACGTCGCCTGGATCGGAGAGACGGGAGAATCCCTGGACAGCCCCCCGCGCGCCGCTGAGCCCCCTGCCCCTGCGCCCCGGCCCTCCGTCCCTCAGGAACAGCCCCATGCCGCACCGGGCAAGAAAAAAGTCGCGGTGATCGGCGGCGGTCCCGGAGGCTATGTCTGCGCGATCCGTCTGGCCCAGCTGGGAGCCGAAGTCACGCTGATAGAGAAGGAGCGCGTGGGCGGAACCTGCCTGAACGTGGGCTGCATCCCCACCAAAGCGCTGGTCAAATCGGCCGAGCTCTACGCCGAGATGAAAGCGGGCGCCGACTTTGGCGTGATGTGCCGTGACCTGGCTGTGGACTGGCCGACGGTGCAGAAACGCAAAGCCGCAGTCGTGGATCAGCTCGTCAACGGCGTCTCGGGACTCTTGGCGGCAAACAACGTCGCCATCGTAAACGGAGAGGCGCACTTCATCTCGCCATCTGCCGTCGAGGCGGGGGGAAAAAGGATCACCGCCGACGCCTTCGTGATCGCCGCCGGTTCCGTGCCCGTCATCCCACCGATTCCCGGCATCAAATCCGAAGGGATTGTGACCAGCACCGAGGCGCTGTCCTTCCAGAAGCTGCCCCAAAAACTGCTGATCGTCGGCGGCGGCGTGATCGGCATGGAGTTCGCCTGCGTTTATGCCACGCTGGGCGTGAAGGTCGTCGTGGTCGAAATGATGCCGGCCATCCTGCCGCCCGCCGACGAAGAGATGGCCGTCATCGTCCGCAAACGTTTGGAGGCTCTGGGGGTAGAGTTCTACACCAATTCGAAGGTCACCGGCTTTGAGAGGAACGGCGGCAGCGTCGTGACCCGCGTGCTGGATCCCCAGGGGACGGAAAAGGCCTTCGTTTCCGATCAAGTCCTCCTGTCCATCGGCCGCCGCGCCGCCACCGCTTCGCTGAATCTCGACGCCGCCGGCGTTAAAACAGAACGAGGGCGCATCGTCGTGAACAAGAAAATGGAGACCAGCGTCAAAAACGTCTATGCCATAGGAGACTGCTGCTCTCCCATCATGCTGGCCCACGTCGCTTCCGCCGAAGGCGAAACCGCGGCGGAAAACGTCATGGGAGCTTCAAAGGAAATGGACTACAAGACCGTGCCATCCTGCGTCTACACCATCCCCGAGATGGCATGGGTCGGTATGACCGAAAAAACGGCCCGGGAAAAACGGGGGGCCGTTAAGGTTGGGCGCTTCCCCCTGTACGCGAACGGGAAAAGCTTGATTATGAACGAGACCGACGGCATGGTCAAGTTTATAGCCGACGAAAAGTACGGCGAAATTTTGGGCGTCCACATCGTGGGCCCCCACGCGACGGATTTGATCGTGGAAGGGGCTCTTGCCCTGCGCCTGGAAGCCACCGTGGAAGAAATCGCCTCCACGATCCACGCCCACCCAACCGTCGGCGAAGCGCTCTCCGAAGCCGCCCTCGACGTTTTAGGACGGGCGATCCACATGCAGCCAAAGTAGAGAATAGTTCCGCAGCCGGGCAGAACCCTGCCCTTCATTGACAAAGAGGCCTCCGCGATCACCTGGATCGATGAGAGGCCTCTTTTGGATAGCGAGACTGAAAAATCCAACTTTTTTATCTGTTTCTTAGGAAAACATAAAAAAATATTCTCAAGTACTTTTTCTCGCCGCCTTTTTGTGATATACCAAAAGCGAAAAATGTTTCCGAGCCTGGAAAGCTCATGGAAAAATCTGAGATAATCCTCGCTTTTGATGGGAAGGTGACTTGCTTATGTATCTGACAAAGAGAGATATTGCATATCATAAAATCAAAGAAATGATATTGCAGGGAGTGTTATCCACCGATTCAATGCTTTCAGAGAAAAACCTCGCCAGCGAGCTGGGCATGAGCCGGACTCCCGTGCGCGAGGCGCTTCAGCGCCTGGTTCACGAGGGGTTCATGAAGGAATATTCCCGAAAGGGAGCCGTCGTCAACGACGTAACTATGGCGGAGGCCATGGAGATCATCGACTTTCGCATGGCCGTGGAGGAGTTTATGGTTCTGAACCTGCAAAATCGCTGGGACGACGAAAAAAGCGCCCAACTCGAGCAGATGCTGCAGGAACAGGAGAAACTGGTCGACGCCGGGAACTCCATGGGCTTTTTGGAGAGCGACGTCAAGTTTCACGACCTCATCGCCCAGTTTTACGGCAACCAGCTGATCAGGGACACGCTGAAGAGCGTGCGCGAACGTTTCCTCGTAGCCGGCGGAGTCATTTTGCGAGACCAGCCCTCGGTCAGGAGAGCCTACGAGGGGCACGTCCAAATCGTCAAAGCCTTGCGGCAGAAGAATTTTGCCGCGGCGCAGGAGGAGATGCACGCCCACCTTGTCTTCGCAAAGAAAAACTTTTTGAATTGATTTTCTGGCCCTTTTCGACAAAAAATATTGACTTGCACCGAGAAAACGCTTATAGGGCCCGGCCCAACCCATACCGCACCAGGCAGTCTGCCACGAGAACGACGCCAAACTCCACAACATGGCGCCCAGAAGCCCTGCGGGAAAAGAATGCCGGGCGGAAACCGCCGTAAAAGAGGAATCGCAGATTATCTTCTGTGATTCCTCTTTTTTCATTGCCTGTTTCATAGCTTTTCGTTAAAATAGGATAGAGAAAATCTTCTATGAAAAATTACGCTGCACCCACACGATTCGGGAGGTCATCATATGTCGCTTCTCAAAGGGCAGGGCTACGGCCCCGTAAAAAGGTTGATGGATATCGCAGGCGCGTCCTGCGCGCTGATCCTGTTTTCGCCGCTGATGCTTTTCGTGGCGTTAAAAGTGAGGAAGAAACTGGGATCGCCCGTGATCTTTTCGCAAATGCGCCCAGGGCTGCACGAAAAAGCTTTCCGCAATTACAAATTCCGTTCCATGCGCGACGCCTTTGACGCTCAAGGACATCCACTTCCCGACAGCGAGCGCTTAACCCCCTTCGGCCAGCGCCTGCGCAGCACCAGCCTCGACGAGCTTCCCGAGCTGTGGAACGTCCTCAAGGGCGACATGAGCCTCGTCGGCCCCCGTCCGCTGCTCGTCGGCTTCCTTCCCCTGTTCAGTGATGAGGAAGCTCAGCGCCACAGCGTGCGTCCGGGCATCACGGGATGGGCCCAGGTAAATGGGCGCAACGCCATGACCTGGGACAAACGCAATGAATACGATCTCTATTACGTCAGGCACATGGGTCTGCTCTTTGACCTCAAGATCATCTGGCAAACCATCGCCACAGTCTTCAAGCGTAACGGCATTAACGCGGGCGCCAATGAAACCATCATCGCCCCTCCTACCCAAATCCAGCGCCCCCATATTTTGGAACAGCTGGGATATAAATAAGGAGCGATCCCCATGACCACTAAAATCCTCATTACGGGGCTCCACAGCTACGTCGGTTCATCGGTCAGGCGCTGGCTTGAGGGCTTTCCCGGCCAGTACGACGTGACAGGACTGAGCCTTCGAAGTTCCGACTGGCGCTCGAAAAGCTTTTCCGGCTTCGACAGCGTCCTTCACGTCGCGGGAATCGCCCACGTTTCAGCCGATCCCCAAATGGAAAGGCGATACATGGCCGTCAACCGGGACCTCGCCGCCGAAACCGCGCGCAAGGCAAAAGACGAAGGCGCAGGACAGTTTATATTCATGAGCAGCGCCATCGTCTACGGCGACAGCGCCTCCATAGGAAAGGACAAAACCGTCACCTTCGGCACAGCCCCCGCTCCAACAAACTTCTACGGCCAGTCAAAGCTGGAAGCCGAAGGACGGCTCCGAGCGCTGGGCGACAATTCCTTTAAAGTCGCCATTCTGCGTCCTCCCATGATCTACGGCCCAGGCTGCAAAGGCAACTTCCCCATCCTGGTGAAACTGGCCGAAAGACTGCCACTGTTTCCCGACGTGGACAACCAGCGCAGTATGCTCTTCATTGACAACCTATGTGAGTTCATCCGCCTTTTAATCGACAATCAAGAATCCGGTTTATTTTTTCCGCAGAACGACAAATATGTCAGCACATCCCACGTGGTCCGGCTCATCGCCCAGGCAAAAGGCAAAAATATCCGCCTGACGCGCCTTTTCAATCCCGCCCTGCGTCTGCTCGCCCGCTGCACGCCCCTTGTGGACAAAGCTTTCGGAAATTTCCGCTACGACCAGTCCATGAGCCGGTATAAACAAAATTACATTGTCGCAGACCTGGAACAGTCGGTGAAAAAGTCGGTAATAGGATAGTCTTTTAAATTTAACATATTACCAAACAACAAAATCTAACATGACACTTTATTCCTAGTCAAGGAGTTGACATACAATGACAAAGCTTCTCATTATAACCACAATACAAAGAACGCTCCGTGACTTTCTATTGCCCTATGGAGATTATTTTCGATCTCTCGGGTGGCAAGTAGACGCCATGTCCAATATTCGTGACCCTTTCCCCGTTGCTGAAGAACATTTCGATCATTTCTGGCCTGTCGATTGGGGGCGCAACCCCCTCGACCTTCACAACTTTATCCACACCCCCAAAAAAATTCGTGAGATTGTCCAACGCGAGGGATACGACATAGTCCACGTCCACACCCCCGTCGCCGCTTTCATAACCCGATTTGCGCTAAGAAAGATGCGAGCTGCGGGAAAAGTCAAAGTCATCTACACCGCCCATGGTTTTCACTTTTATAAAGGAAATTTAAAAATCAAAAACAGCCTGTTCATCGTCCTTGAAAAGCTTGCAGGGCAATGGACAGACCATCTCATTGTAATGAATCAAGAGGATTATGACAGCGCTTTAAAATACGGAATCGCAAAAAAAGACAATCTCACGTTGATGCCCGGAATTGGGGTTGATTTATCCCTTTACACACACAATCCCCAAATACAAAATCAAAAAGAAAATATCCGAAAAGAAATAGGCATTTCCTCTGAAGCTGTAGTAATTCTAATAGTAGCCGAATTTATTCCACGCAAGCGACATTCAGATGCCTTAAAAACTTTGGCAATCGCAAATAATCTCGAATACCATATGGTTTTTGCTGGTAGTGGTCCGCTTAGTGAAAAGATTAAGAATGAAGCAATTCATTTCGGACTGGAGAAACAAACCCATTTTCTAGGTCATAGAAAAGATATTCCCCGACTCATTACCGCCGCCAATGCGTTGCTTCTAATTTCCCAGCAGGAAGGACTGCCTCGTTCTATCATGGAGAGCATGGCCATGGGCGTACCGGTCATTGGAACTGACATCCGAGGGACAAGAGACCTTCTCGCAGAAAACTGCGGCATGCTCGTGCCGCTGGGCGACATACAGAAAATCGCTGAAAAAATTGACTTTGTTGCTCACCCTACGCAGGAGCTGCAAAAGATTATCGATAACGCAGCTAACAAAATCAAGAAATACGATATTAAGATTTTGTTAAAAAAACATTTAGAACTCTACAGCAGGATGCTCCGCCGCTAATACCTAAAACATAAATGAATATACGGCTGCCCTAAATAAGAAAACGCGGAATAAGTTTTATCATCAACGCATTTTTCAAGGCAAAATCAACTGTTATGGGTGGTAGTTTTGCGCTCAAGTTTTCTCGGCTAACATAGCATATATCGTTATATTCATTGACCTTTTTATCGACTTAAGCTAGAATAACATTGTTGGTATATCTTTGAAAAGGAGGACTTCAGATGCTTACTATTTCGCCGACAACTCTTGACGCTCTCATTCCTATTACCCGCTTTAACCGTGGTGAAGCCGGCAAAATTTTTGAAGAAGTCGAACAAAATGGAATTGGAATTGTCCTAAAAAACAATGCTCCAGTTTCTGTCATATTACCAGTCCAAGAATACAAAAAACTTATGAACGAACTTGAGGATATGCTGCTCTGCGACGAAACCCGGCGGAGGCTGGAAGAGGGCCTGCATGCAACCATCCCCGCAGAGGAACTCTACGCGGAGGCTGGCATTACACAAAAGGAGATCGACGAGGCTGAAGAGGTTGAAATTGAATGAGCTGGCAGATCGAATACATTTCAAAAGCGCGGGAGGACTTCTTGAGTTTAGATCACTCACAGCAAATACAGGTCAATAAAGCTCTCGCGAAGGTATCTCAAAACCCATTGCCCACAAGTGAAGGTGGATACGGTAAGCCTCTCGGCAACTACAGCGCTTCCAAGCTCTACGGATGTTATAAAGTCAAATTGTCCAAATTAGGTCTCAGAATCGTTTATAGTCTTGTTCGAGACAAGGAAGTCATGAAAGTTATCATCATCGCAATCCGAGACGATAGTGCCGTTTATCGCATCGCGGAACGACGGCTCTGATTTCCAGACACAGGGCAGTTTTTGATTGTAGAACAAAAAGCAGACTCAAAACAGCAGGTGACGATCCAGTATGAGCAGTATCAAACCGCTTCCCATCGGTACTCCCGACTTCCAGGACGTTCTTGAAAACTTCTATTACGTGGACATAACCCTGCTGATCAAAAAAGTGCTGGACCGCAGAGCCAGCACGCTGCTCCATCCCCATCCCAGGCGCTTTGAAAAGACTGATCATTTGAGAGGCCAGTCAGGGGAAATATCGCCCATCTTTAGGTTTCCGCCCTGTGATTTCCCGAAGGTTGAAGGACATAAAATGCCAGGATTGTAAGAGCACCTACAGGGGTCTTCAGGGCACAATTTCCGACGAATATGATTGATCGTCTGACTTGCTGAACAGCGATCAACTGACAGAAGGAAACAAGACATACTTCCATCGGATTCTTTCTAAAAAAGCCAACAGAGAAGAATATAAAGCCTCCCCTGCCAAGCTTTCGGATTTTCTCCAAAGATGATGCTTGTTTTAAGCATGCTCTTTTATAAAACACATAAAGTTAAATCAAATCGTGAAAATGGTCAAGAGCGCTTTGACTAGATGCTCTCTCCGCGCAAAAAGAATATCCCGGTTGTTATCTTAGAATTTAAACACGCGTCAACGCCGGCCCCCTACAGAAAAACTGCAAAAGAAGCCTTGCTGCAAATCGAAACAAAGAACTACGCCGCTGCGCTGCGACAAGAAAAGGTTCAGAAATTCTTTAGTTATGCCATATCCTTCTTTGGAAAGACGCGCTGGATTGAAAGCAGACTGGTCTTTTTTAGAGTTGCTTATAAAATTTAATTTTTAGGAGAAAACAATCAATGAAAATCATCGTCACAGGCGGCGCCGGCTTTATCGGCGGAAACTTCGTCCATTACATGCTGCGCCAGCACCCCGATTATCACGTGGTCTGCTACGACGCTCTGACTTACGCGGGCAACATGGAAACCTTGGCCAACGCAGCCGAGAATCCTCATTTCACATTCATCAAAGGCGACATCGCCAATAGAGAGCAGGTTTATGAGCTCTTTGAAAAAGTCCGCCCCGACGTGATCGTCAACTTCGCCGCCGAAAGCCATGTAGACCGGTCGATCCTCAATCCTGGACTGTTCCTCCAGACAAACGTCCTGGGTACGGGCGTACTGCTCGATGCCTGCCGCCAGTATGGTATCGCCCGATTCCACCAGGTCTCCACCGACGAAGTTTACGGCGACCTGCCGCTGGACCGCCCCGATCTGTTCTTTACCGAGACCACGCCGCTGCATACCTCAAGCCCCTATTCCGCCTCAAAGGCCTCGGCTGACCTGCTGGTTCAGGCCTATCACAGGACCTTCAAGCTGCCCGTGACCATCTCGCGCTGTTCCAACAACTATGGGCCCTACCACTTTCCCGAGAAGCTGATCCCGCTGATCATCGCCAACGCCCTGGCCGACAAGCCCCTCCCCGTCTACGGCAAGGGAGAAAACGTGCGTGACTGGCTGTATGTGGAGGACCACTGCTCCGCCATCGACCTGGTCATTCACAAAGGCACGGAAGGCGAGATCTACAACATCGGCGGGCACAACGAGCGCACCAACCTGCAGGTGGTCAAGACGGTGCTGCGCGAACTGAACAAACCTGAAAGCCTCATCGCCTACGTAACCGACCGTCCCGGCCACGACCGGCGCTACGCCATCGACCCCGCGAAAATTCACAAAGAATTAGGCTGGCTGCCCGCCACCACCTTCGACGACGGCATTCACAAAACCGTCCAGTGGTATCTGAACAACCAGCCCTGGTGGAAACACATCATCAGCGGGGAATATCAGGATTACTACAAGAAAATGTATGCAGGACGGTAATCCACAGCCCATAGAAATCAGGACATCGGTTCTGCCGCGAAAACCACAAAAATAATCTGGAGCACACTCATATGAAAATTCTCGTCACAGGAACAACGGGGCAGCTCGGCTACGACGTCATGAAAGCCCTGGCAGAACGCCGCATCGAAGCCATAGGCGCCGGCCGCGGCGACTTTGATATCACCGACGTCCAAACTGCGCGCAGCTTCATCATAAAGCACCACCCCGACGCCGTGATTCACTGCGCCGCCTATACAGCCGTGGATAAAGCGGAAGAGGACGAAGACCTCTGCCGGCGCGTCAACGTTGATGGGACAGTCACTATCGCCACGGTCTGCCGCGATATTGGAGCAAAGATGATTTACATCAGTACGGACTACGTTTTTCCAGGCACGGGACATCAGTTTTACGAGGTTGACGCCCCGAAAGGGCCGTTAAACCTGTATGGACAGTCCAAACTTGACGGCGAAGAGGCTGTGAAAAATCTGCTCCAGCATTATTTTATCGTGCGCACCTCCTGGGCTTTCGGCTTTAACGGGGGGAACTTCGTCAAGACCATGCTGAGGCTCGGCAGGGGACGCAAGGAAATCAACGTGGTCTGCGACCAGATAGGTTCCCCCACCTACACAGCCGACTTGGCGTCGTTGCTCTGCGATATGGTCGTCACCGACAAGTATGGGGTCTACCATGCCACAAATGAAGGCATTTGCTCCTGGGCTGAGTTTGCGAAGGAGATTTTCAGGCTTGCGGAATATGACACAAAAATCAATCCCGTGCCTTCATCGGAATATCCAACCAAGGCATTGCGCCCGCTGAACTCGCGCATGAGCAAAAGAGATCTAGACCGGCAGAGATTTAAGAAATTGCCTACATGGCAAAATGCACTGAAACGATACCTTGTAGCTTTAGCCGAACTTTAGAGGGTTCCTAATCATTATGAACCCAGCTTTTTAGGACGCTCCCTCCCAGCCGTATTGAAAAAATATTTTTCAGCAAAACGTATAGTCGTGCAGTCCATTTATAGAAAAAATTCTCTACAAAAAAACTTATGGAGGACAATGCATGATCAGCGCTATCATTCCTGTATACAACGGAGAGCGTTATATTAAAAGTCTGGTTAACGATTTAGAACATCAGACGTGCAAAGATTTTGAGGCTATTTTCATTAACGACGGTTCGCAAGATAATTCTTTGGACATGCTAAAGGAAATCCCAAAGAACGCTTCATTCAAAATGAAACTGATTACGCAATCTAATAAAGGTGTCAGTGCAGCGCGCAACGCGGGGCTCGATGTCGCCGCAGGAGAATTAATTACTTTTATTGATGTAGATGACAATATTTCAGTCAATTTATTTGAATACGCTTATAAAGCCGCCAGTCGCTGCGATGCTGACCTTTATGTATTCAAAAGCACAGACAACCCTAAGAACTTATCCGGAAGTTTAGGTTCGATAAAATCGTACACTTCGCTTCTCTCATTAAAAATGTATCTTTTCCATAAAATACAGCCTAGCGTTTGTGGGATTTTCGTTAAACGACAGCTTTTGAAAAGAGCTCGGTTAGGTTTCGCCGAAGGCTATAAATACTGTGAGGACTTGCATATGGTGTGGAGGATTATGGCTTACGCCAAAAGAGTTGCTTCCGTCGACGCTGCCATATACATATACAATTCAAACGAGGGCTCAGCTATGAGACACTTTACAGAAGACCGCTTTCATGCTGTATTACTCATGCAAAACCTCGAAGATTTTTTTCAAAAGCAAGCGCCAGAATTCTATCCTTTATATAAAAGATATGCTGTAGCAAGGGTATACTGGGCTTTGCTCTGGCAGTCGGCTTACTATTACTCCTGGGAAGAATTCCACGTTTATTACAAAGAAAAGGGATTTAAAAAACAACTTGAAAAGTTGTTGACCTTTAGAGAAATGAAAGTTGCAATTAGTTCGTTTGCATGCCTTTTATCGCCCAAGCTGTTCTACTATGCCGCACGTAAGTATGCGGAAAGAAGGTTAAAACCTCACAGATAAAAATCTTTATCTCTTACATCGGCACAACCGGCAGCTTCATAATGAAAACCTTTTTAGACGGCTAAAATTCAGAAACAATTTATTTTTTGTTAATCAGCATGAAGTTAATTTTTTGCTTTATCCTGCGTTTCATCACTGTAAAAGGCCATCTAATAACGCCTCTGAGCCAGCGTAACCACCCGCTCACCCCAAGCGGTAGCCTTTGACAGAGTGGATCATTGAAGTGTACCCTTTGTCAAAGACACATAAAAAACTTTTAGAAATATTGTCTGAAAAAATCTCTGCGGCGCGATAAGGAATGCCGCAGGCTACCGCTTCGATAAATTTTTGCTGTTTGCGCAATGACCTCTTTGATCACAGCGAATCAGCGCGCCATCTTGAGGGTATAACTTTAAAGAGGTACCCAAGAACACATTATATTCCTTTCTCCTGCCCCTCAAAACTTTTATGTTTGGGCTAAGTTTTGGCAGAATTTTTTTAGAATCTCTTATCACATTTTCTTCACTCCGCTCTACACCACCTGAAACAGATAGAACTTGAGATACTCCGTTTCGGGCACGCCCCAGAGGATGGGGTGGTCGGGAGACTGCTGGCGGACTTCTATTTGGCGGAGGGAGACTTTGGCGTCCTGAGCCGCGCTGAAAAGCATCTTCCTGAAAAGCTCGTCGGTCATAAAGTGGGAGCAGGAGCAGGTGGCCAGATAGCCGCCGCGGGGCAGCAGCTTCATGGCCTTGAGGTTGATCTCCTTATAGCCGCGCGCCGCGCCGTCTACGCTGCGGCGCGATTTCGCGAAAGCCGGCGGGTCCAGGATGATCATGTCGTAATCACCCCTGCCGCCCTGCGCCATCTCGGTCAGCAGGTCGAACACATCGGCGGCCTGAAAGGTCATGCGGTCGAGGAACCCGTTCAGCCCGGCGTTATGGCGGGCCATCTCCACGGCGCTTTCCGAGATGTCCACAGCGCAGACGCTCTCCGCCCCGCCCCGGACGGCGTTCAGGGCAAAGGAGCCCGTATGGGTGAAGCAGTCCAGCACCCGCAGGCCCTTGCTGATACGCGCCACGGCCTGGCGGTTGAACTTCTGATCCAAAAAGAACCCCGTCTTCTGCCCTTCCACAAAATCCACGTCGTAGAGCACTCCGTTCTCACAGATGCGGGCCGTCCGCCGGTCCCCCAGCGACAGGCCCTCCAGAGGATATTCACTGTGATACTGCGGCAGGCCTTCAAGCGCGCGGATCGCCACGTCGTTGCGCTCGTAGATTCCCGAGATACGCTGCCTGTCTTCTTTGAGCAGGCGGCACAGCATGGGAAAAAGCTGCTCTTTAAGGCGGTCCATGCCCAGCGAAAGCACTTCCGCCACCAGCACGTCGTCGAATCGGTCCACAATCAGGCCGGGAAAACAGTCCGAGTCGCCGAAAATCAGGCGGCAGCATCCATACTGATCGCCCATGACGGCTTTGCGGTAGTCCAGCGCGTAGGCCAGGCGGCGCTCGAAAAAGGCGTCGTCGAACCGGTCGTTAGCGTTGGTGGAGATCAGGCGCACGCGGATTTTGGAGTGGTCGTTCACGTATCCGGTGCCGAGAAAGCGGCCGCCCGTGGCGAAGACGTCCGCCAGATCTCCGTTTGTATATGTGCCCTGAACGTCGGTGACTTCTTCGCCGTACACCCAGGGATGCCCGCTCTTGACGCTCCGCTCCGCTTTGGGCGTCACCGTAAAGCGGGGAAAAGTCCGTTCCTGTTTCATTTTATATCGTTCCTTTCATGTTTTTTCCGTCTTTTACGACAGAAAAAAGTCCGTTCTTCCTCAAAAGGAGGCGTGCAGCGTGAAAGCGCCGCCTGTCGCAGAGCTTGAACCACGCTTGTCATAACACTAGGAGGTATGTATGATGAATTTCTGTTTCCGAACAGCTTTTGCCTGCGCCGCGCTGTGCTGCGCTCTCGCCTTTCCGGCGGCCGCTTCGGCGCGTGGGAACGCCGTTCCCGGCCAGTGTCTTGTGGACCTGCATCTGCACCTGGACGGCTCTCTGTCGCTTGAAACCGCGCGCGCCCTGGCGGCGATGCAGAACCTCCCGATTCCCTCGGGAGACGCCGAATTAAGGGCGCTGCTGCAGGCTCCCGAGAACTGCGCCAGTTTGAACGACTACTTGAAATGCTTCGACTTTCCCCTGACGCTGCTCCAGACGAAGGAGGCCATCAGCGAAAGCGTCTTCCGCCTGAAAGAAGAACTGAAAGCCCAGGGGCTGATTTACGCCGAGATCCGATTCGCGCCGCAGCTGCACACCGCGAAGGGACTGACCCAGGAGGAGGCGGTTCTTGCCGCCATGGAGGGAAACCGCCGCTCCAGCCTGAAATCGGGCCTCATCCTGTGCTGTATGCGGGGCCCCGACGTCGGAGAGAAGAACATGCTGACGGCCGAGGTGGCCGGAAGGTATCTCGGAAAGGGCGTCTGCGCCATCGACCTGGCCGGAGCGGAAGCTCTCTTCCCCACTGCCGGTTTCGGGCCGGTCTTCGAATATGCGCGCGAGCGCCGGATCCCTTTCACGATTCACGCTGGCGAGGCCGACGGGCCGGAAAGCGTGCGCGCCGCCCTTTCTTTCGGCGCAAAGCGCATCGGGCACGGCGTGCGTTCCTGCGAAGACCGCGAACTTATGGCTGAGCTGGCCAGGGAAAGGATTGCGCTCGAGCTGTGCCCCACGAGCAACCTGAACACAAAGATTTTCGCAAAGATCGAGGACTACCCTCTCATGGAGTTTCTGCGGGCGGGCGTCCCCGTGACGATCAACACCGACAACATGTCCGTATCGAATACGACGGCGCGCCGGGAGCTGCAGCTGATCGCCGATACCTTTCAGCTCGGCGCGGAGGCTGTGAAGCAACTGCTTCTCAACGCGGCGGAGGCAAGTTTCACCGATCGCGGGACGAAGGCGGAACTGATTCAAAAAATAGAAAGGACCTTCGCTTCGCATTAACGGGGCCTGAACTTGGATATCCGCGCGCTCGAAGGATTTCATTATATCATTGAAGCCCAGGTCCGCCCATTGGGCGGAGCGTTTTTTCCGGCATGAATTGACAGAGCCCCGAAAAAAGAGGATAATTACACCCAGCAGAATAATAACTCCGGGGGAGCGCAGGAACCGTTCGCGGTTCTGAAAGCTGAGAGGAAGGGCATACCTTCGACCCCATACCTGATCCGGCCAATACCGGCGTAGGGAGCGAGGATAGAGGAAAAAGTGCGGCCCCGCTCACAGTCAGGTGAACGGGGCTTTTTTCTGCGCGTTCAAAATAGACAGCGGAGATGATTAGAGTGAACAAAACACAGAGTTTCAACAAGAGCGTGCTGAACAGGGCCGTTTTAGCGGGAGTGCTAGCTGCGGCTGGCGTCGTGCTGTCGGTGGTCTCGGTTCCCATGGGGCCCACAAAATGCTTTCCCTTTCAGCACAGCATCAACGTTATTGCCGGCGTCCTTCTGGGGCCATGGTGGGCGCTGGGCGCCGCCTTCGTCACGAGCATGATCAGGAACATGGCCGGCACGGGCAGCCTTTTCGCCTTTCCGGGAAGCATGTTCGGCGCCTTCTGCGTGGGAGCGGCCGCCCGCGCGCTGCCTCAGCGGTGGAAGATCGCCGCGGCCTGCGCCGAACCCTTCGGCACCGGCATCGTGGGCGCCTGGGTCAGCGCTTTAGTCGTGGCCCCTATGATGGGCAAGAGCCTGGGGTTTGCGTTCTTTTCCACGTCCTTCCTGATGAGCAGCGTCCCCGGGGCGCTGATCGGCGCGGGAGTGCTCTACTGCCTCAGAAAAAGGATCCTGAGCGGCCAAACCGTCAAGACGAACGCCCAGTAGACAGGGCGTCGCGGCCTGACAGGCGATTCGGGGTTGATAATTTAGGTCTTGTTTTTCCTTTGCGCCCTTTCTGTTCAGCATCTTTGCGTTGAAATCCTTTGACTTTGATCTTCGGTCCGGCATGAAGCACGTTGAATGCGAATTAATATAAGGTCAAATGGTTTCAACGCTAAAGGCGCGATGGAGAAAAAGTATGAAAATAGGGCGAGGCCCGTCCGGCGGAAAACTCCGCCGGACGGGCCTCGCCCTATCGCCTTTTGGGCCGACGTGGATCAGCGGCTTTCGAGCATCTCCTTAATGGAGAGGTAAAGAAGGTTATCGAAGACCGAGACGGGTTTGCCGGGGTCGCAGAGCAAACCGCCGGAACCGAACTGCGCTTCCATGGCCTCGAGGGTACGGCGGGAGAGATCGTGACGCCCTGTCCGCGCGAGCACATAGGCGGCCAGAGCCGCGGACGCCACGGAAGCGTTCTCGCTCTTCACAAGGGCCCCGGGGTCGCCGCCGATCAGTTCCAGAAGGCGGTCCATGCTGCGCAAGGGCACAAAACCGCCGTCGATCAGATGGACCATCATCCACATGTACTCGGTGGATGTCACGTCGGTGCTGGTGTAATGCCGCTTCTCCACGTTGTAGTTCTGGCGGGGCTTCTCGCCGCCGCTGCCAGCCAGCAGGATGCCCAGAGACCTCTGCGCCACGGGCTCCCATCGGGGCATGAGGCTTTGAAGCTTGAGCAGCAGCTGCACGTCCACAATGCTCAGGTTCAGGAAATAGCTGGGCTCGTAGATGCTGTAAATTTGAGAGACCCGCTCTTTCCAGGTAGCGCCGTCGATCAGCACGTCGTGATACACATTGTGGCGCAGAATCCGTCCGGCGATTTTCAGAGCCTTGGCGTGATAGGACTCTTCATTCCACAGGACCGCCGCGTCGAGAAGCACCCGGCAGGCCTGCAGGTCCACGCCCGTGCTGTTTTCCCAGGCCAGAGGCTTTAAAGAACTGTCCAGCCTCGTGTAAAGCAGCGTCAGAGGGGATTGGAAATAGCGGACCAGAATGGCGCAGAGCTTGTCAAAGCGGACGCGGTCTCCCTGAAGGAGGCGCAGCTTCATCTCCTGAACGACCACGTCCGAAGAGAAGGTCCTTCTGCCGGGGACCTCGGGCAGAATCCCCTCGGGCGAGCGGCACTCTTCCAAAGCGCTCTCCACGGAGGCCTCCGCCGGCAGAGCAAACGCAGCGATCAGCAGACATAGGCACAACAGTTTTTTCATCTTCACACCCCTCGCACTTCAGGACTTGGAGCCCCCACGGAGGAAGAACTCCTCGTCCATCGAAATCAGCGCTAGTCTTTCTTCAGGCGCGGCAGGATCAGCGGCACCAGGACAAAGGCCAGAGCCGTGTTGACCGCCATATAGCCGCCGTTATAGGTCAGTGAATAGACCAGAGGATGGGTCCCCGCCGGGACGTAGGCCGAGAAGAAAATCAGCCCCGACGCCACATGGCAAGCCATACGCGCCAGCGAGGCGATCAGCACGCCCCAGCCTGTTTTCCTGGGCGACAGCGCCGCCAGCCCCAGCACCCCATAGGCCAGAGGGTAATCCAGAAAGGCCTGCACGGGATGGACCATATAACCGCCCAGAAGGAACTGCAGAAGCCCCGCCACAGCCCCCGCCATACAGCCCCCGCTCAGGCCCCAGCGCATCGCGAAGATGATCAGGGGCACGTTCTCGAGGGTGATGGAGCCGCCCTGGGGCATGCGGAACAGTTTGATCCGCGACAGGACCACCGCTAGCGCGATGGTCAGCGCCGCCTCCACAAGATACCGCGTTTTCGAATTCATGATGATTCCTCCCGAAAAAATTTTACAGGGACGTCGGGAAAAGACTCGAGCAACTTCCCTGCGCCGGCATGAACCGGATCAGGTTCCAAGGGTCGGGGCGTTACGCGCCCCCTCTCAGCCGTCACAACACGACCCCCCTAGTTCCAGAACTCATTATCGTCATTTTGAGCTTTAGCGTCAAGGTATTTCAAACGAAGCTCAAAGATCAGCTTAGATCAAATTCTTTAAACTCTTTTCATGATACAAAAAACTGCTTCGCCGCACCCTTCTGTGATAAACTATGAAACCGTAAGGCCAAAACTACAGAAGGGACGGGAACAGGCATGAATCCTGCTCTATTTTTTGGAGAGGCACTGACAGACCGTTTTTACGATGAAAAGGGAATCCTGAGGAAATCGACACCGGGCGGCGCGCCGCTCAATGCTGCGGTGGGCGCGGCGCGGCTCCAGATTCCCACAGCTTTCGCCGGTGGGATCGGCGGCGACGGCGAGGCGCGGGAAATCCTGAAGGTGATGGACCTCGAAGGCATCGGCCGCCGCTTCGCCGTCATAAAGAAACAGCTGCCGACTGCGGCGGCCGAAGTGCGCCTCAACGAGCGCCGGGAACCGGCCTTCCGTTTTCTGCGCAGCGGCACGGCCGACGCCCTGATCGAAAGCGAAGACTTCTCATCGCTTCGGCCCCAGGATTACAGCTGCCTTCACTGCGGCGGCGTGATGCTCGCGTCGGAACCGGGGGCCAGCGTGCAGGAGGCGCTGGCGGAGCGTTTTTATGACGCGGCGATCCCCGTCTCCTTCGACCCCAACATCAGGCCGGCGCTGATCGGCGACGAAGAGGCCTACAGGGAAAGGGTCCTCATGGCCATGGCGCGCTCCCAGCTCGTCAAGCTCAGCCTGGACGACATCAGCTGGCTCTTTCCAGGACAGGACGTGAACGACGCCTTCTCGCAGCTTCATTGCCTGCGCCGCGGCGCCATGACGGCGCTGACGCTCGGGGCCCAGGGATCGCTGCTCGCGTCGGGGCAGGTCTGCCACCGCCAGTGGGCCTACTCCGTCGCCGCCATAGACACCACAGGCTGCGGCGACGGGTTCACCGCGGGGCTTTTACGAGGCTTGCTGACGCTTGACGGCTGTGCCTGGGACGAGTTGACGGAAGAACAGCTCCGCTGGGTCGCCGAGGGCGCCTCAGCCGTGGCCGCGCGGGTCTGCGAAAAAGAAGGAGCTCTCCCCGCCATGCCCTACCTGGCCGACGTGTACGCTCTTTAACCGAAAAAGTCCAACAGATGATCGGTGGCTTTCAGTCCTGAACCGGACGTGAAGGCCACTATTTTTTCGTCCTTCCCAAAAGCGCCCTGAGCGGCCAAGCAGGTCAGCGCCGCAGCAACCACCGCGCTGGTGGGTTCCACATAGATTCCCCGGTGAGCCAGTTCGAAGAAGGCCTTTTTCACCTCTTCGTCGGTCACTGAAATGAAGAAACCGCCCGAAGCGCGCACCTGTTTCAGGATCGCCGTTCCCTTCACGGGCTCCGACGAGGCGATCCCTTCGGCCAGCGCCGAGGTCTTGACGATCTTCACGGGCTCGTCCAATCCCCGCTCCCAGGCCTCCGCCAGCGGCGCGCAGCCCGAGGACTGCACGGCGATGATCCGCGGGCACCGGTCGATCTGGCCGGCGGCTTTCAGCTTCTGGAAGCCGTACCACGCGCCGAGAGCGATGCTCCCCTGCCCTACGGGGACCACGACCGTGTCCGGAACGGCCCAGCCCATCTGCTCCCACACCTCGTAGGCCCATGTGGCAAGGCCCATGACGAACCAGGGGCTCCAATTGTGGCTGGCATAGAAGGATGTCGCCCCGGCAGCCATGGCCGCGGCGGTGGTGTCCTCACGGCTGCCGGGAACCCTGTGGAGCTGCGCCCCCGAGGCCAGGATCTGCACGCACTTTCCCTGGGAGGTATAGTCGGGCACATAGACGTTGCAGGTAACCCCGGCCCTGGCGCAGTAAGAAGCCATGGCCGCGCCCGCGTTGCCCGAGGAGTCTTCCACCACCTCGCCGATCCCCGCCGCTTTCAGGCGGCTGACCAGATAGGCCATGCCGCGATCCTTGTAGGATCCCGTGGGCTGCACGTGGTCGAGCTTGAACAGGATCTGGCGTCCGCCCCATTCAAAGGGGATCAGGGGCGTCATGCCCTCGCCCATGGTCACAGACTCTGCCCCCGCCGGCAGCGGCAGGGCGTCGGCGTAGCGCCACAGCGTTAAGGGCCCTTTTACGATGCTATTCTTGTCGAATCGGGGCTCCTGCGAAAAGACATAATCAAACCACCCGCCGCAGGCACAGCGGTATTCCCGCGTGTCTTCGGGGTAGACGCGTCCGCATTTTGAACATACAAGCACAATAATCCCTCCGGTTTTCAGCATAAAATGCAAACCCTATTATACGTCAGAGGAGCCCTTCGCGAAAATTCCGAAGAGCTCCTCTGACGCTTCATCTCATTCAAATTTCAAAGTACAACACAGGCCGCCTGTCAGGCCGCAGGCCGACAGACGGCTCTTTTTTTATACGACAGGTTACTTGGCGGCAGGCGCGGGAACAGGAGCGGGAGCGGCCGCGGGCGCCGCGGCAGGAGCCGCCTGGGGCGGCGTAATGGTGACCTTGGGCAGGTCGGGGAACTTGGGCTTGCGCCTGTTCATTTCCTTCATGATCGCGTTGGTGATCTCCACGGACGGCGCGCTGTCCAGCAGGATCTGCTTGTTGATGACCATCAGCGTGCGTGAATTTTTCTTGCGCCAGGCCGTGATGACGTCGTTCAGCTCATTCTGCATGACCGCCGCAGTGGCCTGCTGCTCCACCTGAAGCTGTCGGTTCAGGACCTGCTGCCCCTGCGCAATGGCCTGTTGAGCTTCCGGCGTGTTCTCCTTGCCCTTGTGAAGGGCGATCAGGTCGTTCATACCCTGCTGGAGCACCTTCTGAACTTCCTGCATGTGAGCCACCGCCGCTTTGCCGGGTTCGGAGTCGGTCATGACCTTCTGCACGTCTACCACGGCGTAGTCGGCGGCAAAAGCCGCGCCGGCGCCAAACATAAAGGCCATCAGGGTTGCCCAAAATGTCGATTTCTTCATTTTCGTTCCTCCTCGATTTTCTTTTCAAACTGTGACTTTCAATTTATTATACTACAAGAAGGGGATTTAGTATATACAAAAAAGCCCGACAGCCTGCCATGCTGCCGGGCAAAAATAGCGCCGTTATCTGTAGGGGCGATCGTTCTGGCTGCCCAGGATCGTTCCCAGAAGGAACAGGGCTCCGCCGATCGCCCATGCGTCGTCGTTGTCGTGATGGCGGCGAGGGGGAGGCGGACGATGTCCCCAGCCGGGGCCGGGGGGCGGCGGCGGAGGCGGTCGGTGCCCCCAGCCGGGGCCGGGAGGCGGCGGGGGAGGCGGGCCGTAGCGGTCGGGCGGCGGACGGTGCCCCCAGCCAGGGCCAGGTGGAGGCGGCGGAGGCGGGCCGTAGGGCCTGCCGGCGCGCGCGGACGCCGACGGCGAAGAGGGAGCCGTTTTAACCGCGGCGAGCGACGCGGCGGGGACGCTGAGCACGACCGCCGTCATAATCGAGAGCGCCACGGTTCTGACAAATCTTTTCTTCATTCAAAACCCTCCTTTAGAGACGTGTGTATTTTTTAATAGTTATTCGAGTTGTTCTGAGAACTGCCCAGGATCAGCCCTAGAAGCAGCATGGCTCCGCCGACTTTCAGCGCGTCGTTGTCGTCGTGGCGGTCGTCGCGGGACGGACGGCGGTTGTCGGGACGGTACTGATTCGGGGCCGGACGGTTCGGTTCAGGGCGATACTGGTTCTGACCGGGGCGGTTCTGGTTCGGGGCCGGGCGGTTCTGATTCTGATTCGGGGCAGGACGGTTCTGGTACTGGTTCGGAGCAGGACGGTTCTGGTACTGGTTCGGGGCAGGACGGTTCTGATTCTGGCCGGGTCTGCCGCCCGGCGCGGCCTTCGGGACCGCCGCGGTTTCAATTTTGGCCGCCGGTTCCCTGAGCGCAGCAAGAGAGGCCATCGGGGTCGTGAAGATAAAGGATCCCATCAAGAGGGATAGCATGATACGCTTACTGAGTTTCATTTTGATTTCCTCCTTTTTTGTATTGCGCTGCCTCACAGGGACGCATAAGCAGCCGATCCGTCGTTAATTTTCCCGTTTTACTTGGCCTCTTCCCTGTTTTCTATGGGCTGGCCGCAAACTGGGCACTCGCCGTGATCATGCCGCGGCTGCTGCAGCTGAGGAACGGGTCCCCGAGGAGCAAAAGGCTGAGGTGCGGCCATGGGTCCCCAGCAGAAGAACTGCACGGGAGGCATGGGCGCCATCATGCAGCTCCAGCCGTATCCCATGGGGCTGTGGGCCGGCCCCATGGGGCCGCGCATGCCGGGACGAGGTGGCATGGGAGGACGGGGGCCGCCGGCGCGGGGTTTGGGAGCTTTTCCTTCCAGAATCTGCGTGATACGCCACTCCTCTACTTTCGCGTGGAGCTCTTCGGCCTTTTTGTTCATTTCGAGGACCTTAGCCGAATCGGGATTGTCCTTTGAAAGCTCGAGGCGCATGTCCTTTCTGAGGCTCTGCATTTCCTTGTGCATGGCCTTGATCTCTTCGGGCATTTCGGGACCGCGGCGTTCCATTCTCTGATGCATGGGAGCGGGCGGCATAGGCATTCCAGGGCCCTGAACGGGCATAGGCGCGGGAACCGCAAAGGCGGCGGTACTTCCCAGAAGGGCGGCGGCCAGGCCGCCAAGCATAAACTTTCCTGATTTCATGATATGAACCTCCCTATTTTTTCAAATCAATCTCTCAAAACACGATTTTACATCGTGCCGACAAGAGGCAAACTTCCTCTTTGACTGTGTCCTAAGTATAATTGAGACGAAGCGGCGGCGCATTGAAGAAATCAACAATCATAGTTCTGCGCCTTTCCCCCATTCCCCAAAGACTGATACAATAGAAAAAGATTCTGCGCTGTCCCATTCTGCAAAGTCCTGTAGAGATGTACATGTTCATCGGGGACACTTTGTATTATAATCAAATATGCTCTGAAAAACAACAAGGAGGTTCCACCTATTATGATATCAATCGTTCTTGCTGACGACCATCCGCTGACCCGGGCGGGACTGGCGGCATGTATTCATGAGGAAGAAGGACTTTCACTGCTGGGAGAAGCCAGCGACGGCCTGGAGGCTTGGGACATGATCCAGAAGCTGAATCCCGACGTGGCGCTGCTGGACATCAGGATGCCCGGGCTGGACGGCATCTCAGTGGCGCGTAAAGTCAAGGACGCCAAGCTCTCCACAAAAGTCATCATGCTGACGGCCTACAACGCGCAGCAATATATCGTGGCGGCGCTCTCGGCGGGCGCCCGCGGATTCATCGTCAAGACCTCGGCCGTGCTGGAACTGACTCAGGCGCTCCAGTCGGTGATCAGCGGCGGAATCTATCTGGACTCCTGCATCGCCAACGCCGTGGACGCGAAGACCACGACCTTGGAACCCCTCTCTCCCCGCGAGCGCGAAGTGCTGGTGCTGTCTTCCAAAGGCTTTCCCGTCAAAGAGGTGGCGTCCCGGCTCTTCATCACCGAGCGCACAGTGCAGGCCCATCTATCGTCGGTCTACGCCAAGTTCGGCGCGAAGAATAAGACTGAAGCCCTGATTCTGGCGCTGAAAAATGGGGTTATCCTTGTGGACGAACTGCTCGAAGGAGAGCTTCCCTCATGAAAAAACGCCGCTGGCTGCTGCCTCTGATCTGCATGATGATCCTGGTCCCCACCATCGCGGCGTTGGTCTTCTCAGGATATGGCATCTACCAGCAGCAGAGGGCCATGGTGACCATGGCCCAGAGGTACGCGCAGAACTTGGCGCGTTCCATCGTCCGGGAAGAAAGCGGCGCTTCTATGGAATCGCCCCTGCAGCGTCACCGGCGGATAGGGCTGTTCCTCAAGATGCTGACGCTGGGCCCGCCCGTGCCCGGCTGGATCGCCACCGTGGGGCCCAACGGCGTCAAGCTTCAGGGGTCGCCGGGCAGCCAGATCACGCCGGCGCTGGCTCAGGCCGTCAACCAAGCCCTGCGCACAAATGAAATGCAGACGCTGACGCTGCTCAGCGACCGCCATCCGCCTTCGGCCGCCGCCGTATGCGCCTTTCCCGACGGCATCAGGGCCGTCGTGGTGGTCATCTCCCACTACCTAGTCCCCGGCTCGATGATGCGGGCCATCTCCTTCCAGCCGGTCATGAGCTGCGCCGTCAGCCTCATCGCCCTAGCGGGGCTCTTCCTGCTCTGGAAGTGGTGCATACTGCCGCTGCGCGGCCTCTCCTCGCAGGTGGAAGAGCTGCGGTGGGGCAAGGACGTCCTGCCCCCCCAGAGGGTAGGCCCCCTGCCCGAGCTGCACGAGATGCAGAAAGCGCTGTCGGAGCTTTCCGTCAGCGCCGTGGACCGCGAGGAATTGAAGAAAAACTACGTCCGCGACATCGTGCGCACCCAGGAAGAAGAGCGCACGCGCCTGGCCCGCGAGATTCACGACAGCCCGCTGCAGACCGTGGCGTCGCTGATCCAGAGAATTCAGCTGGCCCTGCGCGGCCTCGGCAAAGCGGAGATTGACAGGCCCCGCGTCGCCGACCACCTGACCACGGCGCAGGAAGCGGCGCTGACCGCCGTACAGGAGATGCGCGACGTCTGCGACCGCCTTTCCCCGCCCTGGACAGGCCTGGGCGCGGTGCGCGCCTTTGAGGAGATCGCCGACCGGCTGAGCAGGATCTTCGGGATCCCCATCTCCACATCCATCGACGGCTACGCCGACGAACTGACGGAAAAGGACGTGCTCGCCTTCTGCCGCATCATCCAAGAGGCCGCCGCCAACTCGGTCCGCCACGGCGGCGCCTCGTCCGTGGATGTGCATATGGTCTGCACCGACCAGGACGTCACGCTCACCATCCTGGACGACGGCCAGGGAATTACAGGCGACTTCGACCCCGAGCGGCTCCGCGTCCAAGGGCATCGGGGCATCGCCAGCATGACCGAGCGAGCCTCGCTGTTAGGCGCCTCATTCTCCATCAAGCCCGGCCCCGAAGGCGGCACGCTGATCACCGTCGTGATGCCCGTCAAGGCGAAAGAAAAATGTGAATAAAAGCAGCCGAGGGAACCCTGTTGTCCATGGGATTCCCTCGGCTGCTTATTTTACTGCGTTCTTCTTTTCCTCTACTCCCCAGGCCCGACGAAGACCGGCACCTGCAGGTTCCCGTCCACCACGTAATCGGAACGGAAAACGCGCATGGCGCCTGAACGGAGTCTGCGGCGGCGCGTTTCGCCGGCGAATTCAGTCTTTGCCGTTGCTGCGCCGTCGGACTGGGACGTCAGTTCCACCACCACTTCACAGGCTCTCTCGGCGGATTTCAGTTCGCTGAGGAACTGAGGGAAGGACGATAGGCGGCGGTCCGTAACCTGTTCGGCGTCGTCGGCCGGAACCGAGGCTCCCGCTCTGACGACCACGGAACAGGCGCCCGACATGTCCAAAGGCACCCTCAGTTTAAAGCGCCGCACCTGAGGAGTCTGACGCCAGGGACGCAGCGTTACTGTCGCGGTGATTTCATCGCCGGCAGAAACATGGGTCTTGTCCACGCTCAGGCCCTCGATCAGCAGCTTCAGGTTCGACGACGATACGAAAAGGCTGATGTCGAGCCCCACCGTCCCCAGATCCTGATAGGGGTTGTTGACCACTTTTTCCACAAGGGCCGAGATGGGGATCATGGCCTCGCCAAGCACGTCCTCCTTCGCGGCGACCACATCGCCGAGCCCCCAGTTTTTGGGCATCCCCTCGCCGTCGATGACCACGTTATAGCGGACGCTGCCGCCGGAGACCCGTCCGATCTCCATGTCGGCAAGCCCCGACACCAGTTCGGGCAGCAGCTGAACCACCGCCTGCCGGTCGTTGACCATCTGAAAACGGCGGAGGGACTTCCGGCCGCTGTCGCGATCCTCCACCTCGACGCGGACCGAGACGGCAGGCGCATAGCGTCCGAAATAACCGGCAATGCCCTCAGGACGGTCCTGAGTGACCATGCCGATGATATTCGCTGCCGAGGAGAGCTTGAAGGGCGACTCGATGCTGTTGACGATGCCGTGAATGGTGTTGTAGGCGATTGGATAGGAGACGGCTCCCCAGTTTTTGAAGCTGTGCCCGAAGGCTACGAAGCGGCCCGAGTTGTCAGCGGCGGTCAGCGTGCCGCAGACGTTCAGCGCCACGTCGCCCCAGGCCAGAAGGGCCGACACGGAAGCGCCCGGCGCGGGCTTCTGACGCGGACCGGGCAGGACGTGGTTGTCGTCGGAACCACCGGAGAACACCCGGCTGCCTAGCAGGCGCTCCAGTTTCTTCATAGAACGCCGGCTGATGCCGTCGGCGATCAGGACGTTCTTTGGCTCTTCCACACTCTGGCCGCTCACGTAACGGTCGTAAAGCTCGTCAAATTGTTCATCCAGAGGCGTCCGCGCGTCTTTCGCGCCGATATCGGCAACCGGGGGAAAGGAGGGAACCTGATCCTTATAGTCGAAGAGCTTCGTCATGTGCTCGATCGGCGTGACCAGCCCCATTTTGGGGTCGCCGTAATCCCAGCCGAAGGAAAAGGCTCCGGCCAGCTTCCCGTCCAGATAGATCGGCGAGCCGCTCATCCCCGAGGCCAGGCCGCCGGCTTTATCGATGTCGGGGCCCGAAGCCCGTATCAGGATCAGCTCCGAGGGGCGTTCCTTTTTCTTGACCACGCCCAGCACTTCCACGGGAAAAGCTTGAATTCTGTTCCCCTGGAAGACGCTCTTGCCGTACCCCTTCATGCCGATCTTCACCTGTTTCAGGGGCAGGATAGGCTCGCCGGGGCGGAAAGGGGCGCTCCAGGCAGCTGCGCTCCACAGCAGGCAGAACAGGACCAGCGCGGCTTTCAGCTTTCCCGTCATCGCGCCCACCGAAGATAGGCCAGAATAAACTCGTCAAGGGCGCCGTTCAGCACGGCGTTGACGTTACCCGTCTCCTCGCCGGTGCGGTGGTCCTTGACCATGGTGTAGGGATGGAGCACATAGGAGCGGATCTGATTGCCCCAGCTGCTCTCTTTCTTTTCGCCGGCCAGGCTGTCCATCTCGGCCTGACGTTCTTCGCACTGTTTTTCGTAGAGCTTGGACTTGAGCACCTGCATGGCCGTGGCCTTGTTCATGTGCTGGGACCGCTCGTTCTGGCAGCTCACCACGATGCCCGTGGGAAGGTGGGTGATACGCACCGCCGAGTCGGTCATGTTCACGTGCTGGCCGCCGGCGCCGCTGGAACGGTAGGTGTCGATGCGCAGGTCTTCGGCGTTGATCTCCACCTCCACGTCGTCGGGCAGCTGAGGCGAGACCACCACCGAGGCGAAGCTGGTGTGGCGGCGCTTGGCCGTGTCGAAGGGCGAGATCCTGACAAGGCGGTGCACGCCGATCTCGGACCGCAGGTAGCCGTAGACCATCTCGCCGTCGACCATCATGGTCACGCTCTTGATGCCCGCTTCCTCGTCCTGCTGATAGTCCAGAAGCTTGACCTTGAAACGGTGATCCTCGCACCAGTGCAGATACATGCGGTACAGCATGCCCGCCCAGTCCTGGGAATCCAGGCCGCCCGAGCCGGCGTGGACGCTCACGATAGCGCTGCAGTGGTCGTAGGGCCCCGAGAGCAGCAGGGCCATCTGCTGCTTTTCAATTTCCTGGCGGAAATCGTGGGCTCGTTCATCAAATTCCTTCACCAGTTCGGCGTCGTCGTCTTCGGCGAGAAGTTCAGCCAATGTTTTCAGGTCGTCGAACTCGCTCTCGACCTTGGCCCAGTGTTCGAGCCGAGCCTCGTGGCGCGACAGGTCGGCCGAAATTTTCTGCGCGTCGGCGCTGGTCCAGAACCCCGGCACCGCAACGGCCTTTCTCAATTCGGCACAGCTTTTCTCTATGGCAGGCAGGTCAAAGGCTTTCCTGCAGCTCTGCCTTGAGAGTCTGTAGTTCCTCCATAACTGTAGTGATCGGCAATAACGCCATTCGTACGATTCCTCCCGATAAATCATGGTTCGTTGTTTCACGGGGACATTATAACATCTGCCGCCGCTTTGCGCTCATTCCTGAGCGCAATCAAAATTTCGCGCCCGCAAGACGATTTTTATCTGATGGGGTATAATAACCATAACAACACGATTTCTGACAGGAGCGACCAGAAAAAATGAGCGAAACTCGCAGACTCACACAGATGTCCAGCAGCAGCGGCTGAGCGGCAAAAATAGGTCCGGAGGACCTTCAGAAGGTGCTGGCGGGGCTGCCCAAGCCTGACGACGAACGGCTTCTCACCAACTGGGAGGGCGGCGAGGACGCGGCGCTGTGGAAGATCACCGACAGCCGCGTGGGCATCCTCACCGTGGATTTCATCACGCCCGTGGCCGACGATCCCTATGTCTGGGGGCAGATCGCCGCGGCAAACTCGATCAGCGACGTCTTCGCCATGGGCGGAAAACCGCTGGTGGCGCTGAACGTGGTGGCGTTTCCCCTGAACTGCCTTCCCATCGAGATGCTGAAATCCCTGATGGAGGGCGGCTCTTCAAAGGTGACCGAGAGCGGGGCATTCCTGATGGGCGGCCACAGCGTGGAGGACAAGGAGCCCAAATACGGCCTCTGCGTCTTCGGCGAGGTGGAACTGGACTCGCTGTGGCGCACCACGGGCGCGCGGGACGGCGACGCGCTGATCCTGACCAAGCCGCTGGGCACGGGCATCGTGGCCACGGCCATGAAGGCCGAGATGCTCGACGACCCGGCGCTGGGCGAAAAGGCCCTCAAGTGGATGACCACGCTGAACGACCTGCCCTTGTTCTTCAGCGACCAACAGCGCCGCCGCGTCAGCGCCTGTACCGACGTGACGGGTTTTGGGCTGGCGGGGCACGCCCTGGACATGCTCTCCGACGGCACGGTGGACCTGAAGCTGGACATGGACAGGCTGCCTCTGCTTGAAGGCGCGGCGGAACTGGCCCAGATGGGCCTCCTTCCAGCGGGAGCCTACCGCAACGCGAAACTTTATACGCCCCAGATCGACGGCCTGGAAAGGACCGCGCCGGAGCTCAGGGATTTCCTGTTCGACCCCCAGACCTCGGGCGGCCTTCTGATCGCCTGCCCCGAATCCGACGCCGGGGACCTGGTAAAGATCGCCCGGGACCGGGGCTTCAGCGCCGCCCGCGTGGTGGGACATTTCAGAAAAGGAACGGGCCGGCTGGTGCTGTAATTGACCGAGTGACCATTGCAGAATGGAAAAACGGAAGTCCGAGGGGAGGCTCTGAACGGAAAAATTTTCGTTCAGAGCCTCCCCTCGGACTTTTATAAGGCTGTTTTGTTGAAAAGCGCCCCTATTTCACCTTCGGTCCCGGCGCGCTGCCCAGAACTAGCATGAGGCGGTGCAGGAAAAACAGGGGGTCGTCGTTTCCGCGCGGCGGGGAGATGTAAAAAGCGCCGGGCTTGTCCGCCAGCGCCGCCTTGATGCGGGGGTCGGTGTACTGATCCATCACGTATATGCGGAGGTCTTTCCATATTTCGTCGCGCAGTTTCTTCGCCAGCTTGGGGTCCTTGGCGCCGGCGAGGTTCAGAAAACGGTCGGTCTCTTCGGCCGTCGGCTGCGACAGGCGGCAGCCCGAGGCCTTCAAAAAGCCGCCGTAGACGCCGCCGAAATCCAAAACTGAACGCCCCGCCAGGAGCTTCCGCCCTGACAGCAGCGTGGAACGGAGACGCGCGTCAAATTCGCCGAGCCGTCTCTGAAAATAGCCGTACTTCTCAGGATAAAGCCCGCTCAGGAGGACCATGATCTTCTGCACGGTGAAGGGCAGATTGGCCGGCTCGCCGAAAAAACGGCAGACGTCGCCGACAGTCACTTCCGAATCCTCGTACAGAAAGAACAGGTTCCCGCGCTTCGCCACGCCCGGGGACGCCGAAAGCCACTGGGAACGCCGTCCTTCCCGGCGGTAATCCTTGACAAACTGGGCGTATTGGGCCCCGTTCATCACAAAAAGCGGTGGATCGGCGCTTTCGTCCTCGAGAAGCAGTTTGACGTCCAGCTTCAGCTGGTCTTTAGCGTCCCAGGCCGTGTAGGACTTCACATCCACGAGGGCGCCTCCGATAAACTGCACAAGCATGGCCGTATAGGGATCCAGAGCCCTGACCTGCGGCTTTTCCGCGGCTGGAGCGCACAAAGGCAGCCAGAGGAACAGGGCCGAAAGGACCGCGAGGGATCTCTTTTTCCAGTTCATTTCCCCGGTTCCTTCTGACAGATCACGGCGCAGTCCTCGCCGTCCAGTTCCTTCATGCGGACCTCGACGATTTCCTGCTGCGACGTCGGGACGGTCTTTCCGAGGTAGTCGGGCTGTATGGGCAGCTCCCTGTGCCCGCGGTCGATCAGGATCAGCAGCTGCACCGCGGCGGGGCGCCCGATGTCCACAAGGGCCTCGAGGGCAGCGCGGATGGTCCTGCCGGTGTAGAGCACGTCGTCGGCCAGAATCACCTTTTTGCCGCTGATGTCCACGGGCACCGAAGTGCTGTGGACCACGGGCTGATCGGCCAGCATGGTGATATCGTCGCGGTAGAGCGTGATGTCCAGCTCGCCCAGAGGAAGCTTGACGCCCTCGCTGAGGCGCAGGATTTCACGCAGGCGATTGGCCAGGAAAACGCCGCGGCGCTGGATTCCAAGGATGAGCAGGTCGTCGGTTCCGCGGTTGCGCTCGACGATCTCGTTGCCCATCCTGCGGAGGGCGCGTTCAATGTCTTCAGCCGTCATGACGACGGTTTTTTCTTTCAGCTTCACCGCTTCACCTCCCGTTCTCGCCTAGTTTTTCTTCGCTGTCAGAGAATCTCTTACACCTGGCGGCTGCCAGGCTTGACAGGCGCCGTGCCGAGCTCGCGGCACAGGGGGCAGTCGTCAGGCTCGTAGACGGGAAAGCTGACCTTCATCAGCGACACGGGATCGGCGCCCAGAAGATGCTTGCCGCCGCTGCGGTCCACGATGCAGGCCGAGCCCAGCCATTTGCAGCCGCCGGCCGCCATGTGTTCCGCCGTCTCTTTCAGGGAGCCGCCGGTGGTGACCACGTCCTCCACGACGACAAAACTCTGTCCCGCAGGCATGGGGAAGCGGCGCAGGCGCATAGCGCCGTTTTCGCGCTCGCAGAACAGGAAGGGCACGTCCAGCGCCCTGGCCACTTCATGGCCGATGATAAGGCCGCCCAGAGCGGGCGACACGATAAAATCGGGCTTCAGCGGCGCCAGCTTTTTCGCCAGTTCGCCGCCGGTGAAGGCCGCGTATTTGGGGAAACGAAGCAGCATGGCGCACTGCATGTAATTACCGCTGTGTTTTCCCGACGTAAGGCGGAAATGCCCCTCAAGCCAGGCATGGCTCTCGAGCATCATCTCTTTTACTTTTTCCTGAAGTTCTAGTTCCTGCATGCCAATCCCTCCTCGATGGATTTCGCGATCTGCTCCACGGCCTCGCGAACGTTGGGAGCCTTGTAGATGGGGCGTCCCATGACGATATAGTCGGCGCCGGCTTTAAAAGCGGCGGCGGGCGTGGCGACGCGGCTCTGGTCGTCGCCGCCTGCCACAAGCCTGACTCCCGGCACGACCTTCAAAAAGTTCTGCTTGGGTGTGACGGAGTTCACCAGGGGAAGATCCAGAGGCGAACAGACCAGGCCGTCCATGCCGCAGTCGCCGCACAACCAGGCGCGGCGCTCGATCGCCAAGTTCATGGGGCAGCCGGGAGCCACTTCATCCCAGGCCTGGGCGTCAAAGCTGGTCAGCACGGTGATGCCCAGCAGCTTCATGGACGAGCCCAGGCGGTCGCGCGCGGCCACGGACTCCTCCATCATACGGCGTCCGCCGCCGGCTTGGAGGGTGAGGCAGAAAATGCCCAGGTCGGACAGGGTTTCCACGGCCAGGCGGACCGTGTTGGGGATGTCGTGAAGCTTGAGGTCAAGGAAAAGCTTAAAGCCGTGATCCACCACCTCTTTCAGGAAGTGCGCGCCGCCCTGAGCATACAGCCGAGGCCCAATCTTGATGGCGTCCACCAGCCCCGCCAGCTGATCCATGGTCCGGCGGGCCTCACGAAGCGTATTCAGGTCAAGTGCCGCAAACAGCGGCAATGATTTTCGTTCGGTCATAAAAATCTCCTTCATTAAACATAAATTGCCGTTTACCGGCGTCGCAAAGATCAAGGTCAAAAGATCTTTCATCGCAAAGGCTGAAGTGAAAGGGCGCAAAGGAAAAACAAAACCTGAATCAATAACTGAAAACGAATCCATATGATAATAATTTGTAGGTTTTACGGTTCTAAAAATCTTTGAGGTTTTCCTTAGCGCATTTTTGCGGCCGCTGCAATTCAATTTTTTGATCTTACCGCTGAATCGCCGCTCACGTAAGCGTCTATTTTCGGGCTAAACCGACGAGGTCGGTTATGGAATTTGTTTTTCTGGCGGCCACGGCGCTCTGCAGACCTTCGCGGATTTCTTTCAGGACGCTGAAGTCGCTGAACAGCGCCGCGCCCACCTCTACGGCGCTGGCGCCGGCCATGATCATCGCCAGGGCGTCGTCGGAGGTACGCACGCCGCCGCAGCCAACCACAGGGATTTTCACCGCGCCGGCCACGTCCCAAACCACGCGCAGCGCCAGAGGAAAGATCGCCGGACCGGAAAGCCCCGCCACGCGGCGGTTGAACACGGGCCTGCCGCGTTTCGTGTCGATGGCCATGCCGAGCCAGGTGTTGCCCGCCACGACCGCCGTCGCGCCCGCCGACTCGGCGGCCTTCGCCACCGCGGGAATGTCGGGGGCCTGGGGCGTCAGCTTGACCCACAGGGGACCGCCCCATTTCGCGCGGACCATCTCCGTAGCCTGGGCCGTCAGGCCGGGATCGACGCCCCAGCTCATGCAGCCGCAGTCCACGTTGGGACAGGACACGTTGAGCTCCACGGCATCCACCAGTTCGGACCTTCCGGCGATGAGCTTCATCATGTATTCAAGCCCTTCGGAACTCTCCATGGAGACGTTGAGCAGCACGGGGATTCCACGTTTTTTCAGGTCGGGCAAACGCACTTCCATAAAGTGGTCGATGCCCTCGTTCTGAAGGCCGATGCTGTTCAAAATGCCCGACGGGGTCTCCCAGACGCGGATGCCGTCGTTGCCTTTGCGCCGTTCCACGGTGATCGCCTTGGAGCAGATAGCCCCTACGTCGCCCACCAGGTCGCCGCGCCACAGGCCGCTCTCGTAAGGCCAGATCCCCGAGGCGATGACCACGGGCACGGCCAGCTCCACGCCGCCCACGGCGCTTTTCAGGGAATCAGAGATGCAGTTCATTCCATTCCACCTCCCGGGCCTGAAACACGGGGCCGTCGACGCAGACGCGGCGCCGGCCTGTTTTTGTGTCCACCACGCAGCCGAAACAGCCGCCCATGCCGCAGCCCATCCGCTTCTCCAGGCTGACCTGGATGTCGCCGCACTGAGCGCCGTACTGACTGTACAGGGCTTTCATCATCGGGTTGGGGCCGCAGCAGACCAGCGACAAATCCTCCAGCGGCTGTCCTTCCAGTCCGGCGATGCAGAACCCTTTTTTCCCGAGCGAGCCGTCGTCGCTGTACAGTTCCGTCTCGGGAACTCGATCAATCACCCATTGGGCAAAGTCCTTCCAGAGGGCGTTCGGCACGCCCAGCAGGAACTTGTCGAAACGGCCCAGGCGGCGGCGTAGGAACAGGAGCGGAGCCACGCCCAGCGTTCCGGCCACGGCCCAGACTTTGCCCTTCGCGGCGGGGGCGAAGCTCCCGCCCACAGGGCCGCGGACCGACAGTGAACTTCCCGCCGGCATCCCGGACAGCAGCGCCGTTCCCTGCCCCACCACGCGGAACAGGACCTCGAAGGTCCCTTCCCGCGCGTCGGCATCGAGAACGCCAAGGGGCCGACGGAGCAGGGGCGCGCTGGAACGGAGGGCCTGCGCGAGCACAAAGTTTCCGGGCTCGGCGCAGCGGGCCACCTCGGGACACTCAAAGGTCAGATGGAAAACGCCCTCGCTGATTTTTTCGTTCGCCCGCAGGCGGGCGGTGTAATCTCCTATCAAGTTCATTCCTCCTCGTAACGGCATTTCCAGCCGTGAGACGCGCGGTAGACCAGCGTATGCCCGGGGACCTCGCGGCCAAGGATCGCGCGCGGCCCCACGGAAAGGCAGTACAGAAGGCGTTCCGCCGAGCAGGGACGCCCGGCGCGCTCCCAAAAGGTCATCAGCGTGGGAATGGCCGACGCCAGGATCTCGCTGCCGAAGGGCACTTCCTCGAAGGGCAGGGCCAGCTGGTCGCCGCTTCGCGCGCAGTTGTTCGAGACGATCGCGTTGATCATCCCGCTGTCCACGGCCTTCCACAGCGCCGCCCGGTCGTCGGCAGTGCGCACTGCGGGCCAGAGCTTTAGGTCGCCCGTAAAATGCCCCATGTCATAGAGGTTGTCGTCGAAAATCAGGTTCGTCACGGCCGTATCGCAGGTGATATCGCAGCCGCGGCGGCGGGCTTCGGCGATCACGTCGAGGGTCGCCCGGCAGGAGACGCCGCGGATGTGGAGCGGCACGCGCCACTCCGCCGCCAGTTCGACGCAGCGCAGCGTCCCCAGCGTTTCCGCCACGGCGGGAAGCCCCTTGACGCCCAGGCGGTCCGACGCGGAGCCTTCGTTGATCTGGCCGCCCTCGCACAGCGAGCTTTCGTTAGGCATGACGGCCATGCGGCAGTCAAAGTTCGACGCGTAGCGGAACAGGCGGCGCAGGCGAAGGGGATCTTCGCAGTCGAAGGGCACGCAGAACAGTTTCTCGCCGCCGCGGCACAGAGTCCCGATATCAGCCATCCTGCCGTCAGGACGCATGGCCGAGGGCAGCGGCCAGAGCATGGCGCCTTCGTTCTGACGGGCCATGAGCCGCCGGGCTTTCAGCGAATTGGCGTCCACCGGGGCAGGCTCGCCCTCGGGAGCCAGCGTCAGGACGCCGTAACCGCCCTTCAGCCCCTCTCCCGCCAGCTGCGAAGCGCTCAAAGCGCCGCAGCGGCAGAACAGGTCCACCGCCGACGGGATGCCGTAGGCCTCGGAAACGTCCGCCGACGGATTCAGCGACTGCAACAGCCCCGCGGGGCGTATTTCAAGAAAGGAACTCATCGAGCTTCACCTCCAAGGCAGATGTCAAGCAGTGCCATACGCGCCAGCACGCCGCAGCGCACCTGGTCGCGGATAAGACTGTCGGGGCCGTCGGCCACCGTCGAAGCGACCTCCACACCGCGGTTGATCGGCGCGGGATGCATCACCACCGCGCCCCGGGGAGCGCAGGCCATCAGTTCCTCCGTCGCGCCGTAGAGGCGGTGGTATTCGGCCACCGACGGAAACAGCCCGTCCATCTGGCGTTCAGTCTGAATTCTCAGCAGGCCCAAGATATCGGCCTGGGCGATGGCCTTGCGGGGATCGGGCTCGTACTCCGCTCCAAGCGCCTCGGGAAAACGGGGCATCAGCGTCCGCGGGCCGCTCAGGATTACCCGCGCGCCCATGCCCTTAAAGGCAAGGATATCGCTTCGGGCCACACGGCTGTACAGCACGTCGCCCACGATGGCCAGCGTGGCGCCGCGGAGGCTGCCAAGGCGCTTCCAGGCCGCGCAGATATCCAGCAGCCCCTGAGTGGGATGGCTTCGCGCGCCGTCACCGGCGTTGAACACGGGCACGTCGGGGACCAGGTTCTGGATGTAATAGGGCATGCCCGCGCGGGCATGCCGCACCACGATGCCGTCGATTCCCATGGCGCACAGCGTCCACACCGTGTCGCGCAGGGTTTCGCCTTTAGCCGTGCTTGAACCGGAAACGCTCCAGTTCAATGGCTGCGCACCCGTCATATGCTCGGCCACTTCGAAGGAGTTCCGCGTGCGGGTGGAGTTCTCAAAAAACAGGTTCGCTACGGTTTTGCCGCACAGCGACGAAAGCGGCGCCTTTGGCACCGCGTCAAGCCTCGGCGCTAGCGAAAGCGCGTATTCCACAAAAACACCAAAATCTTCAGGAGTCCAATCGGCCAGATCGAGCAGGTTTCTTCTATTCCAGGCCATGGTCACCTCTCCTTTCAGTCAGGGAAAATGTCTTTGGTGATTCCGAACCGGCGGCGTTCCTGATCAAAAAATCTCCCCGGCTCTTCATTCGTGGCTATTGTACCGCGGAACTCCCAATAATGCAAACGGTTGCACAAAAAAATCAACGGCGATCGGCGGTCACTCTGCCGCCCAGGACCGTCATCAGCACGGCGCCCTTGAAGCGCCGGCCGCTGAAGGGGCAGTTGCGCGCCTTGGATTTGAATTTTGCCGCGTCGATCAGGGCTTCCTTGTCGGGATCAAAGAGGACCAGATCAGCCGCGAAGCCCTCGGAAAGGGTCACGGAGGGCAGGCCGAAGATTCGGCGCGGCGCCGTGCTCATGCGCTCCACCAGGTCGTAAACGGAAAAACCGTTTTTGTGGCACAGTTCGTCAAGGCAGACCGGCAGGGACGATTCCAGGCCAATAATCCCGTTGGGGGCCTTGGCGATGCCCTGGGCTTTCTCGGCGGGCGTATGGGGCGCGTGGTCGGTAGCGATCACGTCCAGCACGCCGCTCATCAGGCCCTCGCGGACAGCTTTCACGTCGTCGGGCGTCCTGAGAGGGGGGCTCATTTTGGCGTTCGCCCCGCATTCCAGAATAGCCGATTCGTCAAGGGTCATATGGTGCGGCGTAGCTTCCGCGGTCACGTGAACGCCGCGGCGCTTGGCCTCGGCCACCATCTGGACGCCCCGGGCCGTGCTCAGGTGCTGCACGTGGACGTGGGCGCCCGTCTTTTCGGCCAGAAGCAGGTCACGCTGGATCATCAGCTCTTCCGCAAGCGCCGGAGTTCCGATGAGACCCAATTTTTTCGAGATGTCGCCGCGGTTCATGGAGCGGTCGCCCTCAAAGCCCGGAGCTTCACAATGGACGCTGACAGGCAGCCCCGCCTCGACGGAACGTTCCATCGCCTCGAAGAAAAGGGCGCCATCCCCCACGGTCAGGCCGTCGTCGGTCAGAGCCACCGCACCGGCCTGGGCCAGAGATTTGAAATCGGTCAGCTCTGTGCCGCACAGCCCTTTTGTCACGGCGGCGGCGGGATAGACGCGGCAGTCCAGAATCCGGCTGCGCTCAATGCAGTCTTTCACGGCCTCGGGGCTGTCAATGGCCGGCTTGGTATTGGCCATGGTCACCACGGCGGTAAACCCGCCGGCCGCGGCGGCCCGGCAGCCCGTCTCGAGGGTCTCTTTATCGGTCAGCCCGGGGTCGCGGAAGTGGACGTGCAGATCCACCAGCCCGGGGCAGAGCACCGCTCCGCGGCACTCCACGACCATGGCTTCTTCTGGCGCGGCGAGGTTTTCTCCCACGGCGGCAATCTTCTCGCCCGCCACCAGCACATCCCCCAGCCGGTCCATCTTCAAAGCCGGATCGATCAGCCGAGCCTTTCTGAACAAAATCGCGCTCATAGCCATTCCTCCTCCATAATTTACGCTTTCACAAGCTCCCTGACCGCTTCCAGCAGGACGTCGTAGCTGGGACGGACCCGGGACCAGTCCACGGCCTCGTCGGGGTTGTGGCTAACGCCGTCTTTGCAGGGGACGAAGATCAGCGCCGAGGGGATCAGCGAGGCCATGTACATGGCGTCGTGACCGGCGCCGCTGGACATGCGGCGGCACTTCACGCCCTTATTTTTACAGATCAGCTCGAGTTTGCGCGCCAGAATGCCGTCCATGATCACCGGCTCGTCGGCCGAATAGGGCGTCATGCGCCACCTAATCTTTCTCTCGGCGCAGATAGACTGCACCCTGTTCAGCACGGCATCGCGCACGCGGGCGATGCTTGCGCTCTGGATGCCGCGGATGTCCACCTTCAGCACCACGCGCCCCGGCACCACGTTCATCGCTCCGGGATAACACTCGCACACGCCTACCGTCGCGACGGAACCGTTTTCAGACTCGTCGCGGCCAGCGCTTTCCACGGCGAGAATCACGCGGGCAGCAGCGGCCAGAGCATCCTGGCGCATGTTCATCGGACAGGCGCCGGAATGGGCCGCCGTCCCCTCAAGCTCCAGGGCGAAGCGCGTGGGCGCGGCGATGGCGTCCACCACGCCCATATCCTCACCGTTCCAGTCCAGCACAGGCCCCTGTTCTATGTGCAGCTCGAAATAGGCCTCGTAAGACGCCGGAGCCAGACGGTCATGCGGGATCAGCTCGGGCCGTCCGCCGACGCGGCGCAGGGCGTCCAGCAGCATAACGCCCTCTTTGTCCCTGAAGCGCAGAGTGTCGGCCAGCGTGAGGTTCCCCGTCGCCGCCTTGCTCCCGATGCAGGACAGGGAAAAACGGCTCGATTCTTCGGCCGTAAAGACCACCACCGACAGGGATCGTTTATGCTCCGGAAACTCGGCGATGACGTCGCGCACCACGCCGAGGCCCGACGCGACGCCGAGGACGCCGTCGTAGTCGCCGCCCTCGGGCACCGAGTCCAGATGAGACCCCATCACCACTCCCGGCTGATCAGAAGTTCCTTCGCGCCGCGCCCACAGGTTGCCGCAGGCGTCAAGGCGCGTCGTCATGCCCAACGATTCCATCTCGGCCTTCACGATCCTGCGGGCTTCCAGATCGGCGTCGGTCAGCGCGAGGCGGTTCACGCCCCGCGCGCCGCGGCCGCAGAGGGCAATGGCCTCCACCAGCTCGCGAGTCCTCTCAAATCCTCCCGGCACAGCGTCAGCCCCCTACTTCCCGTAGACGAGCGCCGGCAGCAGCGTGGAGACAGCCGGAACGTAAGAGATGACCAGCAGGCCGATAATGCTCACCAAAATGAACTTCATGACGGCGCTGATGATCTCCGACATTTGCAGCCCCGTGACGCCGCTGGCCACAAAGAGGTTCAGGCCGAAGGGCGGCGTGAAGTTGCCCAGCGCCAGGTTGGAAACCATGATGATGCCCAGGTGCAGCGGGTCGATGCCCATCTGCGCGGCGATCGGGAAGAACAGGGGCGCCAGGATCACGATGGCCGCGATGCCTTCCATAAACATGCCCACGATCAGAAGGATCACGTTCACCATGGCGATAAAGGCCCAGGGGGACTTGATGTTTTCGATGATCGCCGACGTGACGGCCTGTGGAATGCGCGCCACCGTCAGGAACCAGGCGAAGCTCTGGGCGGCGGCGACGAGGATCATGACCTGAGCGCAGGTGACCGCCGAACGCAGGCACACGTCGTAGAGTTTTTTCAGCGTGATTTCCCGATAGACAGCCATGCCGACGAAAAGCGCGTAGACCGCCGAGATGCCGGCGGCTTCGGTGGGCGTGAAGACGCCCAGATAGATGCCGCCCAGGATGATCACGGGAACCATCAGCGACCACCCCGCTTCGAGGGTGTCCTTGGCGATTTCGGACCAGCTGGAGGGAGCCGAGACTTTCAGATGGTGGGAACGGGCAAAATACCAGATATAGACGATCGTCGCCAGGCCGTAGACGATGCCCGCGCTGACGCCCGCCATGAACAGGGAGCCCACGGACACGCCCGTGGCCGCGGCGTACATAATCAGCGTGATGCTGGGCGGGATGATCAGGGCTACGGACCCCGAGGAGGTGATCAGCCCCGCGGCGAATCCCGTGGGATAGCCGTCGCGGATCAGTTCAGGGTACAAAAGGCGTCCCATGGCGATGACCGTGGCAGGGCTTGAGCCGCAGAGCGCACCAAAGACCATGCAGGTGCACTGGGTCGTATAGGCCAGGCCGCCCTTGCGCGCGCCTACCAGGCTGCGGGTCCATTTCAGGATGCGTCCCGAAAGGCCGCCGGTGTCCATGATATTGGCCGCAAAGATAAAGAAAGGCATGGACATCAGGGCGAACTTGTCGAGGCCGCCGAACATCCGCTGCGCCAGAACCATGGGATCCAGCCCGGTAAAGAGGAGCATGGATCCGAGCACGGCCACGCTCAGGGCCACGAAAATCGGCATGCTGCCGAAGAGCAGCACGAAGAGCAGAACCATCAGGAAAAGGGTCATTGAGCGCACTCTTCCTTTCTCAAAGCCATCTGGGCAAACCGGAAGGCCATCAGCCCCGAACCGACGGGCATGGCCAGATAGGGAATCCACATGGGGAGCTTCATGGCCGGAGAGGTCTGCTCCAGCTCGATTGTAAACAGCACCAGCTGCAAACTATACCAAAAGAGGGCCCCGCAGAACAGCGCGGCCCCAATAAAGACCAGGCGGTTGAGCCACAGATGGCTCCCCTTTGGAAGCAGCGTCAAAAGAAAATCCATGCGGATATGGGCGCCCTTGCGCACGCAGACGCTGCCGCCGATAAAGGTGATCCAGATCATCAGATAGCGGATCAGCTCTTCGGCCCAGCTGGTGCTGGCGCTGAACACATAGCGCAGCACCACGTTGACGAACAGCAGGATCGCCGTCAGAAGCAGCGCCGACGCGCAGAAAAAGTCCTCAATTTTCGCGAGGAACTTCAGCATTCAAAAATCTCCTTTCAAAATAAATTCCCGTTTACCGGCGTGACGGCGTCACTCGATAAACGTTCCAGGTGCGAAGAAGCCTTCCCCCGGCCCAACCGGAGGCGTACTTAACGTACGGTGAGGATTGGGCCGGGGAAGGGTTCGAGCAGCTGGGACGTTTAGCGAGTGACGCCGGTAAACCGCAATTTTTCTCATCGAAAAAAAGAAAGGAGCGGAACTTTATGAGAAGTATCCGCTCCTTTCTTTTTCTACTTGGAGCTGTCGGCATATACCGCTTTCAGCAGGCCTTTCATGTCGTCGGTGGACGCCAGCTCGCTGTGGAGCGTGCGGCACCTGGCGGCAAACTCGGCGCGCATTTCGGGGCTCAGCTCGCTGACGGTGATCTTGGACGCCTTGATCTGAGCGAGGAACTTGGCTTCGCCTTCGGACTGAGCCTGACGCTCGGCCTGGCGGGCCTCCTTCTCGGCTTCGACGACCAGCGCCTTCACGTCGTCGGGAAGCTTGTTGAACCAGCGGTTGTTCACGATGAACAGATAGGCCAGGAAACCGTGGTTAGAGATGGTCAGATAGTCCTGAACTTCGTAGTATTTCTGCATGGCGATGGTCTGAAGGGGGTTCTCCTGGCCGTCCACGATGCCCTGCTGAAGCGCGTTGTAAAGCTCGGCGAACTCAATCGGCACAGGGTTGGCTCCCCAGGATTTGTACTGCGTCACCAACAGGGGGCTGGGCATGACGCGGATCTTCATTCCCTTGAAATCGTCGGGGCCCTTGATCTGGCGGCCCTTGGTGGTAATCTGCTTAAATCCGCTGGCCCAGAGGCCCAGTGTCTTGAAGCCCTTTTTCGCGCAGAAGGCATAGAACTTCTCGCCAGTGGCGC
Organism: Pyramidobacter piscolens; assembly: GCA_004558205.1. GTDB lineage: Bacteria > Synergistota > Synergistia > Synergistales > Dethiosulfovibrionaceae > Pyramidobacter > Pyramidobacter piscolens_A. The sequence continues at coordinate 119,742 of SFDM01000001.1, forward strand.
CGTCCATGATGCGGTAGAGCTCGTCCTTATCGGCCCACAGGAAGGGGAAGTCGATCACCTGAAGCTGCTCCACAAAGGGCGTCAAAACAGCCGTGGGCTGCACTGACATCTCCAGGGTGCCCATCTGGACCATTTCAGCCTGCTCGCGCATGGAGCCGAGTTGCATCTGGGGGAACACCTCGACGGTGATCTTTCCGCCCGACTTCTCCTCAACCACGGCCTTGAACTTCTGGGCGCCCACGTCTTCAGGGCTGCCCACAGGCTGGTTGTGGCTCAGACGGATGTTCATCGACGGATAGGCTGCGGCCGAAAAAGCCGCGGCAGCGACAATAAAGCCGGTAAGGCACAGCACTGCTAATTTTTTCACGTACCATCCACTCCTTCACAGATAAAAACGATCTCTTTTCGCCCATGTTTCCTTTAAAACAGTTCCAACAAACGCGATAATTATAACAACCTTCGTCTCTCAATGCAAACGGTTGTGCAAGATGGTAAGAATAAAAAATCCATGGTTTTCATGGATGAAGTACCGCGCAGGCAAGCTCATTTACATCACTCAGCCATCAGCTCGCGAAAATCCCGCACGCTCATGGTCGCCAGGGCGCTCATCTCGGCCCATTCTTTTTCCGCCGCGGGGTCGTAGACGGCGCAGACCTTCATGCCGGCCAAAAGGGCGCTTTTGACGCAGGCCAGCACGTCCTCGAAGACGGCGCAATCACCGGGGGGAAGGCCCATCTTTTGGGCGGCCAGCAGGTAGACATCGGGAAACTCCTTGCCCCGCGGCGTCTCGTCAGCCGACGTGTGGGCTTCGAAGAGGCCGAAAACTCCGTTATTTTTCAGCACCGCTTCGTAAAGCTCCCGCGGCAGCCCCGTTGCCGTCGCGAGACGCACGCCCCGGCCTTTCAGGAAGCGAAGGTACTCCCCCGCCCAGGGCTTGAGCGGCACCTTGCGGCTGTACTGGCCGATGGCCATGTGGTACCACTCGCCCATCAGGGCCTCCGGCGCGTCGGACAGGCCGAACCGTTTGATCGTGTAGTCCGCGGCCTCGCTGAACTTCAGCGACCGCACGTCCTGCAGGTAATCCGGGGGAACCTGGAATCCCCGCCGCGCCAGAAACTCCACGTCAATGCGCGCCCAGACGTCGTTCGAGTCGATCAGCGTGCCGTCCAGGTCGAAAATCGCGGCCTTGAAGTCGCCCAGGCTCATCTCAGCACCACGTCGCTCTGGCCGTCGCGGTACAGGTACAGATAAGCGTGAACGCGGCAGGCGCCGACAAAGAGCCATTCGATAAAGGACGCCACGGGAAGGTCGCCGATAAACAGGGGAAGCCCTTCCAGGCTCACGTTTCCGTCTTCGCTAGCTTCCTGAACGCAGGGAACATCCATCTTGCGGAGCCAGGGAACGATCAGCGTCGCGTCGGAAGCGCGAAAGAGCGTGCTGAAGCTGCCCGTCATCCAGCCCAGGCTGAAAAGCAGCTTCACAAGGCGGACCGGCAGGCCGGGGACAGCGTCAAGGGTCCGCACGACCACGAGAAGCGCCTCCAGAAAGAAATTTGGCTCAAAGCGCCAGAGCCTCAGCAGGTTTTCAAGCGGCGCCACCCGGCTGAGCAGGATCAGGTCGGTCTGTATGCAGGCCACCACCTCTTCGGCGTCGCTGGGGGAAGTCTCCTCGGGCAGCGGAGTGTCGCGCAGAAAGAGGAACGTCGCGTCCTCAAGGGCACCGCAGGCGCAGGGAAAGGCCCGCAGCGTGCCCGCGCAGGCGCCCTCGTGGGGAGCTTCAATCGGAAATGGAATAAATGGGACGTCACCGGAAAATGCCACGAAATCTCACCTCAATTCTCAAAACTGACAGCTATCATACCACAAGACATCATAGGTTTTAAGGAGCTCCGCGGAAAGATCCCTTTAAAATCCCGCGTCCTGCAAAATTTTGACTGCGGACGACAATTAAAAAACAAGATTAAATGCGGATCTTCGCGCTGTTTTTTTGTTTTTTCTTCCTTTTTCTTTTAGGTAAAAAAAGACATGCAAAAACCTTTCCCATGGTATAATTAAAAGTTGTAAATTCTTATGAAAGAGTGTCTCTTCCAAAGGCAGGACTGAGGTGAATTATCATGAAGTATGATGCTATCATTATAGGCGCCGGGCCGGCGGGCATTTTTGCCGCGCTGGAACTGACCCGCGCCGGGCGCAAAATCCTTATTATCGACAAAGGACGGCTCATCAAGGAACGCCAGTGTCCTATCCTGGCCGGCAGGGTCCAGAGCTGCGTCAACTGTCCGTCCTGCGCGATCGTCTCCGGATGGGGGGGCGCCGGCGCGGCTTCCGACGGCAAGCTCACGATCACCACGGGATTCGGCGGCAACCTTGAGGAATATATCGGCCGCCCCGCCCTGGAAAAACTGATCGGGCAGGTAGACGACAGCTTCGTCAAATACGGCGCCGATCCCCATTATTACGAACCCAAGAGCGAGGCGGTGCACGAAACGATCCGCCGCGCCGCAAGCGCCGGAATCAAGGTGATCCCGGCAAAAATCCGCCACATCGGCACCGACGCTTCGCGGGCCGTGCTGGACGCCATGTACCAGGACCTCCAAAACCGCTGCGAAATCCTGATGAACACGTTCGTCAACGACGTCATCATCCAGGACAAACGGGCCGTGGGCGTGGTCACCGACAAGGGCGATTACTACGCGGACCATATCATCGCGTCGCCGGGGCGCGACGGCGCTTCGTGGCTCGAAGGGCTGGTCAGAAGGCTGGAGCTGCCTATCGCTTCCATGCCCGTGGATATCGGGGTCCGGGTGGAAGTGCCCGACAGCGTGTGCCAGGAGCTGACCCGCGATTTTTACGAGGTCAAGTGCGTCTACAACACACCGACCTTCGATGACCGCGTGAGGACTTTCTGTATGAACCCTTCAGGTTTTGTGGTCTCGGAGTTCAACAAGTCGCGGAACCTCGTGACGGTTAACGGGCACAGCCTCAAGAACACAAAATCGGAAAACACCAACTTCGCCATTCTGGTCACCAAGAACTTCACAAGCCCCTTCGGCGACCCTATCGGATACGCCACGCACATCGCGCGCCTGGCCAACATGCTGGCGGGCGGCGGATTGCTGGTGCAGCGCCTGGGCGACCTGCGCGACGGCCGGCGTTCGACGGCAAGCCGCATCGAACGCGGCATGATCGAACAGACGGGTCCCGCGGAACCGGGCGATCTGAGCCTTGTGCTGCCCCACAGGCATATGACCGACATCGTGGAGTTCCTGGACGCCCTGAACGTGATCATGCCCGGCGTCAACCAGAACGACACGCTGCTCTACGGCGTGGAAATTAAGCTTTATTCGCTTCGGGTACAGCTCGCCAAGGACCTTTCGGTACCGGATATCGAACGTCTTTACATGGTCGGCGACGGAGCCGGCGTCAGCAGAGGCATTATCCAAGCGGCCGCCAGCGGGGTCGTAGCCGCCAGGGCCATCTGCGACGGTCAATAGGGAGGCTTTTGCTGTAAGGCGCCTCCGCAGCATCTTTTTTTATAAGCATTCATCAAATGAGGGGGATTTGTCGATGAGGGAAGATATTCTTGCTATCATTAAAAAAATGCAGATCAATGAAACGACGGAACACGTGATCTACACCAAGCTCGCCAAGCGCACCAAAGGCGCCAACGGCGAGGTGCTGGCCCGGATCGCCGGCGAAGAGGGGCAGCATGCCCGTATCTGGGGCAAATACACGGGGGAAATGCCCCGCCCAGCGGCCCTGAAAATCTGGTTCTACTACATCCTTGCCATGATCTTCGGCCTGACTTTCGTGATCAACCTGATGGAAATGGGCGAAGAGGAAGCACAGGACACCTATAAGCAAATTTCCGAGGATGTGCCCGAGGCCATCGCGATCTACAAGCAGGAGCAGGAGCACGAAGCGGCGTTGATCGCCATGATCGACGAGGAGCGCCTGCGCTACATCGGCTCCATGGTGCTGGGACTGAACGACGCCCTCGTGGAGCTGACGGGCGCTCTGGCAGGCTTCACGCTGGCTCTCGGCAGTTCCGCCACCGTCGGCATGGCGGGTTTCATCACGGGCAGCGCGGCCACGCTCTCCATGGCCGCCTCTGAATACCTGTCGAAGAAGGCCGATCCCGGCGAAAAGCATCCTCTGAAAGCCGCCGTCTACACGGGTATCGCCTATATGATCACCGTGTTCATGCTGCTGCTTCCCTATTTCATCTTCTCCCACCCCATTGTCGCGCTGGTGTTCTGCCTTTTCAACGCAGGGCTGGTCATCTTCATCTTCACGTTCTTCGTGTCGGTGGTGCGCAAGGAGCCTTTCAAGCCCGCCTTCCTCGAGATGATCTGCATCAGCTTCAGCGTCGCTCTGGTCTCCTTCTTCATCGGCTGGGCCGCGAAAGCCTGGTTGGGCATCGATGCTTAACGACCATAGGGCGCTGATTTTCCGCGGCAGCCAGATCCTGCTGCGCGAGGGACGCCTTCCGTCGGTGCAGGAGGCTTCCGCGCTGGCCCTCGTCGACCAGGGGTCCATGGGCAACCTGGGGCCCGCGGGCTCCATCTGGGGGCGCGTCGAATCCGACTGCGTCCTCCCCGAAGGCTTTGAGGCCCTTGAGCGCCGCGAGCTGAAGAAGCTGGGCGGCATGGAATGTTTCAAGCTCGGCGCATCGGCCTGGGGGCTGGCGGACTGGCACTCTCAGGCGCGTTTCTGCGGCCGCTGCGGCACGCCCATGATCCCCGCGCCAGGAGAGGAACGGGCCATGAAGTGTCCCAAGTGCGGGCACATGCTCTTCCCCATCATGTGCCCGGCGGTTATCGTGGCCGTCGAAAAGGACGGGCGGCTGCTCCTGGCCAAGAACAAGATGAGCCCTTTCAAGCATTACAGCATTCTCGCGGGATTTGTGGAAGTAGGCGAGAGCTTTGAGGACGCCGTGCACCGCGAGATCATGGAAGAGGTCTCCATCGAGGTGCAGGACCTGCGGTACTTCGGCAGCCAGCATTGGCCTTTCCCGCGTTCTCTCATGGTCGGTTTCACGGCCAAGTGGAAGAGCGGCGAGGTCAAGGCCGACGGGATAGAACTGTCGGAAGCCCGCTGGTTCGACCTGGACGAGATCCCCGCCAACACGCCCTCCACGGTCAGCATCGCAGGACGGCTGATCGAGGACTTCAAAGCCCGGCACAGGAAATCAGGAGCCGCGGATTAAAGCTCGAAGATTTCAGTGCGGAAAACGCAAAGGAAAAACAAGGCCTAAATTATTAACAAAAAAACGAATTAGCGTGATGGTAGTTTATATATTTTAATTGATTTTACAGTTCTAAAAGCCTTTCAAGGTTTTCCTTTGCGAACCTTTGTGCCTTTTGCGTTGAAATCTTTTGACGCGGCTCTTCGATTTGATATTAAGCACGTTAAATGCAAATTAGTATAAAATAACAAGAGGCAGTTTTTCTTCTTCAGCTTGCTGAAAGAAGAGAAACTGCCTCTTGTTATTTGCCCTGCCGGGCTTCTTTCGCCTCGCCGCGGACTTTCGTCACGATGCCGCAGAAAGCTTTGGCCCGATTCGTCAATTCCTGCCAGTCGCCCGCGTCGACCAGTTCGCGTTTGGTCAGCGCGCCGCTGACGCCCGCGCCGACGCAGCCGGCTCTGAGCCAGTCTTCGAAGTTGTCCAGCGTCACGCCGGCGGTGGCGATAAACTTGAGGTGGCTCAGAGGCGCTCTGACATTCTTCAGATACTTCAGCCCCAGGTCCCCGGCGGGGAAAAGCTTGATGAAATCGGCTCCGCAATTGGCCGCGAGCATCATCTCCGAGGGCGTCATGGTCCCGGGGATGGAGACCAGCTTCAGCCGCCGCGTCTCGGCGATCACCTGAGGATCGGCGTTGGGCGAGATGATGAACTGAGCGCCCGCGGCCCCGGCGACACGAACCTGTTCCGGCGTCAGCACGGTACCCGCGCCGAACGTCATGCGGCCCGCCATGAGGGCATTCAGCGATCGGATAGCCTCGGCCGTTTTGTTCAGGCAGTCGGGATCGGCCTGGTCAAAGGTGACCTCCATCAGTTTCACGCCGCCGTCGTTCAGCGCCCCGGCCAGCTTTATCAAAGCTTCGCCGTAGAGCCGCCTCACGATAACGATCAGCCCTTCCCTTTCAATTGCGCCCTTCACAATTTCATACATACCAGGACCTCCTCATATAAATTGTAATCTGCCGAAATGCGGCGTCACTCACTCAACGTCCCAGCGCTCGCCCCCTGCCCCGGCCTAATCCCCAACGTACATAACACCGGTTGGGCCGGAGGAAGGCTTCTTCGCACCTGAAACGTTTATCGAGCGCCGCCTCCCTGCGTTGCTGGCGTGAGCGGCGGTTCAAAAGCAAGGTCAAAAGATTGAAACGCAAAGGACGCAAAAGTTCGCAAAGGAAAACTTTAAAGATTTTTAGAACCACAAAACACAGCAAAATATATGAATTGTTATTACGTCGATTTGTTTTCCTTGCGGCCTTTGCACCTTTTCTTTTTCATCTTTGCGATGAAAATATTTTGACTTTAATCTTTATGCCGCTCGATGCGGAGTTTTCTTTAAAAATCCACGTCCTTGCTGCCTGAGAAGCGGAAGAACAGCGCCAGCGACAGGATCGTGGTGGCCGTCAGGACCGTGGAGAGGGCCGCGGCGGTGCCGTAGCTGGCGCGGACCACTTCAGAGTAGATCGCGACGGACATGGTCCGCGTCGCACCGGTGTACAGGATGATGGAAGAGCTCAATTCGTTGATCACCGTCACCCAGCTTAAGATCGCTCCCGTCAATACGCCCGGAAGCATGAGCCGCGCCGTCACGTCCAGGAAGGAACGCAAGGGCGATGCGCCAAGGCTGACGGCCGCCTCTTCGGAGCTCCGGCCGATCTGATGCAGAATGGCCACGCTGGAACGCAGCGTGTGGGGCAGACGGCGGATGACGAAGGAAATGATGATGATCGCCGCGGTGCCGCTCAGCGCCAGAGGCTTCTTGTTGAAGGCCAGAAGCAGCATGATGCCCAGCACCGACCCTGAGATGACGTAAGGGAACATGCTGACCAGGTCGATCAGCGACGTCAGCGCGTTCCGCCGCCGCACCGACAGATAGGCCATGAGCACGGCCAGCACGACGATGCAGACGATCGCAGCCAGGCCGAAACTGTAGGTGTTCAGGATCGACGCGCCCATCTCGTCGAAGACGCTTCGGTAGCTCTCGAGGGAAAATCCCTTGACGAAGGTGGGGCCCACCGTTTTCAGGAAAGATGTGTAGATTACCGTAGCCTGGGGCAAAATCCCCAGAAGGGCTGCCAGATAGATAAAACCATGGACAAAAAAGCTCTTGGCGCCCTTGATCTCTTTGGGCTGGACGCGGCGCACCGCGCGCATCTTGAAGGACATGCTGTTGACCACGCAGCGCTGAGTCAGGTAGATGCCTGTGGTGACCGACACCATGATCACCGCGATGGCCGCGGCGAAGTTGGCGTTGCCGCCCATCTCGCCCATGAACTCGCGGTAAACCAGCACGGGCATGACGCGGAATCCCTCGCCGATCAGCATGGGCGTGCCGAAATCGGCCAGAGAGCTCATGAACACCAGCAGCGCCCCCGCAAGCACTGTTGGCAGGATCAGGGGAATCACCATGCTGACTACGTTGCGCGCGGGGCTGCATCCTAGACTCCTCGACGCTTCAAGCAGCGACGGGTCCAGTTTTTTCAGGGCCCCCGACACGTACATAAAAATGAAGGGGTAGAGCTTGAGCGTCAGCACCAGCACGATGCCGGCAAAGCCGTAGATCGAGGGCAGGTTGATCCCCAGGCTGGCGAAAAACTGGGTGACGATGCCGCTGCGCCCCAGAAGGAGCACCCAGGAGTAGGCTCCGATGAAGGACGGCGATAGCATGGAGATGATGATCAGCACCTGGACAAGGCGCCGCCCACGGATCCTGAAGCCGGCCATGAAATAGGCCAGCGGCGCGCCCAGAAGCGTCGCCGAAAGGGTAACGCAGCTGCTGATGGCCAGCGACCTGAACAGGGTCCTGTAATAGTATTTTTTCGTGAAAAAAGCGGCAAAGTTCTCCAGCGTCCAAGCGCCCGTCTCCACGTCCTTGAAGGCGCTCAAAAACAGGGAAAACAGCGGCGCGACCAGAAAGACGGCAAACAGGGCGAAAATGATCCAGGTCACAACTTTCCAGAAGTTCCAGCGGAGGGTCACTGCGCCGTCCCTCCCTCGATCAGGCTTGCGCCCGTCGCGGCGTCATAGATGTTCAGCCTTTCGGCGCGAAGGGTTACGTCCATGCCGTCGCCCTCGTTAAACTCGTGGGCCGCGGTGCTGACGTCCTGAGACAGTTCGATGGCTTCCTGATTTTCCAGGGGCGAGCAGTCTTCCACGCTGATCTGGTAGTTGATGTAGCGTCCCAGGAAGATTTTTTTCAGCACCCGGGCTTTCAGCCCCCGACCGCCCGCCTCGGAGCGGGGCACAATGCAGAAATCTTCGGGGCGCGCGCCGGCCACGGCTGCCCCTTCAAAACTTTCGGGCAGGCCGGGAACCCGCAGAAAATAATGATCGTTGAACTGCACCCGTCCGCCAGCGCTCACGCGGACTTTAAAGAAATCGGAGTGGCCGATAAAGCCCGCCACAAAGGTATTGGCGGGACGGGAATAGATCTGCACCGGCGAGGCGACCTGCTGAATCACGCCGGCGTTCATGACGGCGATACGGTCGGAGATCGCCAGGGCTTCCTCCTGGTCGTGGGTCACGTAGACCGTGGTGATGCCGATCTCGCGCTGGATGTCGCGGATCGCCGTGCGCATCTCAATCCTCAGCTTGGCGTCCAGGTTGGACAGAGGCTCGTCCATCAGCAGCACCGTGGGATGGATCACGATCGCCCGCGCCAGCGCCACGCGCTGCTGCTGCCCGCCTGAAAGCTGCTCGGGCAGCCGGTCCCGGAGCGCGTCGATACGCGTCACTTTCAGGATGCGGTTCACCCGTTCCTCGGCCTCCTCTGCGGGCAGTTTTCTGAACTTGAGGCCATACTTCACGTTCTTCTCCACGCTCATGTGGGGGAAGATCGCGTAATCCTGAAAGACCATGCCGATGTTCCTCAGATGGGCGGGCACGTCGTTGATCACGGAACCGCCGAAGCTGACCGTGCCTCCCTCGATGGAGTTGAATCCCGCAATCATGCGCAGCAGCGTGGTCTTGCCGCATCCCGAAGGCCCCAGGAGCGTGAAGAACTCGCCGTTTCTGATCCGTGCGCTCAGCTTTGGAATCACCGCCGCGCCGCCGTATTTTTTTACCACATCGGAGATGATGATCTCCTCGCTCATGCTTCCACTACCTTTCTCTACGGACTCTCTACAGACGCGGGGCCCATCCCTTCGAAGCTGCTTGGCAGGGATGGGCCCCGGAATATAATATCCTTTCAGAAACGGGCCGCTTTACTCGTAGGCGATGAAAAGGTCCTTGAAGTGAGCCAGCCAGGCCTTCTTCATGCTGCCAGCCTTGGAGGTGTCGCCGGGGATCAGGGGAATCTGGTCCGTGTCAGTGAAGTCACCCGCAAGCTTGACGTCAGCGCGGACGCCGCGCAGGTTCAGCTTGTTGCCCAGAAGGTTCTGCGCCTCGGCGCCGGTCAGGAAGTCGATGAACTTCTTCGCGTTCTCCAGGTTCTTCGCGCCGGCCACGATGGCGGTGCAGTTGGCCTCCACGAAGCAGCCTTCTTTCATGTAGACGATTTTCACAGGAGCGCCGCTCTTGACCGCCGCCAGAGCCACTTCCTCATAGGTCAGCCCCACGGTGTACTCGCCGTCGCTGACGCCTTTCCAGACGCCCGACGAGGAGTTCTGAAGCTTGTTGTCCAGGTTGGCGCAGAGCTTGTCCACATAGTCCCAGCCTTTTTCGGGATCGCCGCCGCCCATGGCGTAGAGCATGTTGCACAGATGGCCGAATCCCGACGAGGACGCCGAGGGATCCGTATGGGCAATCTTGCCCTTGAGGGCGGGATTGAGCAGGTCAGCATAGCCCGCCACGGGCACGTCGCCGATCAGGTTTTTATTGACCAGAAGGCAGCGCACGGCCAGAGCGTGGCGCGTAATCCAGCCTTCGGAGTTGCGGTAGCGCTCCAGGACGGCGCCGTCGTTGGGCGACAGGTACTTCTCAAAGCAAGACTCGCCCGCCGCCTTGATCGACGCCAGAGCGCTGCCCCAGAGCACATCGGCCAGAGGGTTGTCCTTTTCGGACTGAATGCGCTTGATCAGCTCGCCCACGCCGGCGGAGACCAGCTCGACCTTGATGCCGGTCTGGGCCTCGAACAAAGGCACCAGTTCCTTCACGACGCCTTTGGACACGGTGGTGTAAATGACCAGTTTGCCCGAATCCGCAGCCGCGGGAGCCGCGCAGAGACACAAAGAAAGAAGAAGCAACGCCGCAAAAACTTTTTTCATCGATAAAACCTCCTCAAAATCTAACAAACACGACATTACCTATAGATACATCATAATCCACGGAAGATTCAAGGTCAAGAGCTCTTTTTATCCAAATTTCGCACCAACTTCAAGCGACGTCCCGTTCCGCGCAGGACAAGGCGGGGAAGCTATGACGGCAAGGCCCCAGCGGCATCGTCTGGATGCCGCCGGGGCCTTGCCGTCATAGCTTCGTCTCAGATAAAGAACTCTTTCTCGTACTCCTTCGATGTTTCTGGATAGTCCAGGCGCAGATGGGTGCCGCGGCTTTCCTTCCGCTTCAGGGCAGCTCGGACCATCAGGGCGATGGACTCCAGAATTTGGCGGGCCTCCGCATCCTTTGCGAGGCAGGGCTGGCCCATCATAGATTCCAGCTCGTCCAGCGCTTTCTGCAACGTCGTCCCGTCGCGGTAGATGCCCAAAGCGTCGGCCGCCAGCGCTTTGGCGCGCGGCACATAACGCTCGTAAACTTCAGGATCGGCGGCATAGTCCGCCGCCGGAACTTCGACAGCCGGGGGGACAGAGGCCGCGGCGATGCTTTCGGCGCATTGCAGCCCCGACAGCACGGCCTGAGCCGCCGCGTTGCCCGCGCTGCGGCAGGCGCCGTGAACGCCGCCGCAGGCCTCGCCCACAGCGTAGAGCCCGCTAACGCTGGACTGATAGCCCTCGTCCACGGCTATACCGCCGGAAAAGCTGTGCGCCATGGGCCCCACTTCCACAAGGCTTTCATTGGGATCCAGGCCGCTGTTCACCAGGCGGTTGTAGAACCACGGATAGGCCTGGAGCACAGTTTTGTCAATATGCCGCAGGTCGACCCAGACGCCGCCGTTGGAATTCCCTTTGCCTGCCGCCGCCTGACGCCAGATCAGCCGGTTGATCAGCGACTTGGGCGCTCCGGCCTCGCCCTGGGGCCGCTCTTTCAACAGGAACATTTCGCCGTCGGCATTCAGCAGATGGGCTCCCTCGCCGAGCATGGCCGTTGGGCAGGGTTCGCCCGCCGCGCCCGGAGGCGACATGACCACCATGGGCTCGTACTCGAGGAATTCAACGTCCACGAGCTTCGCGCCCGCGTCCTTTGCCATGGCAAGCGTGTTGCCCTTGATGTCGGGAGGATAGGTCGACCTTCCAAAGAGATTGCCCACACCGCCCCAGCCGGCCACGACCACAGGGGCATGGACGCAGAACCGCTCGCCGCCGGCGCCGCGGAACCAGGCGCCGGCGATCTGTTTTCCGTCGGAAAGCAGGTCCAGGCATTCCACCCCCATGCGAGGCTCCACACCGTACTTTTTGAGTCCTTCGATCAATTTTTTCAGCATCACGTCGCCGATCAGTTCGGTGGTGCAGCACAGCGACCGCGGGCAGCTGTGCCCCGAGAGGTGGCGCAGCTTCATGGAGCCGTCGAGGTTCTTCGCGAATTCCACGCCCCAGCGCCGAAGCAGTTCATATCCCTGAAGCGATTTGCGGGCCATGTTCCGGACCAGTTTTTTGTCGCTGATCCCATAGCCGGCGCGCATCATGTCTTCATAGTACAGATCGCCCGTGTCGCCGTAAGGGTTGCCAGGCAAAACGAAGTTGATCGCCGCGATAAAGGGCGTGCCGCCCCAGGACGCGGCGTAGACGCCCAGGTCCCGCACACCCAGCTCGCAAAGCCGCGCGGCAGCGGTCAACGCCGCCAGCCCGGCCCCGATGATGATCACGTCGTGTTTTTCAGTCAAATCAAATCACCTCTTTAACGTCTTCAAAGGATAAAATTTATGTTTTACCTTTACCGCGCGCGCCTTTTCTGAATCGTCGCCCAGACGATCACGGCCACGCCGATAGCCGCGCCGACGACGCTGGAGATGATCTCGGGCGTGATCAGGCTGAGCGCCGCCACGAGCAGCACCAGCCTCAAGAAAAAGTTCAGCGGCACGATCAGGAACCCCGCCACGGAACCAGCCAGCAAATAGGTGCCGAAGAACAGCCAGGCCGACGCCTCTAAAATCTCCGGAAGGCCGCCCATCAGCAGAATCGCCGGATTGTAGACGAAAACGTAGGGCACCAGGAACGCCACAAGCGCATAGAGCATTCCCGTAAGCCCCGTCCGCATCGAATCCGCTCCCGCGATGCCCGCGGCGGTATAGGAGGCGAGGCAGACCGGCGGCGTGATCTGGGCCATAATGCCGAAATAGAACACAAACATGTTGGCCGGCAGAGGCGCGATGTGCAGGCTAATCAGCACGGGGACGAAGAGAATATTGGACACCAGGTAGGCCGCCACGGTAGGCAGAGCCATGCCCAGGAGCATGCAGCCCGTCATGGCGATCAGCAGCGCGAGCAGCAAGTTGGACGTGCCGAAGCGCGCGATCACGTTGGAGAACCGCGTAGCGAGCCCCGACTGGATCACGATGCCTATAATGATGCCGCAGGCCGCCGTGGGAATCGCGATATTGGCCGCCTGCTTGAGGCCGCTCATCATGGTGTCCCAGAGCGTTTTAAGATCCTGATAGTACTTGCCGCCCTTGTAGAAACGGCTCAGGAAGTTCAGGACCAGGACAGCGAAGATGCCCATAATGCCGCTTCTCATCAGAGACCGCCCCATAATGATGTAGACCACCAGCACGATGGCGGGAATCAGCATATAAACACGCTCGAACAGAGGTTCCTTGACCTCGATGGTCACCTGCTCGCCCGCCACGTCGAGGGCCTGGCGCTTCGCCATGAAGGATACCAGCCAGAAAACCGACGCGTAATAGGCCAGCGCAGGTATGGCCGCCGACGCCGCCACTTTCATGTAGGGGATGCCCAGCATTTCGGCCATGATAAAGGCGCCGATGCCCATAATGGGCGGCATGATCTGGCCGCCCGTGGAGGCTACGGCTTCGATGGCCCCCGCCTGGTGGGGCAGATAGCCCACTTTCTTCATCATGGGAATGGTCATGACGCCCGTGGTAGACACGTTCGCCACGGCGCTGCCCGAAATCATTCCGAGAAGCCCCGATGAGATGACCGCCGCCTTCGCAGGGCCGCCGGCGCTCTTATTGGAGAACTTCATGCCGAAGTCGATCAGAAGCTGGCCGCCGCCGCACTGAGAGAAGAAGGCGCCGAACAGTATAAAGTAGAAAAGGCAGGTGGCCGAGGTGTAGAGCGGCGTGCCGTAAACGCCTCCGGAGCCCAGCGTCATGACCTCGGTAAAGCTCTCCATGTTAGTGCCCTTGAAGAACAGGATGCCGGGACACCAGGGGCCAATCCAGTCGTAGACCAGGAAGAACAGGATAAAGAAGAAAAGCACGCTGCCGAGAACGCGGCGCACCGCCTCCATCAGCACGATGATGCAGACCACCGTGGCGATCTTGTCGAAATTCGTCACCTCGTCCACGTACTGGACGCGCTCCACTAGGTGCTGAGTTTCCGAGAAGACGTAGTAGATCAGAAAAAGGATGCCCGCGAAAAAGGGAGCGTCGAGCCATTTCATCCAAGGCTTTTCCGAATGCTTGTCCGCGGGGTTGACAAGGAAGACCACTAGCAGGGCGAGAATCAGGTGGAAGGGACTCTGGAGCATCGGATCGAGGGGCCTGATCAGCGCGATATAGAGCTGAAACGCCACAAAGACCAGCGCGACAGCGATCAACAGGGCCCGTCTTGGCGTCATCTTGTTTTTTTCCATTGTTCGTTCCTCCAAAGGGTTGCGTAGAAACAACGTTTGCCTATAAAAGCGTAACCAGAAGTTCGCACCTCCGGCTACGCTTTTTCTCATTACGAACGGACCTGCGAAACCTTACTTGATGTAGCCCCTATCCTTATAGTAAGCTTCGGCGCCGGGATGGACGGGAGCGCCGGTCATGACGGGAAGTCCGGCCTTCTCGGGGTCGAAGTGTGACAGAGCCGCAAGCTGCTTGGACAGTTCGCCGCGGCCTTCGCAAAGAGCTTTGGTGAGGGCGTAGGCCACAGCGTTGTCCATGGCCTTGTTCACGAGGATGACCTGCTGGGATCCCACGGACTTGATCACTGCGGTCTGGCCCTTCCAGGTGTTGGGCTCGATAGTGATGTAGGAGAATCCCATCTTGGTCAGCTTCTCGAGGGTCTCGTCGCCGAGCTGAGGGAAGTACATTTCCTTGGTCATGCAGAGTTCCGTGGTGTTGGCCTGTCCGGCCGCCACGTGGTCCACGGTCATGTCGGCCATGCCGTCCTGGAGGTAGGTCTTGATGGCGTCGCCCCCCAGAAGGTTGACCTTGCCGCCCCAAGCTTCCACGTCCTTCGCCGTGAGCCCGAAGGACTCGAGCAGCTTGACGCAGGCCAGGTTGCCCAGAGACCCCACCTTCTTGATGGCGATCCTGACGGGATATTTCTGTTTGACCAGCTCTTCGACGGTGGTGATGCCCGTCTTGTCCACAAAGGCCTTGGTGAAGAGCACGTTCAGGAAGTCGTGCCCCAGGCCGCCGGCGATGACGGTCACATTTTTCGTGGGGCCGCTTTTCAGGATGCCCGACTCGTAAGCCCACTGGGCGGGGCCGGCGTTGCTCATAACAATGTCACAACGCTGCTTTTCGATGATGATGGGGGCGCCCACACCGCCGGGCGACTCAGTGGTCAGGTCCACGTTGGAGCCTGTGGGAAGGCTCTTCAGGAACACGTTGGAAATGGCCGAGGCGTACTGATAAGCGCCGGTACCCACGTCCTGGGTCGCAAAGACCAGGTGGACGGGGTCTTTCAGCTCATAGGCCGCCGCGCAGGCCATTCCTGCCGAGGCCAGGACTGCCAGGCCCGTCAATACTGTTTTTCTCATGCTCAACTTCATGTTATTCTGCCTCCTCTGTAAAGTGTGCTGCCTCTTTTTTGTATGCGCCATATGCGCGAGAAACCGGGAAAATCCCTCCCCGATTCACCCCTAAGTTAACGCATTCCCTTCGCTTCGTTTTCAGCCATCACGCGCTTCAAAGCTTCAAGCCCCTCTTCGGAAACGCTGTTGAAGGGCGCGCGGCACTTGCCAACGGGGTAGCCCAACAGGGCCGCCGCGGTCTTGACGATCGTGTTTGGATTGCCGAACTTGAAGCAGTTTCTGAAAGGTCTAATGCTGTCCTGCGCCTCCCGGGCCTTCGCGAGGTCGCCAGCCGCGAACAGGTCGTAGATCGACGCCATGGTCCTGGGGTAAACGTTGGCGCAGCCCGCGATGCCGCCTTTGCCGCCGGCCAGGAGGTTCCACAGGATCAGCGAATCGTTGCCCGACAACACGCTGAAGTCCACCCCCCTGGTCAGCTCGATGTACTGGAGCATGTTGTCGAAATTACCGCTGCTGTCCTTGGCTCCCCGTATCATGTCGATCCGGCTCAGGCGGGCCACCGTAGCCGGCGCGATGGCGTTGCCAGTGCGGGCGGGAATGTTGTAGAGCACTATGGGCGTCTTCACGGCCTCGGCGATCGTCCTGTAGTGCTCGTAGATCTCGTTCTGCGACGCCGCAGCGAAGGACGGCGCGATGATCGACAGCACGTCGGCGCCCAGAGACTGGGCCATCAGCGACTGGCCTATGGTGGCCTTCGTGCCGATGCAGCCCGTTCCGGCGTAAACGGGCACGCGGCCGCGGTTTTCATCGATGACCACGCTCAGAACAAAACGCTTCTCCTCCTCGCCGAGAATATAGCCCTCGCCGTTGGTGCCAAAAGGGAAAAGCCCATGGATGCCGGCCTTGATCAGGCGATTTACCTGGTTCCGCAGTTCCTTTTCGTTGACGCTTTCATCCTCGTTCATGGGCGTCAGAATCGGCGCGACAATTCCTTTAATTTCAATCATGATTATGCATCTCCCAGCCGCGATTTGGCCTGAGCCAAACGAATCGCGTAGTCAACGGCGTTCACCAGGCTCAGTTCGTTGGCGACGCCCGTTCCCGCGTGGCCGAAGGCCGTGCCGTGATCCACCGAAGAGCGGATGATGGGCAGCCCCAGTGTGACGTTAACGCCGGCCACGGCGTCCCACATCTTCTTTTCCTTGTCATAGACGAAGCCTACGACCTTGAGGGGAATATGCCCCTGATCGTGGTACATGCAGACCACGATATCGTACCAGCCGCCCAGCTCCTTCGAAAAAGCCGTGTCGGGCGGCAGCGGACCAATGGCGTCGATACCCTCGGCTTTCGCCGCGTCGATGGCGGGAATGATCTCGTCGATCTCCTCCCGGCCGAACATGCCGTTCTCGCCGGCATGGGGGTTCAGCCCCGCCACGCCCACGCGGGGCGCCTCGATGCCCAAGTCCATACAGGCTTTGCGGGCGATGCGGATCACGTCGAGGACCCTGTCCTTTTTCACCCGGTCGCAGGCTTCGCGCAGCGACACGTGTGTGGACACGTGAACCACGCGCATCTCCTGATGGGCCAGCATCATGGTGTACTTTTTCGTGTGGGTGAAATCGGCGTAGATTTCCGTATGGCCTGAATAGTGATGCCCCGCCAGGTTGATGGCCTCCTTGTTGATCGGGTTGGTCACTGTGGCGTCGATCTCGCCGGCCAGAGCCAGCCCGATCACGGTTTTCACGCACTGGAAAGCCGCCTCGCCGGCCATGGCCTGCACCTTGCCGTAAACCAGGCGGTCCATATCCACCAGGTCGAGGGCGTATACGTCTAAGGTCCCGAACTGGTAGACGCCATCCCTAGGCGACGCGACGGCGTTGATCTTCAGCTCGGGACGGCCGGCGATTCTCAACGCGTCGGCCATGACCTTCGGATCGCCCACGATCAGGGGGCGGCAGCGCTCGTAGAGCCCAGGGTCGGCCAGAGCCTTCACGGCGATTTCGGGACCGCAGCCCGCGGGATCGCCCATGGTGATGCCAATCAGAGGTCTATTCATACGTCTTCTCCGCTTTAACGGGGCAGGATCTGCCGGTAGATCTCGCGGGCGTCGCCGGGCGTCACGGTGCGCTTGTTGTTGACCAGGAGGCGCGTCACTTCCATGCCGGCGCTGACCAGATCCTCAAGATCCGAGGCCGTGACGCCGAAGCGGCTCAGGTCGGTGGGAATGTCGAGGTTCTTGACCAGGCTCCCAAGACGGTTCACCACCCAGGCAGATTTCTCCTCCGCGGGCAGGGGCCTTTGAGGGTTGATTCCGTCGTAAACCCGCGCCAGTTCTTCGCGGCAAGCGGGTTCGTTAAACTTCATGACCGGCGCCAGCAGAATGGCGTTGGACACGCCGTGGGCGATGTGGTACTTGCCGCCCAGAGGGTAGGACAGGGCGTGAACCGCCGTGGTACCCGCTGCCGTGATCGCCACGCCGCCGAAGAACGACGCCAGGAGCATGGCGCGTTTGGCCTCCATGTCCTCTTTCAACGGGTCGCAGGCCGCCTCGATATGAGGAAAGATCAGCTGCATGGCCCTCATGGCGAAGAGGTCGCTGAAGGGCGTGGCTTTGTTGGAGGTGTAGCACTCAATCGCGTGGGCCAGGGCGTCGATCCCCGTAGACGCCGCCACGGGGCGCGGCAGCCGGCGGATCATCTCGGCCTCCAGAATCACCATGTCGGCGATCATCTGATCGTTGACGATGCCCACTTTCAGTTTCTTCTCGGGCACCGTCACGATCGCGTTGGGCGTGGCCTCGGCGCCAGTGCCGGCGGTGGTGGGAATCATCAGCGTAGGCACGGTTTTTTTAGCCAGCGCCGGATTGGACAGCAGGTCGCGGATGCCGTAAGCGTCAGTATCGAGCACCGACGCCAGCTTTGCCGCGTCCATCACGCTGCCGCCGCCCACGGCTACGATCAGGTCAGCCTTCACGGCGCGGAAAGCGGCGACACTCTCCGCGGCCTGATCCACCGTGGGTTCGATGGCCAGGTTATCGATCACCGAGGTCTCCACGCCGGCTTCGCCGAGCAGCTTCAGCGTCCCGTCGATCAACCCCGCGGCGGCAAGCCCCCGATCGGTAAAGAGCGCCGCTTTCCGAGCGCCCGTCGCCGCGATTTTCACGTTCTCCAAAGCCCCCTCGCCGGCATAGACCTTCTGAGGCATGCGCAGCGAATAGTTTTTCATCGCCATATAAAAAAACTCCTTTCCTGCAATCATCATATAAATTGCGGTTTACCGGCGTACCGGCGTCACTCGCTAAACGTCCCAGCTGCTGAAAAAAGAGATGGTTCAGCAGTACAGGTCAAAACCTTAAAGCGCAAAACTTTGTAGAATAAAACCTGTGAATCAGTAAAAAACCTTGATAATTCTCATTTCTATTGAACTGCTGAGCGTTACTTGGCCTTTATTTGGGGTTTACTTTGCGATCCTCCGCGTGACCTTTGCGCCCATTGCGATTCAATCTTTGGCCCCCGCCTTTGCCCCTGCTTTTGAACCGGCTTTTACGCCAGCAGCGCAGGGAGGCGGCGCTCGATAAACGTTCCAGATGCGAAGAAGCCTTCCCCCGGCCCAACCGGAGGCGTACGTTTGTACGGTGAGGATTGGGCCGGGGAAGGATTCGAGCAGCTGGGACGTTTAGCGAGTGACGCCGGTAAACAGCGATTCATTCGCTCGCCCCGTAATGCTCTTCGATGAATCGCGCAGCGTTGACAAAAGCTTCTTTCGAGCCCATGCCGCCCGATTTGGAAACGATCATCATGCTGCCCTCGGGCAGTTCGGCACGGGACAGCACCACGCCAGGCTCGATCTCGCAGAGCGGCCTCATGCGCGTGCATTCCATGCTCGCCAGCACGCCGCTCAAGGTGTCGCCGCCCATCACCATGAAGACGCCCCTCACGCCCCGCAGGTACAGCCGCCGGACAAGCTCGCCCATATGGCGGGCCACGTCGCGGCTTTTTTCCTCAAAACCGGAGCGTTCCCAGCCCTCTCCCGGCGCTTCGCCGTAAAGAAGAAGCCGTTTTTTCCGACCGTAGAGCGCCGTGATCCCCTCCACCGCCGCGTCGCCCTCGGCCCCGGCGGGAATGCCCCTCTGCATCTGTTCGGACGTGAGGCGCCAAGCGTCAAATCCCCTGCGGCGGGCGTGGTCAAGCTGCGCCGCCGTGATCGGGTTCAGACTGCCCGAGACCACCAGCAGTCCTTTGTCCGTCACGGTCAAGGGGGGCAGGGGCTGATGCAGATGAAGCAACCTCGGCAGATACTCCGCAAATCCAGCGCACCCCGCCAGCACCGTAACTGGTTTCATCTCGCCCAACCTGCCCGCGATTTCGGCGCAGGCCCTGTCCGACGAGACGTCGCAGAGAAGGATCTCCATCCGCCCCGTTGGCTGGGGAAGCGAAGCGCCCTCGGCCAACGGAACCACGGGCACACCGCTCTGGCGGCCGATAATCGCCGATACCGACGATTCCGTCACGGGCTCGAAGGGATCGCGCCCAAAGACGCTCTCCTTCACGGGAACGCCGTCGATATACTGCACGCCGCCGCGGGTCAGCCGGTTCAGCTTGGGATAGGCCGGAACGAAGACAAGCCGCCGGGCCCCGCTGCCCTCCAAAACGCCCTCCAGCTCGGCCCCCACGTTGCCGCGCAGCGCCGAATCGGTTTTTTTGTAGATCACGGGAACGCCCGCCTTCGCCGCCCGCCTGGCGATGCCGCACACGATCTCAAAGGCCCGGCGCGGTTCCAGGTGCCGCGACTCGGTGTCGACCACCACCACGGAGTTCCTGGCGTCCTCCTTCCAAGGCTCGAAAGAAAGGTTCAGATTGGTCGTCACATGGGTATGGGCCCCGCATTTCGCCAGCTGCACCCCCGAGTCGAGAGCGCCCGTAAAATCGTCAGCCAGTATGAGCAATCGGAACATGCTGTCAACTCCGTTCTTCCTCAGGTCTCCATGATCTGTTTTAAAGTTTTGATTCATGATGAGCATAAGAAAAAAAAGCTCGTCAATCAAGAGGCAAAGTCGCTTTTTTAGTCTCATCATGAAACTTTTTTCAAGGAACTGTTTCATTTTTAAACATAAAAGGGTTCTGCTCCGACAAACTGCGGCGCAGAACCCTTTTAATTCTTTTTTTAAAAATAAAGATGAAAATATTTCTCGTATTTTAGCTTAATTTTTCTTATATACGTGTTAAAATAAGACATTTCCCCTTTATGAGGTGTCTGAAAATGGAAAAAATCCGTTTGCTTTGCATCGCCCCCTACGAAGGAATGCGCGACGTGATGGCCAATATCGCCGCGCGGCGCAGCGATCTGGAACTGACCGTCCTGGTAGGCGATCTGGACGACGGCGTCAGGGCCGTCTCCGAGAACGTAAAAAACGGCATCGACGCTATCATCTCCCGCGGCGGGACCGCCGAGGAAATCCGTCGCCATTTCTCCATCCCCGTCTGCGAGGTGAACCTCTCGGTCTACGACATTCTGCGGGCTATCCGCCTGGCCCGGGGCTTTTCGGAGGATTTCGCCGTCATGGGATTTCCCAGCATCACCCAAGCCGCGTCGCTGCTCTGTGACCTGCTTCAATATGATACGCCCATCATCACGATTCACAGCGCCGACGAAGCCCTGGAACAGCTCAGGGAACTGAAAGGGCGCGGCCGCCGCATCGTCCTGGGCGACATGGTGACCACCACAGTAGCCCAAAAGCTCGGCATGAACGCGATCCTGATCACCTCGGGCATCGAAAGCATTGAGGACGCCTTTCAACGGGCTCTACAGCTGCAAAATTACTATAAAGACGTTCAGGACAGCAGAAACCTTCTGTGCGACGTGATCGGCAGTCTCGACGAGGAAGTGGCCGTGTTCGGAGCCGGGGGCGAACTTCAATTTTCCACGTTGAAGGAAGGGTCTCTCAAGCTGTTGGACACCTTGAAAAAGAATGTTCCCGCCGTGCTCTCCGGCGAGCGGCTCAGGCTGATCCGGCGCCTCAAGAATCAAAGGCTTTCCATCAGCGGGCGCGCCGTCAGTTCGGGCGGCCGGAATCGCTGCGTCTACACGCTCTCGAGGCAGCCCTGGCCGGAGCTTTTCAGCGACCGCGTACTGCGCTGTTATGACCCAGAGGAAAGCTCCGAGACCGCGCCCTTTGAGAATTTCCTTGGCGACAGCGAGGTCATGCGGAAGGTCATCCACAGGATCAACCGCTGCGCTGCCGCCGACCAGCCGGTGCTGCTGGTCGGCGAACCAGGTACCGGCAAAGACCGGTTCGCGCGTTACATCTACGACCACAGCAAACTGAGCGGCAGCTCCATGATCCGGCTCGACTGCCGCATGATGAACGAAACCCACTGGAAATACCTGCTCGAGAGCGAAAGCTCTCCCCTTGGCGACAGGGGGCTCACGTTCTATATCCGATGCGTGGAGCGCATCCCGCCCGGGCAGCGCCTCAGGCTGGAGACTTACTTCAGCAGCACCGCCGTGGCCCGGCGCAACCGGATTATCCTCTCCTGTTCGCTGGGCGGTGATTTCAGCGAGCGCGACGACTTCTACATCTATCTGCGCGAAAATTTCTCCTGCATCACCGTTCAGATTCCGCCTCTGCGCCGCCACAGCGGCGACATTCCCACCCTCGCGGGACTCTACATCAATTCGCTCAACGCCCAGCTGGGTACGCAGGTCGTGGGGTTCACGCCCGAGGCCATGCTGCTGCTTCAAAAGTTTCCCTGGGAACGCAATATCGATCAACTGATCCGGGTAATACGCGCTTTGGTCGTCGCGGCCCCCATGTCCTACATCCCCGCCGCCGCCGTCGAGGAGGCCCTGAAAGAGGAACGCCGCCAGGCCGAACCTTCTCTTTCATCCGGCGTCAACCTCAAAGGTTCCCTGAGCGAGATCACCCGCGAGATCGTCCTGTCGGTCTTCGCTCAGGAGAACATGAACCAGACCAGGACGGCAAAACGCCTGGACATCAGTCGCAGCACTCTCTGGAGAATGCTGAAATAACAAAGGAGCGATGATAGATATGGAATTTACGATCAGGCCCGTCAGGCCGGGCGATGCCCAGGGCGTCAACGAGCTGCGGAGAATGCCCGGCGTCTTTGAGACCATTTTGGGAATCCCGTCGGAGCGCGTAGAAGACTCGGAGAAATACCTCCTGTCGCTGGACAAGTCCTCCCATCAATTCGCCGCAGTCGTCCAGGACGATCGAGATGGTGAGAAGCTGATCGGCCTGGCGGGGCTCACGCTCTTCCCCTCGCCGCGCCTGCGCCACTCAGCCTCGGTGGGAATCATGGTCCATCGAGACTACCAGGATTGCGGCGTGGGAACCGCGCTGATGAAAACCCTTCTGGACCTGGCCGACAACTGGCTCATGCTGGTGCGCGTCGAACTTTGCGTGTTCAGCGACAACACCCGGGCCATCCACCTGTACGAGAGCCTGGGCTTTGAAAAAGAAGGGCTGAAACGCAAAGCGGCCATCCGCGGCGGAGCCTACGCCGACGAATACCTGATGGCGCGGATTCGGCCGGCGGCTCTATAGCGTTTTTATGACAGGGACCCCGCGGAGGGAAAAATGTTCCACGTGGAACATTTTCCCTCCGCGGGGTCCTCTCGTTTTTGTTCTACGCTTCAGGGGGCGTGGCCGGAAGCGCGTAGAGATAGCCTACGCCGCGGATCGTGCGGATGCGCGAGCTGCCGTCGGGATAGGGGCCGATCTTCTTGCGCAGGCAGCTGATGTGCATGTCCACGCTGCGGTCCAGAGTGTCGTACTCGCGCCCCATGACGTTTCTCACCAGCTCCTCGCGGGTCACCTGCGCGCTCGAGCGCTGGATCAGGTATTCAAGAAGGCGGTATTCCATGTTGCTCAGGTCGAGCAGCTGGTCGCCCTTATAGGCGCAGTGGGCCTTTGGAAAAACGTGAATGTCGCCGGTGATCTCGGAAATTTTCACATCGTCCACCACGCGCAGGGAGCTGCACCTCCGCATCAGCGCCCGGAACCGCGCCATGAACTCGCGTATCGGCAAAGGCTTGGACACATAATCGTCAGCGCCGAACTCCAGAGCCAGAATCCGGTCCACCTCGTTGTCGGAGCGGGAAATCATGATTATCGGCACATTGCTCTCCTCGCGCACCTTGCGAATCAAGTCGAAGCCGTTCATCCCCGTCAGAGTGCTCTCGGTCAGCACAGCGCTCCAGTCTCCGTTCAGCGCCTTCTGGCACCCCTCGATGCCGTCGGAAAGGATTTCCATGCCATAGCCTTCGGAGCTCAGAAAATTTTTAATCTGCACGATCGTATCTTTATCCGAATCGAGAATCAATACTTTTTTCATCCAACGTTCCTCCTTAAAAGAGTTTTTTGTCATTGTAAAGATTTGCCCCGCCGCATAGGCAACGCCGCCGCCAGAGGCGCTCCCGCGCGGGCCCTGCCCCGGATTTTTTCACTTTCCGGAAGCCCCGTATGAAACATCAGAGCGCGCCAGCCCAGGTTTTAGGCCGTTTCGCCGCAAGTTCTCTCTTTCTTCAGGAAACTTTTCGTTTCCCGTAAGCTTCGGTAACGTATTATTCAAATTAATTATACCATAAGAAACAAATTCAGGCTTTTTTCAAAGTCATTAAAAAATATCCAACATTTTACGTTTATTTCTACAAAAAAACTGCAAAAAAAGACAATACATTTTAATTATCCCCCTCCACTCCCAGCAGCCCTCCGCCCCAACAAAAAAGACGTCCAGCCCCGGCCCGTTCTGCCGGAAGACTGGACGTCTTTACGATGTTTTTTTGATCAGAAACGTACCGATGGAGGAGCAAAAGTGAAACCGATATCGCCTTGGCGGGCGGAGAGAGGCTCCGCCCGCAGAGCTTCAATCCCCCGCTCCCTGACACTGGGCCGTCAGCGCCGGTTCCTTGTTCAGCACGTGCCTGTGCTTGATCAGCAGTCCCAGGCAGCACAGGAAGGAGAGCAAATCGCTGACGGAGTAAACCATGAACACACCGAGGATGCCGAACAAGGGCGGCAGGATGAACATCAGCGGCACCAGGAAGATCAGGCGGCGGCACATGGACAGGAAGATGGCCTCCTTCGCGAAGCCCAGCGCCTGAAACATGACCGTAATAACCACGTGGACCCCCACAAGGCAGAACATGGCGAGCATGGCCCGGGCCGCCGGGACGGAGGCCTTGATCAGTTCCGGGTCGTCGGTGAAAAAGCGGATGAAGATCTCGGGATCGGTCATGACCACCAGGGAGACCGCCGACGTGAAGACTAAGGCGAACATGACGGCATACTTGACGGCTTTTTTCGCGCGGTCATAATCGCCGGAACCGTAGTTAAAGCCCACCAGAGGCAGCAGCCCCTGCCCCAAGCCAAAAATGGGCTTCACCGTGAACGTCTGGAGGCGGCTGCAGATACCGTAGGCCGCAAGGTGAAGCTCCGTACCGTACTGCACCGCCGTGTGCATCAAAAGGGCGATGGCCAGGCAGTTGGAGGCAATGCGGGCAAAATCGGAAAAGCCCACGCTGACGATGTCCTTCATCAGCACCATCTGAGGCCGCCAATAGGCCATGTTCAGCTTGACCATGGTGTGGCCGCGCAGATAGTAAGCAAAGCTGAAAACCAGCATCACCATCTGCCCGATCACCGTGGCCCACGCCGCGCCCGCCACGCCCCAGCCAAACCAGAAGATGAACGCATAGTCAAGCGCGCAGTTCGTCAGCGCCGCGGCCAGCTGGGTCATCATGGTGAAGCGAGTGCCGCCCTCGGCGCGGATGCCGTTGAGGAAGATACAGCCCAGCACGATCGCCGGCGAACCGCAGAAGGTGATGCGCAGATACTCCCTCGAAAGGGGGCGCATAATGGGCGTGGCCCCGCAGAAGGTGATCAGGGGCTCTATGAAGATTTCGCCGGCGCCCCAGCAGAGGGCGCACACCACCAGCCCGATGGTGACCCCGTTGGCCAGCGCTGTTTCGGCCTGCACCTGTTTTTCCGCCCCCAGGCTGCGCGCCAGGAGCGAAGCCACTCCCATGGCAAGCCACATGCCTACGGCGTTCACCATAAACTGGACGGGGAACGACGCCGCCACCGAGGCGATCCCCAGCGAGCCCACTCCCCATCCGATCATAATCGTATCCACCATGTTGTACGAAGCCATCACCATCATCCCGACCACGGCAGGCGCCGAAAGACGAATCAGGGCTCGTCCCACGGGCACCCGGGCCAGAATGTCACGTCTGTTTTCCAAAAGGTTTTCCTCCTAAACATAGATAATTAAAGAATATAGCACGATTTTAGAGAATCGTACAGCGAGATCCGCCAAAATTCGCGAAGTGAAAATTGCGCCATCTTCAAGAAAAAGGTAAGGCTGGAATTTTAACCGGGGATATGCTATATTAGAAAGTATAATTTTTTCTCTTCCCGCCCTGGAACGTGATTCGGGCGCCAACATCGACAGTCATGAGGTGGTCACATGAAAATCTGTGTTTACTGCGGGACCCGCTACGAAGACCAGGTAGCGGAATGCCCCAACTGCGGGGGAAAGACTTTCTCTTCCACGTGCAACAACTGCGGCACCCAGTACGAGGGCACGGTCTGTCCAAAATGCGGCGTTAAAGCCGGCGATCAAGGCCAGAAATGCCCCGACTGCGGCTCGCTGATGTTCAACAACGTCTGCCCCGTCTGCACAAAAAGACGCGCCGAAGAGGAAGCCCGCGAGGCGGCCCGAGCCGCCGAAGCCAAACGTGCCGCCGAAACGGCGGACTTCAGCCTGCTCTCCAAAGCGCTTATCGTGGTCGTCACGCTGATCGTCCCCTGTCTGATGAACTGGTACACCCTCTTCAACAAAAGGACCCGCGGCGGCATGAAAGCTTTCTGCGTCCTCTACAGCGTCTTTTACGTCTTCGCGCTGCTGACCCAGGAACAAGGCGCCAGCGACAAGACCTACTACCTGGCCCTGGGCACCCTGCCGTCCCTCGCAGTCTTCGGGCTGTGGTCACTCTGGAAGCTCCTCCGCGGCAAAAAAGAAGGATAAAAAAACCGGTCGGGCAGATATCTCCAGATCTGCCCGACCGGTTTTTCTTATGATGACCCCCAAGAATTCTAAACTTTCAAATTACAATAAACTATGATCGAAACTTCCTATATATAAAGAAAAAGATGTATTTTATATAAAAAGCGAGACCATTGATCACGTTTAATATCAATGTTTAATTTTAAAATTCTTTCTCAAGACAACATAGCTGAACACGACAACATGCAGAACCTATCCCCCACAAATTCTCCAATTCTACTATTGATAGAATAAAGTTTTTTTGTTATCTTCGTTAGAAGAAGTAAAGCATCTCGTACCTAGAAAAAAGAAGCGGGAAACAATTTGCTTGTCAACTGTGTTCAAAAAAATTAGAGTCTGGAGAAATTTCAATGAATTTTCTAAATTTAGAGTATTTTTTAGCAGTAGCTAAAGAACAGAATATTACAAAAGCAGCTTCAATTCTAAACCTTTCTCAGCAATCTTTAAGCAAGCACATTCTCAATCTTGAAAAAGAACTCGATATGGTTCTTTTTGACAGAGGAGCCCGTTTGACCTTGACAGAAGCAGGAACTTGTTTTGCTGCCAATGCAGCACGAATACTGGATATAAAATCCCAAATGCTGATGCAGATGCAAGATATTGTCAATCAAAGAAACAGAAATATCCGCATAGGGATTACTCCAACGCGAAGTTCTATCTACCTTCCTTATATATTACCAAAATTTCGCGAGTCTTTTCCAGAAGTCCAAATCCAATTACAGGAAGAAAGCTCTGAAGAGATCTTCAATACTCTGATTGAAGGAAAAATAGACGTTGCTATTGGCATAGAGCCTAAAGATAAACTAAATTTCATCAGCTATCCTCTTTGTATCGAGGACTATGCCATATATGCTGCTCCAGAGATATTAAACACCTATCTTTCCAAAGAAGAAATAGAAAACTTAAACACTCATCCTCAGAATATTTCTATAGAATCTTTTAAAAACTGCCCATTTCTGTGTTTTGACGTCACCAAGAGGATTGGAAAAATTTTTCAGGACGTATGTATTGAAAGTGGTTTTAAGCCCAACATCATTCTCGAGACGAAAAGTATCAACACGCTCATTAACTTATGCGCGCGCGGATTAGGAATCACTATTTGCCCATCAATTTACTTTGAATTAAAAAAGAACCAACTCGACCTGTTTAACTCTATCTGTATGTACCCTTTGCCCAACTTCCCGATGCAAACAAACATCGCTATTATGGTACAACGCAATAGATACGCCTCAAGACTAACCAGAGAATTTATTAGAATGACAAAAGAAGAATTTGCCCTCTCGCAAGGGCTCTCGTTCACAGAACACTATACTAGACATAACAAGCAAAGCTTCCTGAATATGCGCCAATCAAAAGATGTATCAGATCAATAAGATTTTCTCCCTGCAAAAATACCTGGGCGGGGGTGCTCAAAGAGCCCCTTTCCCAGGTATTTTTGTAATTCAATCATGGGTATTACAATCGTCCGTTGTTTCTAAAAACATTTTCTGCAAACTCTTTCGCTTCTTTAATAAAGGCAAGCATCGCACTATCAAGCGGATAGCGAATCACACACCCCGGCGTTAAAATAAGTTTTCTTCCGCCAAGGAGTTTAAAACATTCGTAAATTTGGTGCTGAATCTCATTCTTATGATGATCAGTGATGTCCATTCTCTGCAATCCACCCATCAGGCATTTTCCGGTCATCAGCTGTGCTTCATCCATAGTTGGCAAAGTTTCCCACGCATGCCAGTTAAAAGCGGCGACTGGATAATCTCGAAGGAGTTCGAACATGATATTATTGCCATGAGCATGGATTGTATTAAACCAGCCATTTTTGGCGCCTTCTAGAACTTGAAGGTCATAAGGTTTGCCATACTCGCGATAAATGTTGTCGGTCGTTACGTTGTAAGAACTCATCTGCGAAGCGAAGAAAACTCCGTCAGCTCCCAGTTCAATAGCTTTCTTTGCCAGCTGCGCCGTAGTTTCAGCAATCACGTTTAAAGCATAGTGAACTTCCGGGCTGTACCCTTCGGCAATATGCTTCAGCACCAGTTTCTTTGAAAGTTTATCAGCAATCGTCAAAGGACTGAAAACAGTGAAGAGTACGGGGACATTTTCTGCCCGCACTTTTTCAAGAAGAAGTTTCAAGGACGTCAGTTCTCTTGCAAGAGCTCCTTCCTCACAAGAATGAACTTGTAACTGTTTCCAGTCCCAAGGAGTCTGAATTGGAGAATGTGTGATCTTAGACACTCCGCCGCTAGCGACCTCAGAGAAGTCGACTTCACAGCCAAAATCCTCCACGGCGTACATGCCATTATCCATCGTCTTAATAAAATCGACATCATAGTTTTTATAAAACTCATACGTGGCTTCAGCCAATTTGATAGGATCAAGATCAATACCAGGCAGATGCGTCCACAAAGAATAAGGCAACCGATCAGGCTGAGCTCCAGAAAGAACAACTTGAATTCGCTCTCGTTTATTCATTTTGCTTCCTCCCTAAAAAACGTTTACGCTTCGCATTCTCTCAAGAAACGACTTAAAACTCTACCAGGGGAATCCGGCGCTATCGCTAAGGCATAGCAACAGAGACTATGAACAAATTCAACCGTCTGTCCGCCTGCCCCCACACTCTAAATCCTTTGCGCACTAACGCGGTCATAGCTTTTAGGGTATTTTACTCCTCCTTCCGCCTGACTGCACGCGACAATTAAAGGCCCTGGCTGAGAAAAACAGCCATTCTCAACAACGTTAAATGTGTCGGGGGCATTGCATGAGTCTTACGAGCCCTGTCGCCTGGAACCAGCTTCCAGTTAAAGTAGCCCAAGACTCCCTGCAGATCCGCGCAACAAGCCGCAGCTGCTCCACGTAAGTTCGATATTACATCTTCTGGCATATAATCCAAAGCCAACTGACTAGCCGTAAGTATGATGGGAATGGATAAATTACCAAAACACAAGCTCAACCAGGCCGCAGTATACGACATAGTATCGGTGCCGTGAAGCATCAAGACACCAGAAACCCCTTTGCCGAGCTCGTCTGATATACAACGCGATATAACCGTCCAATGACCGGGGTCTAGCTCAGAACTATCAAAACTAGGAGAACCGAATGGTTCACGAAAACCACTTCTGTTTTAAGCGATCAGAAGCTCCTAATACAGACGTTTTTCCACCCTTACCCTATCCTCTGGCGATCATACTGCCTGTAAAAACAACTAAAAGACGTTTCACTTCCTCTTCCCCGCAATTCAGGCAGCGCCTTTTATTCCATTAAGTTTATTTTATACTTGATAAGATTTTTCCTAAAAAACTATAGAGACACTATAAAAAAAATAACTGATAATCCAACCGACAGAATCCAGATAAAAATTATATAAAATGGACAAAAAGACCAGTAAGAGAAATCCGCAAGAATTAGGACAGTTAGAGGATCTCAGACATCTCAATGTTAAATTCGGGACCGTCCATCTCTGCTTTTTCCGCCAGCAGGAAACGATAAGCATCCACCAACATATTAATTCTAGGAGTCGGAACACCATATTTTTTGCCCAAACGGCTGATGGCAAGAAAACCAAAGGGGACGTCCTCGGTAAGGAATCGATGATAGGGGGTCTTAGGAAGCATCACCTTTTTAAGGCTCTCATTGTTCAGCCCCAAATCTTTAATGTTATCATAATGCACGTTCCAAGCAGTGTTCATCAATTCGAGAATAGATCTGGGAGTGCCGCCCACAGCCTTTGTGACAGCGCAGCGTTCGGCGTCCGCCGCCATGGTAAATTTCAGCAGAATGTCAGGCAGACACTCTTCATAAAATTTTGCGTCTTCACCGTTGGCCATACGAGTAATATTAAAAATGCAGAAGGGCACATGCACCGGTGGGTTCGTGTTGTTCATCGAGGTGTCAAGCACGTTGTCAACCGCATAGAATTCCGGAAACGCCTGTTTTAGTTCCCCCACGGTCTTTACTCCAGCCGAACCGGGAATTGTGGCAAAACTCATCTGTTTCTTTGAAGGTTTCATAAGCGTCGTCGCGGGATAAGTCAAGGAGGGTGAAGCCGCCATATTACCGCTTGTCTCACCGATAACAATATGCTTAGCCCGGACCTCGTCCTTTAAAACGCTGTAGAATTCATAGGCGCCCCAGTTGCCTGTAAAAATCACAATGCGCTGTTCCTCTTCGAGATGCCCCTTTAAAAGCTGCGCCATTGGTTTATGCCCTCTGGACGTCGTCGTCACAACCAGAAATTTAGCGTCCGCGACTGCTTCCGCGATATCCGTCGTCGCCTTTACTTTAAAATTGCCATTCAAAGCGCCGGTCACGGTAATTCCATGTTCGTTTACGGCCTTTGCTTTTTCTGTATCACGAGTAAATCCAACTACTTCAAAACCTCTGCTCGTAAGCAGAGCGGCGGTGTTATGACCAATTTTTCCTAACCCCAGAAGTGCGATTTTCATATTTTTCAATCCTTTCTATCTTTTGTTCAGCCAAGACTGGACCACATAAATTATTTCAACCGCATAGACAGTCCATGCGGTTGAAATAATCAGATATGTAATCTCGCTAGTGCAATTACCCTTTTACGCTTTCCGATAACGTCAGCGAATAATCTTTTCTTCAGGGTACTCCGTCAGAATCTCAATTCCATCCTTACGGATAACTACGGAATCTGAATTTCTGGTGGATCCCCAGCCAGGGAATACGAGACCTGGTTCAATAGTAATTACCATCCCCGCTTCAAGCAAAAGATCGCTGCCTCTATCAAGAGAAGGGGCTTCATGAAGGCTCACACCAAGGCCATGTCCAATGCGTCCGGGCAGATACTCACCAAATCCCGTTTCCACAAAGGCTGAAGTCGCATTGTCATACAACTCCCCAACTTTTAAGCCGGCTTTAGCCGTCTTAAAAGCCCGTTTACGAGCTTCGAGCATCGCATCGTAGGCTTTTTCATATTCTGCTGGAAGCTGATCAATGATAATCGTACGTTCATTTTCAGTTTGAAGGCTATTGATAGAACTCCAAACAACGGGAAGACAGACTTCGCCATCCAACGGTTTGCGGTTTTTAGGGCAGTCACAGCCATAGGGCACACGGAAACCAGACATGGAGTAACACCATAGAGCGTTGACAATACCACCTTCTGTATTGCCAAAAGCCCCGACTTCAAATTCGCCAAGTTCTTTGATCCAAGTCTCTCGCATTGCAATTTCCGCGGCAGCGCTAACCTCAGCTTCCGTTTTGCGAATATTCTCAACCGCTGCGGCCATACCTTTATTAGCAAGATAAGCTGAAAGGCGCAGAAGATTAATATCATACTCGTCCTTAATCATTCTGCAGTAGTTCAACGTGCTTGACATGCTCACAAGCTCGGCAGCCTGAGTAGCGTCCTTGATCTTCTGATGCTGCGCGATTGAAACAAAATCATCTTCAAAGCCAAGGCGTTTGCCCTTGAGCTTCAGTTCATCACAAATAATTTCCAGAGCTGAATAAGCATCGTTAGCTAAGGGCTTCTGCTTACCCCATTTGCCAAAAAGTCGGATATCATCAAGCACGCATTCGTCCTTTGAATGGTTAGCGCGAAGGCTGTGCACCAACAAAACAGGATCACCTACAGCCGGCAGGACTACAACCACAGGGTGGCTAAACAAAATAGGATTGAATCCTGACAGGAAGAAAGTGTTCTGCGGCTTAAAACAAATCAATCCATCCAGCCCTTTTTCAGCCAATTTGGCCTGAAGCTTGCGATGCTTGGCTGTTAAAAGCGCTTTACGGTCATACTTTTTTAATTCTTCTTTAATTGCCCGAACGTTAATTGCCATATCAATAGATCTCCTTTTATGCATAAAAATACGCATGAGCTAAATTCAATCAGCGTTACGAGCTGATTCTTGCATTAAATACCGTTATAGATATACTCTTCGAGCTCTGGAATAGAGAGTTTTCCCAAACCCAAGCTCTTTAGAGTCCTTGCCCTCCCTTTAAGGTCAATGCCAGAAAGTGAAGCCGCTGCAACAGCGACGCTCTTGCAAACGTCACAGGAAAAACCGTAACGTTCAAGTAACTCAACCAAAGGCCAAATCCCCATTGAAACGTCTTCTGTAAGAAAACGATTATCAAAGCTTACAGGCAAAAGGCCTCCTGCAAGACCTGGATTACTGCTTAATATCTCGACAAGGCCTTCTCCATGAACTCCAAGATATTCATACCAATCACGGAAGACATACCGCCAAGGTTTCAGAGACCCCACTATGCCGTCAAGCTGCAGACGTTCTCTGTCCATGTCAATATTGACCCTTGCAATTGATTCCCCCATGGCGCTGAGGTGCTTCCCCTTCTGATACATGAACACTTCTTCCTTTTCCTCCACATATCGAGGATTAAAGACTACCGAAGTAGTATGCACTCCCGTGCTCGGGTTAGAGATGCCCGTCGCCAACAGGCTATCCCACAAATCTACCTGAGGAAGTAAGGAAACGCAGACCTCCCATGCTGCCTGCGCATTTTTTCCAGGAAAAGAAGCAACACCTAGTCCACGTTTATAACATCCAATACGTGAAGTAGTTTGATCGATCTTTCGTGCCGCATAGGGAGCGTTGTTCATCTCTACCACTGTTAAACTGCATTTGTTGCCGTGTTCACGAACTGTCTTGGTAAATTCGACGCTGCCATAGATGCATCCCGAAAGCATAATTACATATTGACCTGACCGGAGGAAGGGCGCGCAGACTTCGGCAGCTCTCTTTTCAGCAAAAGCCGGTACGGCAACCAATATCACATCTGCTCCCGTTAAGGTTTTCTCGATATCCGTACCAACATATGAAAGATGAGCATCGCCCTCGGGAAGCCCCGTTTCAGCGTGGGCGTTAACAACTTTCAAAGTATTCGTCTCCGCCAGTCCCACAATCGTATCCATAAAATCATGAAATTCATACAAACTGACATCATGACCGGACAGAGCCAGATGTCCGGCAGCCGCAAAACCAATACGCCCTGCTCCAATAACGGAAATTTTCATAATATGCCCGCTCTGTTATGTATTGATTGGATGTTAAATACGGATAAGTCCGTTATCCCCGTGAGTTAAAACCTCACAACCGGTATCCGAGACAACAACCGTGTTAGAATGATGAACAGCCCCCCACGCCTCGTCAGTTAAGCCAGGTTCAACAGTGAATACCATGCCGGGCTGCAGCAGAAGAGAGCTCGTACCAGAGATTGACGGTTCCTCATGAGGGGACAAACCTATCCCGTGGCCAATTCTTCCAGGAAGGATATTGCCAAAGCCGAACTCTTTAAATATATCCATCGCAGAGTTGTAAAGGTCTTTGATCGGACAGCCAGGTTTGACCATGCTCAGGACTTTCTTCTGCGCCGTCCACATCGCTTCAAGGGCGCGCATTCTTACAGCGTCGCCTTCGCCCATAATCATGGAACGCTCGTTTTCGGCATGATAACCGCCCAGCTTACCCCAACAAAATGTCAGAATCAGTTCGCCTAGCTGCGGTTTGATATCCACGGAACAATCGCAAGAACTGGTAAGCCGCTGCCCGCTTAAAACCCAGCAATTAAGAGAATCTATAATGCCTGTTGTATGAGTGCCAAATCCGCTTACCTCATATTTAACGTATTTTTCCTGCCAAAGCTTGCGCATAGCATACTGAGCTTCCGTTACAGCCTCAGCCTCAGTGGTATGTTCGCGCAGGCACTGCTCCATCACTTCAACGCCTTTATCGGCAAGCTGCGCTGCGCCTTTGATCATTTCAATGGCATAAGCGTCCTTAACCATTGTCTGAGCAAGCATCTCATCAGAAAAATTGACCATATCGGAAACATTCAAAGCAGTGCAAATTTTTCTGTAAGTAACGACGTCCGTTTCACGAAGATCCGTAGCGACTGTCTTGCCGGCCAGATTCCCCATAATTTTAGAAAGAGCCTTATACGCATCCAAATCCACATAAGGCTGAGCGCCCCATTTTCCATGGCAGAGAATGTTCTGAGTTACAGACTCCCTTGCAGAATGCTTGCCGCGAAGGCTGTGAACAAGGAGCGTAGGTTCTCCGTCAACGGGAAGAATGTAAAACAGAGGATGGCTGAACAAGATAGGATTAAAATTTGAGCAGTGGAAAATGTGTTCAGGACCATTTAAGACAAGCAGATCGATGCCCTGTTCCCTCATGGCCTGTCGAATTTTTTCAATTCTTTTATCTACGCAGTTCTTAAGCAGTTCATTATTATTCAACACAATACATCTCCTTAAAAATCATTAAAACGCATTAGGCATAAAATATTTTGGGATAAAAAGGAAAAGCTCGGGAAAAACGACACCAATAGAAATAATGAATAGCGCCAGCAAAAGCATCGGCAAAGTCGACCAGAATGCCCTGATGGGAGAAATTTTGCCGATCTGAGCTGCAAGAAGCAGAGACGTTCCATAAGGTGGCGTAATAACCGCAAGAGCAAGGACCAGATTGACGATAATTCCCAAATGCAGAGGGTGTACTTTCGCTGCCTGTCCAAGAGCAAGCATGACCGGCATAAAAGCGATAATGATCGTCGACGGATTCAGCAACATGCCAAGAACAAACAGCAC
This sequence comes from Pyramidobacter piscolens, assembly GCA_004558205.1. Classification (GTDB taxonomy): domain Bacteria; phylum Synergistota; class Synergistia; order Synergistales; family Dethiosulfovibrionaceae; genus Pyramidobacter; species Pyramidobacter piscolens_A. The sequence goes on from SFDM01000001.1 coordinate 154,626, forward strand.
CATAATCAGCATGAACATGATCCCGTAGTAAGACGTTGTTACAGACAAAACATATTCTGTAATCACATTAGGCAGATTAAGGTACCCCACCAGCCAGGCACAGCACCCTGCAATCGACATCATAAAGAGAGATATACAGCTGGTAATTGCCGAATCAGCAAAGACGGCCCCCAGTTCTTTCAACTTAACAGTTCGATAGACCACTAACGCCAATACCAAACTGATGCATACAGCAATGGCAGCAGACTCCGTAACCGTAAAGACGCCACCGCTCACGCCAAAAAGGATAACCAGAGGGACCGACAACGCAGGAAGCGCGTTTGCTGTTACTTTTAGCCTTTTTACCATAGGCACTTTAGGATTGCGGGGATATCCGTACTTTATGGCCAAAATATAGCAGTAGATCATTTGAGAGACACCGATAAGAATTCCCGGCACGATGCCTGCAAGGAAAAGGGCCCCAGTGGAAACCTGCGCCAATGACGCATAGACCACCATAATGATGCTGGGAGGAATAATCGCGCCCAACGTCGCAGAAGCCGCGGTAATCGCCACAGAGAAAGGAGTATCAAAACCGGCCTTTTCCATAGCCGGTATAATCATTGTTCCAATGCCGGCAACATCGGACTGAGACGATCCAGAAAGTCCCGCAAAGAGCATGCTGACTACGACGTTTACATGTCCTAATCCACCACGAATATGCCCAACCCATACGTTTGAAACATCCATCAGCCTGTCAGTGATTCCGCCATTATTCATCAAAGAACCAACTAACATAAAAAAAGGAACGGCAAGGAAGGGATAGGAGTCCAAACTTGCATACATCATATTAGCTATATTTCCAAGAGGTATATCTAAATAGAACATGGTTGCTACCGACGCCAAGCCCAAAGCAAAACAGATTGGTATTTTTATGGCAACCAACAGAAAAAAAGCGCCCAGAAGAATTACTAATGCCATATCATTCATTATTGGTAACCTCCCAGCTTCAATCTTTCCGCGTTCTATGGAGTTTTCCCAAATCCAGAAGCAGATTTTCCGTGTTGATAAACGCCATAATTAAACCGCTCAAAGGTATTGCAACAACGACGATAGATTGTGGAAGATAAAGATAGCTGTAATACACCGTATGGGCTATTTCAAGGAATTCAGAGCCATTCACAATCATGACGTATAGGAACACATAAATAAACGCATCGCAAAGCACATCCAGAAATTTGCCCAAATACGGATGTTTCCCATTTAAAAGATCAATATTGAAATGCGAGCGTTTCCTCAGCGCTACCGGCGCACCGATAAAAACCATCCAGACAAAAAGCATGACCGCCGCATCCTGTGCCCAAGAAAGAGGATAGGAAAACCCTGCTCTCAAAAGGACATGAACGGAAATAGAGAGCGTAAAAAGAATCAGCGTAAAGCCAGCCAGTTTTCGGCAAATCAGTTCAAGGAAATCATTAACTTTTTTTAATAGAGCCACAACAACCCCTCCTGACTTTGCTGTTTATGAGATTTAAAACGATAAAGGGGTTGTCAGTATCAACGGCAGGTGAAGAACCAACAAACCCCTTCGATAAAATATGATTTATTTTTAAATATAATTCTATTTACCAACCTGTGCGCGGATCGCAGTCAAAAGCTCCATACCGTTCTTCGTGCCCTGCAAAGTCGTTGCAAGTTCATCCTGGAGCGAGGCAAAAACATCAAGGAATGCCTTTCTGTCAATCTCGTTAGTTTTGACGCCGTCTTTCTTCACCATGAGATCGATCATTTTAGAGTCCATTTCAATGCCAAGCTTTGTGACAAGTGCGCCAGCTTCGACCGCTGCCGTTTTCACTGCTTCCTGATATTCTTTCGGAAGCTTTTTCATTGTAAGATTACTCACCGAAATATGAGTAACGACGAACTCGTGATAGGATAGGGCCAAATACTTAGCAAGTTCGCACAGGCGCGCAGAATTAAAGAAAGAGAGCGAAGCTTCGACAGCGTTGCAAACGCCAGTCTGCATAGCTGAATAAGCTTCTGTAGCAGAAACCGCCATGGGAACAGCGTCTACGAGCGACCAAACTTTTTTCGTCATTGCATTAACCACTGTTCTCAGCTTCAGCCCTTTCATATCAGCGGGAGTTACGATAGGGCCGTTCATATTAAGATAGCAGCGAGCACCGCCACCACCGGTGGCAAGGAGCGAAAAGCCAAGCTTTTTATCAGATATATACTTAGACAGCAATGGGAACACCGGGCCGTTAGTATCCATAACCCTAGCATTATGCTCATAACCGTTAAAAATATAAGGGATACAGAAAACAGCGCCTTCAGGAACGATGCTTGCCAACGGAGTAAAACTCAAAATCATAAGGTCAACAGAACCTAAGCGCATACCATTGGCAATTGCGTTTTCATTGCCAAGCGCGCCGCCGCCGTGAATGGAGATTTCAACATCCCCTTTTGTCAGTTCGGATACCCGCTTTGCCATATATTCAGCAGCCTGATACCATGGATGAGGGGACGTTACGGTCGTTCCCAAACGCAGACGATACTTTGGCGCTGCCTGTGCAATGGAGGAACAGAATACTAGTGACACAAAAGCCAGAAACAGAACGCTTTTTCTCACAGAAAACACTCCCTTTAATAAAATGATTGACAAACACGTTACCATTGCCTAGAGATAACAGTGATCTCTATAGACGATACTTTATGGCAAAAAATCTATTTTGTACAACATTTTTACAGCTGTATTTGTCACAACTTTTTAGATGTTCGGCTTCTAAAAATGTCTAGACATCGTATTAGATGCTAAAAATAACACAGAAAACAAAATATGATTAATCTTTATTTTAGTATAATTAAAATAATAAATATTTTCAATTTATAAATAAAAAAAGCCGACGTTTTTTCTCCATCACAGGAAAAAACGCGGCGTATTCAACAAACTGCAAGCCATCATTTAGATTTTCTATAACTTTACAAAGCGCTTAATCATTAATTATAGTCGACACATCAAAACAAAATATATTTAATTTATTATATATACAACATTCTATTATCCTTGAAAAACCTTACTGATTCTTCCCGAGAGCTTAACCACCTTGAATATAAGAGATGCTTCTATGAACCGACGTAGATCAATAGTAAACAGTTCATCTAAAATCAAGAATATTTGTTTTAAATCATTAATAAGTTTATTCTCCTAAAAATAAGAAGACAGCCCTGGAAAAAGTACTTGGGCTGTCCTATTATCTTATCTTGCCTGCAGCACGGCTTCCATAAAAGCGTCGAAGATCACCGAATGGGAGTGCAGGTCCTCGGGGTGCCACTGCACACCCAGGACAAAGCGGCTTCGGTCTTCATGCTCTATGACCTCCGCCACGCCGTCGGGGCTGCGCCCCGACACAACCATATGCTGGCCCGGCGTCTCCACAGCCTGATGATGCAGGCTGTTGACGCTGAACTTCGGCCCCAGCAGGGACTCGATCCGCGATCCCTTCTCTGCAAGGACGCTGTGGGCCCCATACCTGGGATCGATCTTGGGGCAATGCTGGATGTAGGGCGCGCTGGTCGGGATATGCTGCAAGATCGTTCCGCCCATGGCCACAGCCATCACCTGTGCGCCGCGGCACACGCCGAGCGCCGGCAGCTTCCGCTCCATGGCCAGCCTGAAAAAGGCGATCTGGAACTCGTCCAGTTCGGGACGAATCTGTCCCAGATGGGGCGCCGGTTCTGCGCCGAAGGTCAGAGGCGCCACGTCGTTGAACCCATAGGGCATAAACACGCCGCCCGCCCCGTCCAGAAGATCGGACATCTCGCTCAGGTCCTCGGTCAGCGGAACCGCCAGAGGCACGCCGCCGGCCCGGCGAAGGGCCTGCGCCGCCGAGGGGTTGAGAACCACCTTTGGGCCGCTGTGTTCCTCGATGTTCGCGGGAATCAAAATAAGGGGCTTCATCCTAGAGTTTTTCCTCCTTCATCCATTGTCTGTACACGCGGAAAAACACCGGCGCGAGCACCAGCATGGCGAACATGTTTGGAACGCCCTCGATGCCCGTGGAGATGTCCACCACGGTCCAGACCAGTTCCACGTCCTGCGTAACGGCGATAAAGGGCGGAATCAGCCAGAGGATATTGAATATCCACATGTTTTTCTCGCCGAAAACGTAGACCACCGAGGTTTTGTACTCGAAATAATAGCCAATCATGGTGGTCAGAGCCGCCAGCATGACCGAGACGGAGACGATGGCCGCCCCGAAGGAACCGTAGAGCTTTGAGAAGGCGGCAATCGTCAGTTCCACGCCGTTGAGGCCGCTGTGCCACACGTCGGGAGCGGCAAGCAGAATCACCAGGGCGGTCATGGAGCACATCACGATGGTGTCGATAAAGACTTCAACGACGCCGTAAAGCCCTTGAGCGCAGGGATGGTTGGTGATCGCCGTAGCGTGAACCATGGAAGCCGTGCCGAGCCCCGCCTCGTTGGAGAAAACGCCCCGTGAAGCCCCGCGGCGGATGGCGATGATCATGGTGCTGCCCGCAAAGCCGCCGATCGCGGCGTGGGGCTTGAAAGCGTACTCAAAAATCATGACGAACACGCGAGGCACTTCGGCGATATTGACGACCACGACGCCAAGGGAGAACAGCACGTAAGCCGCCACAAAATAGGGCATGATGGCTTCGGCGAACTTGCCGATGCGCTTGAAGCCGCCAAAGCACACCAGCGCGGTAAGCGCCACTGCGACGCAGACTGTAGCCATGGGGGGGACGCCGAAAGTGCTCTTCAACGCCGTCGCCATAGTATGGGGCTGTACCCACACGGCAGTGCCGAGGGCGCCCAAGATCATCATAATTCCATAAAAGAGAGCCAGGGGTTTCCATTTTTTGCCCATGCCCTTTTCGATGTAGTACATGGGACCGCCGTAGAAGGCGCCGGACTCGGTCTTTTCGCGGTATTCCACGGCCAGAACCACTTCGACGAACTTGGTCATCATGCCGAAAAGGCCCATAAGCCACATCCAGAACACGGCGCCAGGCCCGCCGATCGCGATGGCCGTAGCGACCCCCGCGATATTGCCGTTGCCCACACAGCCGGCCAAAGCGGCGGAGACTGCCTGAAGAGGTGTAATGGTTCCCTGACCGACTCCGGCGTCTTTTTTGAAAATCCGCCCAAGAGTCATTTTCAGGATATAGGGAAGCCGGCGAACTTGGAAAAAGCCGGTACCCACGCCAAAAATCAGGCCGCAGAGGAAAATCAGGATCATCATTGGCCAGCCCCACAGCTGACCGGCAAACCAGTTCAGAAACTCCATCACGAAAACCTCCATCACTCGTAAATTTACTATCCGTGGGATAGTATTTTAGTAAGATAACAGAGTTTGAAAAACCTGTCAACCAGCGCATAGAAAAGTTTCCAAATTATAAAAACACATTTTATCTCAACGTTTTCAGCGCCGCCTTTTCCCACTCTTTGACGCAGGAAATCTCGCGTCCCCCACAGGGGCTCCATTTTCTCCAAACATGATATAGTTAAGGACAGCGTCACCAACTTTTCAGCCGTTTTTTTCAGCGGCTCTCAATTGAGGAGGACCCTGCGTGATCAACAGCGAAAGACTTGTCAAGAACTTCATTGAATACGTGCAGATCGACAGCGAGACGGGCAACGAAGGCGCCATGATGGAGCTTCTGCTTCAAAGGCTGAAAGCCCTGGGCTGCGCCGTTAAAACTGACGGCGCTGGCAAAAAAGTGGGCTCCAACGGAGACAATATTTACGCGTTCTACAAGGGCACGCTGTCCGGCGAGCCTCTGATCTTCTCCGCCCACATGGACACCGTCAAACCCGGTAACGGAATCAGACCTCTCGTCAAAGAGGGCGTCATTTCCAGTTCAGGCGCCACGATCCTCGGAGCCGACGACAAATCGGGCATCGCTGGAATTTTGGAAGCTTTAACGGTCATTCACGAAAAGGGCCTTCCCTGCCGCGACGTGGAGATCATATTCTCCATTCAGGAGGAGTCGGGCATGCTCGGCGCGGGGAATTTCGATTTCGGCCAGACCGTGGGCAAGCAGGCCGTGGTGCTCGACGGCGGCGGCGACGTGGGAACCATTACTACCAGCGCTCCCGGCGAGCTGATCCTGAACGCCGCGGTCATCGGCAAAAGCTCCCACGCCGGAAGCGCCCCCGAACAGGGCATCAGTTCCATTCAAGTGGCGGCCCGAGGCGTGGCGGCCATGAAGCTGCTTCGTATCGACGAGGAGACCACCTGCAACATCGGCACGTTCAAGTCCGAAGGAGCCAACAACATCGTGCCAGCGCGGACCGAGATCAGCGCCGAAATCCGCAGCCGCAATCTGGACAAGCTCAACGCCCAGGCCGAACACATGTGCGGCTGCCTTCAAAAAGCCTGCGATGACGCGGGCGCCAAGCTGGAATGTACGCTGACCACCGCCTACGTCAGCTTCCAGATCGCCGACGACAACCCGCTGGTCCAGCGTGTCGAACGGGCCTGCGCGGCCATCGGGCGCCGCTCCGTCATCCGTCCCGGAGGCGGCGGCAGCGACGCCAACATCATGAACGCTCTGGGCATGAACGCCATCGTCCTGGGCACGGGCATGAACAAAGTCCACACCACTCAGGAAAACATTTCGGTGAAAAACCTGGAGGACACCGCCCGCCTTGTGCTGGCGCTGATGACGGACTAATACTATTTTGTAATAAAAACATAAAATGGGCACAGAGGGAACGACCCGAGGGGTATCCACCAAGCGAGTATAGGCAGGCCGAACAGGCCGAGATAGTCTTTAGCGACTGTATGGCCCCTCGGGCCGGCCCCGGACGTTAAGTTCAGCTGTTCTATTGATAATTAATATAAAAGCTCAAAAAACGCGTTCTTTCACCAAACAATCCTGCGTGGCTGCCGTCCTTCAATGGAGGCACGGCCGCGCAGGACTATTTTTTACTCAGGAAACAACTTCACAATATTCTGACAAAAACTTATTATCCACGAACCTAAATGGCTGCTGCGTTTTTAAGATTCGCTGCTCATTATCAATAATAATTACTGTTATTGACAAATCTCAAAAGCTATGGTATTCTTCCATCAGTTAAACATGACGAACCGGACAAAAAAGATCTGGTCACTTTGATCCGGTTCATAAAAGAGAGGGGACTGCGTTGCCCCATCTACAAGGAGGAACTATTATGTCATTGATCAACAAAGAAGTGAGCGAATTTTCCGTACAGGCCTATGTGAACGGCAAGTTTGAAACTGTGAAAAAAGAGGACATTCTGGGCAAGTGGAGCGTGTTTTTTTTCTATCCCGCAGACTTCACCTTCGTCTGCCCCACCGAACTGGAGGACCTGGCGAACAAATACGCCGAGTTCAAGGCCGCCGGCTGCGAGATCTATTCCGTGTCCTGTGACACCCATTTTGTGCACAAGGCGTGGCATGACGCTTCGGACCGCATCAAGAAGATTCAGTACGTCATGCTGGCCGATCCCAATCACGACCTGGCCAGAGACTTCGACGTCCTCATCGAAGGCGCGGGCTTGTCGGAGCGCGGTTCTTTCATCGTCAACCCCGAAGGCAAAATCGTCTCCTATGAAGTGAACGCCGGCAACGTGGGACGCAACGCCGACGAACTTTTCCGCAAGCTTCAGGCCTGCCAGTTTGTCCACGAGCACGGCGATGAAGTATGCCCCGCCAAATGGAAGCCAGGCGCAGAGACTCTTAAACCCACCCTCGACCTCGTAGGGCAGCTCTAAACATCAAAGAGGGCGTCCGCGCTGTGCAGCGCAGACGCCCTCTTCTGTGCTGCCACGGCCCGGGCCGCGGAAAAAGGCGCTGCTCCCCAAGCGGCGCATGATGATGAAGAAAGGAATTGCCATGGACAATCTTTATGACGCGATTATCGTCGGCGGCGGGCCTGCAGGCCTGACAGCCGCCATTTATCTGGCCCGGGCGCGCTACAGGGTGCTCGTGGTCGAAAAAGACCACTTCGGCGGCCAGATCACCATCACCAATGAAGTGGTCAACTTCCCCGGAGTGGAGCGCGCCAGCGGCGCGGCCCTGACCGAAACCATGCGGCGGCAGGCTCTGAGCTTCGGAGCAGAGTTCCTGCTGGCAGACGTTGAAAGCCTCTCGGCGGAGGGCGACGTCAAAGTCGTGAAAACCAGCCGGGGAGAACTTCGTGCTTTCGGCGTCCTGATCGCTACGGGCGCCCGGCCACGTACGGTGGGCTTCAAGGGCGAATCAGAATTCCGCGGCAGAGGCGTGGCCTACTGCGCTACCTGCGACGGCGAGTTTTTTACAGGCAAGGAAGTGTTCGTCGTGGGCGGAGGTTTTGCCGCCGCCGAAGAGAGCGTGTTCCTCACGAAATACGCGAAACACGTGACCATCCTGATACGCCAGGATGATTTTACCTGCGCTCAGTCGGTGGCGGCAGCGGCCCGCGGCCATGAGAAGATTTCGGTGCTCACGAACACTCAGGTGGACGAGGTCAGCGGCGACAGCGCCCTGCGCAGCGTGAGCTGGCACAACAGGATTACCGGGGAAAAGGGGGGCTTTACGGCACCTGAGGGCGAAAGTTTCGGCCTTTTCGTCTTCGCCGGCTATGTGCCCGCGACAGAACTGCTGAGGGGGCTCGTCGAACTGGACGAACAGGGCTACGTGATCACCGACCGCACCATGCGCACCTCCGTTGAAGGGCTTTACGCCGCCGGCGACGTATGCGTCAAGCCTCTGCGCCAGGTGGTCACCGCGGTAGGCGACGGGGCGCTGGCCGCCACAGAGCTGGAACGGCATGCCGCGGCGATGCAGAAGAAAACGGGGCTGACGCCCCGCCGTCCTTCCGCCGGCAGCGCACACAACCCCCAAAAAGAAGACCGTGCTTCCGACGACGTTTTTGACGCCGACACCACGGCACAGCTCAAGGCTCTCTTCTCGAAAATGGCGGCTCCGCTGACACTGGAGCTGCACCTGAACGACAGTGCTCTCTCGCGGGAACTGCAAGGCTACATGGAAAAACTGGCGGGACTGACGGACAAACTGTCCCTGTCAAAGAAAGAGGGTCAGGGAGAAGACCTCCCCTGCGTCCGCGTCAACAGAGCCGACGGAAGCTGGTCAGGGCTGGCCTTCCACGGCGTCCCGGGCGGCCACGAGTTCACGTCCTTCGTGCTGGGGCTTTACAACACGGCGGGCCCCGGGCAGAGCCTGGATGACGAGACCAAGGCGGCGATCGGGGCCATCGCCAGCCCTGTGAACCTGAAAATACTGGTATCGCTCTCCTGCACTATGTGCCCCGAACTGGTGACAGCCGCTCAGAGGCTGGCGGCCGACAATCCGCTGGTGACCGCGGAAGTCTACGACCTGAACCACTTCCCCGGCCTGCAAAAGCGCTACAACGTGATGAGCGTGCCCTGCCTGGTGGTCAACGACAGCCAGGTCAGCTTCGGCAAGAAGAACATCCGCCAGATTCTGGAGATCATTTCAAAAGCCCTGCAGTCCTGATCCGCTGCGTTTTGACACGGCATAGGCTCAGCCTGGAACAGCGCAAGACAGCGAAAGCTTTTCATGACAAGCGAAGAATTGTGCTATACTACTGCAAACAGCACAGTCCAGCTTCAAATCTGGATAACCTTGCCGAAATTCTGAATTTACGGTCCTGACTCTGCTCACGGATAAGAAAAACACAAAGGGTGATCTTCTATGGAAAAAAAACTGCGCTACTCCCGTCAAAGAGAAGAGATCTACCAGTATCTGTGTTCGTCCCATGAACACCCTTCCGCGGAGACGATCTATCAGGAGCTTCGGGAAAAGGTGGAGGGGCTGAGCCTGGGGACCGTGTACCGCAATCTCCATCTTCTGGAAGAACTGGGCAAGATCCGCAAGGTGGCGAACTATCAGAATACGGACCGTTACGACGTCCGCTGCGCCGATCACGTGCACTTCATCTGCCAAAGCTGCCACCGTATTTTGGACCTTCCCGAGGTCCAGCCCGAGGAGATCCGTTCCATGCTGCACCTCGGACAGGATTACAAACTTCTGCAGGTGGACCTCACGCTGTCGGGCCTCTGCCCTCAGTGCCGCACAAAAGAGCGGAAAGAAGAACAGGATCAGAACACGGAACACTGAGAAGTCCCAAACAAAAGCAGAAGCGCCGGCAAGACTGAAATGCAGTCTTGCCGGCGCTTCTGCTTTTAGAGAACCCAAGTGTTAGAGAGCTCATAATACTAATTTCCCATTGAAGTTCTTAATATAAAATCGAAGAGCCACGTCAAAAGATTTCAACGCAAAGGGCGCAAAGGTTCGCAAAGGAAACCCTTGAAAGACTTTTAGAACTGCAAGATCAAGCAAAATTTATAAATTTCCATCATGTTAATTCGTTTTTTAGTTAATAATTTAGGTTTTGTTTTTCCTTTGCGTCCTTTGCGCCCTTTCTCTTCAGCCTTTGCGTTGAAATCCTTTAACTTTGATCTTCGGTCCGGCATTAAGCATGTTTAATACAAATTAGTATAAGATGACGAATGTCCAGAGCTCCCCGCAACAACCAGTAATTTTACCCTTTGCCAAGTTGAAAGCCGGATCCAAAGATTTCAACGCAGAGGCCGCAGAGGGCGCAAAGGAGAAACAATCCAATATAATGACAATCTATAAATTCGGCTCGACTTCATGATCCTAAACAACGTCAAATTTTTCCTTTGCGGCCTTTACGCCCCTTCGCGCTACAGTCTTTTAATCCCGTGCCTGCCGGCAGCGCGATGACGGCCTCTTTCTCAGGCCTTCGTCTTCAACTCCAGCCGCACTTCCGCAGCCCGGGCATGGGCGCTCAGCCCCTCGCCGCGCGCCATGACGGCGGCCACGGGAGCCAGGCGTTTCGCGCCTTCGGGGGCAATCCTCTGGAAGGTGCTGACTTTCATGAAGGTCAGCGCCGACACGCCGCCGGTGTAACGGGCCGCGCCCATGGTGGGCAGCGTGTGGTTGGTGCCCGCCACATAATCGCCGAAAACTTCCGCCGAGCCCTCGCCCACAAACAGCGAGCCGTAATTCCTCAAAAAAGGCGTCAGGGCGTCGGGCTCTGCCACGTTGACTTCCAGGTGCTCAGGTGCCATGTCATTGGCCAGTTCTGCAGCCTCGCCCAGCGAGTCCACGACGATAATGCGGCCGTTATCACGCCAGGAAAGGGACGCGATTTCAGCCGTGTCCAGGCTTTTCAGCTGCAGGGCCACTTCGGCACCGACCGCGGCTGCCAGCTCCTTCGACGTGGTGATCAGGATACCCGAAGCGTCCACATCGTGTTCGGACTGCGCCAGCAGGTCCGCCGCGATGATGCGGGGGTCGGCGGTACTGTCGGCGATCACCAGGACCTCGCTGGGACCGGCTACGAAGTCGATGCCCACCTTGCCGTAAACCTGGCGCTTGGCCTCGGTCACATACTTGTTGCCAGGACCGACGATCTTCGCCACCGCCTTGATGCTGTCGGTCCCCCAGGCAAAAGCGGCAATCGCCTGAGCCCCGCCGATAGCATAAATCTCATCGACGCCAGCGATTTTCAGCGCCGCCAGCGTGGCCGGATGGGGCAGCGAGCTTCCCTTCATGGGCGGCACCGAAGCGCAGACGCGGCGCACGCCCGCCGTTTTTGCGGGAATGGCGAGCATTAAAGCCGTCGAAAAAAGCGGGTGGTTCCCGCCTGGAATATAGCAGCAGCAGGAGTCTACGGGGATCACTCGCTGCCCCAGCCACACGCCCGGCGACATTTCCGTGGCGGGTATGGAGGCTAGGCTCCTCAGCTGTACTTTCGCGAAGTTTCTGATATTGGCGGCCGCCGTCTCCAGCGCGCGGCGCAGATCCGCCGGCAGAGACGCTTCCGCGGCGGCGATGTCCGCCGCGGAAACCCTGAAGGACTCAGAGGGCATCCCGCCAAAACGTTCGTTATACATGGCCACGGCGCCGTCGCCGCCGCGGCGCACCGTCTCGATGATCTCCGATACCGCCGCAACGACCGAAGGGTTGCGGCCGCCGGATTCGCGGTTAGGCGCGTCTTTGTAATATGTATACATTTTTTCACCTCATGTCTTTGCCTTATTTTTCAATTTCCCATTGTAAATTGTTATTATAGCTCAAGACCTTTCAGCCGTCAAAAAAGCCGGCATACTCGCGATAAAGTACGCCGGCCCTTCTCCATAACGCGGAACTGCTGCGAAGCCCTTGCGAAAGGAGGCGGCTCAGCCTCTCTCGGAGGGGTTCTTTTGAATCGAGCTGTACAGCTGCGTCAGATAGCGTCCGTAGTTGTTGTTCTTATCAGCCAGGCCGTATTCGCGAATCTGCTCCGCCGTCAGAAAACCGCGGCGGTAGGCGGCTTCCTCGGGACAGCAGATCATGCGCCCCTCGCGGCGCTCCACGGCGGCCACGTAGTTCGAAGCCTCCAGCAGGCTGTCGTGGGTGCCGGAATCAAGCCAGGCAAAGCCCTCAGGGAAAACCTGCATGTTCAGCGTCCCCTTTTCCATGTACAGGCGGTTCACGTCGGTGATGGACACCTCCTGATCCGGGGGGATCTGCTTTCTCAGCTCCCGGGCGTAGTCCATGACCTTACCGTCGTAGAAGTAGAGCCCCACCACGGCGCAGTTCGACTTCGGCTGCCGGGGTTTTTCCTCCAGCGTCAGGACTTTGCCCTGAGCGTCGAAGGACGCCACGCCAAAGCGTTCGGGATCCTTCACGATAGCGCCGAAAACCGTCGCGCCGTCCCGGCGCTCCGCCGCTTTCCTGAGCATCTCGGGGAACTCGGGGCCGTAGAAGATGTTGTCGCCCAGGATCAGCATGCAGGGCTGGCCGCCGATAAAATCCTCCGCGGCCATAAAGGCGTCCACAAGGCCCTTCGGCTCGACCTGAACAGCATAGCTAACGCGGGCGCCCCAGCGGGAACCGTCGCCCAGCAGCCGGATAAAGCTTTCCTTATCCACGGCCGAAGTGACCAGAAGAACGTCCTTCACCCCAGCTTCCAGCAAAACCCAAAGCGCGTAGTAGATCATCGGTTTGTCATAAACGGGAATAAGCTGTTTGTTCACGGCCAAGGTCATGGGGTGGAGCCTGGTGCCTAATCCTGCCGCAAGAATGATGCCTTTTCTGGACATGGAAAGCCCTCCTTTTATGTTTGCAGGCTGCAATGCTCTTTCTTAATTATAGCTTCTTTTCCCAAAATTTCCATTCGCCGCTTGCAAAATGAAGTTAGACAACTGAATAAAAAATTTATGGCGTTTATTCGTTTGGTAGAATGTACATGGCCCAATCCACATCACGCCTCCTGCGAAAAGGGAACGGTAGAACGCCACAAGGGAAGCGGATCGATAACCTGACCAATCAGCAAATCGCCAACATCGAGACCTGGTGCAACGGCCTCCTGAGAAAGCTTCTGGGCTACCGGACACCAGATGAAATTTTCGAGCAAAAAACAGATCAAATACATCACATATCTGTTTCATGGCAGCGTCCAACTTATTATTACAATTTACGAACATATTTTCAAGTCCGCTTTGGAACAATCTGTCATAAGATTCTAATGTGGTTTGCGGCGTCATTCTTCCAGTTTTCTCCTAGATTCTAATTACCAGAAGACTTATTTCACAAACGTACTGCTGCGTAAAGCGTCCGGCTTCAGGACCGCTGCAGATGATAAGCATAAAAAATTAAGGAATTTTTAAAACACAACAAGCCTAACAGGCATGATTCTCTTTCAAAAAACTAATAAAGCCCCGAAAAGCAGCTGATAGTGCTGATTCTCGGGGCTTTTGTGTGTGAAAAGTGTCAAAGATAGGATTATAGAGGCTTTCTTAATATCGTTTTACCTGTCTTTCCCTTGAGTAAATCACCATCTCTCCATATTAGATTCCCACGTAAGAAGGTCGCTTCAACATAAGCCTTTGTTTTAAAGCCTTCATAGGGAGTAAATGTACTTGAGGAATGAAGGTTTTCAGCTTTAATTACGACTTCTTTGTTTAAGTCTAAAATTGCAATATCTGCATCGGCTCCAATTCGGAGAGTCCCTTTTCTGGGCAACATCCCCAAAATTTTCGCGGCATTATAAGAAAGAATTTGAGAAACTCTTTGTAAAGAAATACCTCTTTTTCTTGCTTCGGTAATAATTAAAGGAGCTATCGTTTCGATCCCCGGAAAACCGCCAGGGCTATACCATACACTTTTCTTTTTCTCAAGGTCTAGAGAGCAATGGTCTGATCCAATGGTATTTATAGTACCATCTTTAATGCATTCCCACAAATAATCTGATGTTTCCCGGTCCCGCATTGTTGGGGTAACCTTAGCAATTGCTCCGGGCATTTTATTTGCCTCTTCGTGAGTCAGCACGAGGTATTGCGGACAGGTTTCTACGAATACCTTCACGCCGTTGTTTTTACGCGCCTCTTTCGCAACGTTAATGGCTTTTATGGAAGAAACGTGCGGTACATAGACTGTTGCTCCTGTTTCAGAGGCGTAATAGAGCAGTCTGTGTATATTTTCCGCTTCCGCAATAGGGGGGCGGCTCTTAACAAAATCTGAAAAAGATATATTTTCTTTATCTTTTTCCGTCAGAGACCTCTGGAAAAATTCAATAAGATCGTCATTTTCACAGTGTACAATCGCCAATGTACCCGGCACTTCGGCAACTTTGTTTAAGGCGGCGTATATAATGCCGTCTCTCACTCCGATAGCTCCCATTTTAATAGCCCCTTCCATGCCTACGTAGCTCATGAAGAACTTGAATGAGGTATGGCCGAGCTCCGCATACGAGGCTATTTCATCTATCTGTTCATAAGAGCTTAAGTTAAGATGCAAGGCGACGTCAACTGAGGCATTATTGTCGATTATATCTGTTATTTCGCCCAGGACTTCATGATAGCTGGTCTGAGGCGGCCTAAATTTCGGAAGTTTTGAAGCTTTTGCCATCTGGCAGACAGTTGTCACTCCGCCTGCTGCGGCTGATATCGTTTCAGAGCGGCAATCGTCTTCAAAGGAATTAAAATTCCCCAGATGAACATGGGTATCTATAAACCCTGGGAACAAATATTTACCAGTTGCGTCATATACCTTACAGCCTTCCTCGCAAAGATCTCTTCCGATTGCGGTAACAATCTCGTTTTCAATTTTAATGTCAGCTTTAATTTCACCATATTCGGGATTGACTATGGTGCCATTCTTGATGACCCATTTTTCAGATTCCATAATATCTCTCCTTTACGCACATTGTAAAATCAGCCTGACAGTTCGGTACATAAGAGTCCGAGTTCATCTGTCTTGAACAAAGCGGCCGTTTTTAAAATATTCTCAAAAGCATCAAGCGTTAACTGTCGATGCTTTTTTATTTTTTTTCCAAGGGCGTATTGCAAGGCAGGGGCCGTAGCTTCTTGAGCCGAAGAGTTCCCAGGTCGCGTAATAATTTAGCGCACCGCTGTGCATCAAAGCGTTCTAAAAGATCTTCATCGCAGTTAGAGATGCGTCCATCCGTTCTGTTTTTCGCAGAGCCTTAACCGGGTCTACATCTCTGCACCTTGTGCAGATGCCGCACCTGACCGGCTTTTCACTGCCGAGTTCGAAAGACGCGTCAGGTCGTGAGTTACTTCTGATACCGCTGGCAGATAAAACAGCTGCATGCGCTATGGGGCAATGAAACAGCTTCAGAAAAGCCATAGCGAGCGAGCCTTTCAGTGAGGCCTTCAAAATGATAAGGACCGACAACGGGTCTGAATGTACTGACCTTTCACAGCTTGAACAGACCTCACAGACGCTGGTTTACTATGCACACCCTTGCACCTCGTGCGAAAAGGGGACGATAGAACATCACACTGTTCTGATCTGAAGGTTTTATCCCCAAAGGAAAGCGAATCAATAACCTGACCATGACCAATCAGCAAATCGCCAACAGCGAGACCTGGTACAACAGCCTCCCGAGAAAGCTTCTGGGCTACCGGACACCAGATGAAATTTTCGAACAGGAAGTCGATCAAATCTACCAGATATCCGCTTAATGGACTGAGTCCAACTTGTTATTGCAATTTGCGCGAATAAAAAATTCATGGCGATTGTTCGTCTAGTAGAATGTAAATGGTCAAATCCACATCTACTAAGGAGAACCGCCGCCATGGATTTTTTATTCAGCTGTCCAACTTCATTTTACAATCGGCGTTTATTTTTAATTTATCAGATTTAAACTATTATTATACACACTCTTTACGATAAAATTATATTTAAAACTAAATTCTACCGGAAAAAGAAAGTACATACTGCAGCTTTAACTGACAGATGCTTGTATGAGAGTAAATGTTTCTCGTAAGGTATTCGATTTACCTTTAATTTAAGAGTTAAAATAGAAGCAACAGACCTTAATGTTCTTTAGAGTGGTCCTCTATTTCAACATGCACCTGAACCTCTTCCTCCGCCTCTTCTTCGATGCTATTTTTAAACATTTCCTCAAGGTAATCGGCAGGAAGGATACACTCGCGGCAGCCGCCGGGGAAAACTACAATTTTGATATTAACTGTGTTGCCTTCAATTGAGCTAATTTCAATTTTAGAACCGTCTGATTTAAAACTCTCTTCGAGCGCCTCTAATGCGCTCTTTACTACTTCCTTACTTACCATCGTTATTCCTCCCTTAGAGAAGTCAAATGCAATAAAAAAATTTTAATGATTCTCGATACAGCAAAAATAACATGGTCAGCTTGCCTTTTGCAGGCCAAAGTTCAACGACAGGCACCCGGCAAGTGACCATGTTATTTTATTCTAGTATATTACTCCTTTATCTCTACTGTTGTCGGGCATCCGATGTTCATGGAAAGAGCTGACTTTCCAGCAGCTCCGCCGATAACGGCGATATCGAAGTAGCTGGGGTCTCTTACCATCGGAACTTCTGTGTCATCCGATGCTGTGGCAAGCCATCTGTAGCCAGGGTGCACGGTTCCGTCTTTAATGCGCGGGATAACCAGATGCTTGAACTGACCCCAGGTGCGGCGGCACTTTGCATAAAGGTACTGCCTGACGTCGAATTTAGTCCAGCCGCTGTTAGTAATCAGTCTAGCATGGTCAGGCGCAAAGACGACTGTTACATGCATGACGTGAGGATCAATGAAACCCATCCAGCTGCGCGCGCCGGGCCATCCCATAGTGTCTATCGTGCAGGCAATAGTCATAAGGAGGTCTTCAGGTCTGCCGCTTTCAAGGTCCTCAACATCCATAAAGGACTGACAAGGCATTGTCGTGACGCAGTTCGTTCCGGGCTTGAATCCCTTTTCAACGTTGTACGGCTCGTTGAAGGGGTTATCATCCTCGTTTTCGCAAGCACAGAGCGCGTATTTGTTAGGCGAACCAAGTGTGTCAATGTCGCGGATACTGGGATAGCAATGTCCGATATTCATCATCGTAAGACGTACTGCTCTTCCGATCGCAGTGTTGACAGCTGAATATTTGCCGGGGCCAAGGCAGGCACCTTCAGCCGTCATTCCTATCTTTTTGGCGATAGGTCCATTTACCATGACCATCGGTGTATCTGCGCCGGATGACTGCGTCAGACTGGTCATGTTGAATCCCTCTTTGTGCATTGCTTCGATTGCGGCTACGACAACAGGAAGATGTGAAGGCTCGCATCCCGCCATGACGCAGTTGACCGCAATCTTTTCAATGGTCGCAACTCCATTGCCGGGCTGATATTTAAGAAGCACTTCATCGCGTCTACGTTTCGTGCCGGAGAGCATGCGGTTAACTGCTTCTTCTGTCGGAGGAACTAAGGGGAGACCATCGCTCCAACCGTGGTTAATAAAATAACGATTGATGTTTACGCTGAAATCAAAGTAATTTTCTCCCTCAATCGTTATACGCTCAGGCTCTACTTTTTCTTCGATGGGCCTTGCAGCTTCCGCCTCAGGCGTATCCAAGGCTTCGCCAACCTGAGTAAGCCCCTTAACCACGGCGTCATAGAGAGTATCTGCAACCTGAGCAGCCTCTTCTTCAGGCAGTGAGTTGAGAGGATGCTCCATGACTGCTCTGCTGACTTTCAAGAGTCCTTTGAGGCGCAGTTCGGCATTGCTTATTAATAAGAAGGGTTTAGCTATAAGCATTACAGCAGGGATGCCCATTTTTTCAAGGCTACACAGGTCGCGTGTAAGCGTAACTGCGCTTGAACCGCAATCCGCTGTGGCAACAACTACCGCTGCACAGCCGGCATCTGTTACAGCAGCGAAGGCCTCTTCGCTGTGAAACAAATCCTGTTTAAAAAATACTGTCTCTGCGTTATAGTCCTTTTTCAGGCGTTCAGCTATTGTGTTTAATGCAACGTCGCCTTTTGACTTGCCATTCCACCATAAAGCTATTTTCTTACCTTCCAGGCAAGTCAGTCTGGCCGCGGGTGTTACAGCAGCCTCTGTTTCAACCTTAGCAACAGGATTCATTACTGTCGCCGAGAATTTTTCCACAGACATACATATACCTCCTTGAGATATATACACTTATTTCATGATCATTTTTACTTAAGCATGTTTGGCAGGAAAAGCACTAACTGAGGAACATAGGTAAATACAAGGAGGGCAACGACATATATCGCAATCGGGGCCCAGACATACTTCATTACCTGTTTAATTGTACGGCCAGCTATTGCCGATGCAACGTAGAGACAGATGCCGTATGGAGGCGTAAGCGTCCCTATTGCAAG
Source organism: Pyramidobacter piscolens (assembly GCA_004558205.1). Classification (GTDB taxonomy): domain Bacteria; phylum Synergistota; class Synergistia; order Synergistales; family Dethiosulfovibrionaceae; genus Pyramidobacter; species Pyramidobacter piscolens_A. The sequence continues at coordinate 173,294 of SFDM01000001.1, forward strand.
GTTAATAACAACGATTACGGCAAAATGCACAGGGTCGATTCCATAGTTGTTGACAGCTATCGGCATTATTACCGGAATCAGGATCAGAATAGCCGAGACGGTCTCCATGAAACAGCCGACAATAAGCAGGAAGATATTGACTACAAGCAGGAAGACAATGGGTGAACTGGAGAGACTGTTCATAAAATTCCCCACGAATTCCGGCAGATTGTTGATTGAGATCAGCCATGAAAATACGCTTGCCATTCCGCAGATAACCATGATACCTGCTGTAATAGCTGCGGTATCTATAAAGATCTTAGGAATATCAGACCATTTTAATTCCTTGTAGATGAAGAGTCCCACTACAAGACCGACAAAAACTGCCACGGCGGCGGCTTCAGTTGCCGTAAAGACTCCTGTACTGATCCCGCCGACGATGATGATCGGCATTAAGAACCCAGGCAAAGCATTAATGGTGGATGTAACGACATCTTTCCACGAAAATGGCTTATCCTCACGGTAGGCTGAGCCATGCGTCTTGGCAAAACGGTATGCATAAATCATTATAGCAGTGCATAACAGAAGACCCGGTATGATTCCTCCAATAAAGAGATCCTTCACAGAGACTGGGACAGGAGAGCACGTCGCCAGCACCACCATGAAAAGACTCGGAGGAATGATCGGTCCCAGAAGACCGCTGGCTGCAAGCATAACAGCTGTGAAATCAACGTCATATCCGCGCTTTCGAATTTCCGGCAGAATTATTGAAGCAAGAGCGGCAGTGGATGCTGAACCCGAACCGGTTATTGCTGCAAATCCGGCTCCGGCCAGAATAGTCATAAGGAGAAGACTGCCAGTTACCCATCCGACAATCGCACTTGTCCAGTCAATAATGCGCCGTGCAATACCTCCCCTGTCCATAAGCTGTCCTGCAAGGACAAAAAATGGAATGGCCATCAGAGGGAAGCTGTCGAGCCCCGCCATCATGCGTATCGCAATAGTATTCATCGGAACATCCATGAGATACAAGCATGCGGCAGAAACAGTTCCGATTGCAAAAACGATCGGCGTACCGCTGAAAATAGCCAGTATGAAAAGAATAAAGATTACAGTTAACATTATTCTTTTGCCTCCGATCCTGCCGATTTTAGCTGTTTTACGTTAAAAACAACATATTCAATCAGCCAATAGAACAGCCCGATGGGGATTATGAAATATACATAGCTCATCGGTATGTTCAGCGCCGCAGATTTCTGTATGCCGCCTACGGCGATCAGGTCAAAACTGCCGTATATGGTAACGACGAGGAATACAACGGCAAATATTCCGCAAAGCACAATGAGACATTTTTTACCTGTGTCTTTAAGCAAACCTGTAAGGACGTCAACGCCGACATGCAGGTTGCGCTGCATTGCGACTCCGGCTCCAAGGAAAACCATCCATATCTGAGCGAATCTGGCGCTTTCCTCGGTCCATGAAATATCCATGTCGTTCAGCATGTAACGGCCGACGATTTGGAGAAGTATCGCTATTACCATATAAGATAAGGTGATTAATGTTCCAACCTTAGCAATCTGCCGACAAACTTTAAGAATTTTCTCAAGTATATTTATCATCTTAGATGTTTATTGGCCCATATCCTGGATCTGCTTCAGAACATTTTTAAGCTCGGGGCTCGTTATATATTTATTCGCAACTTCCTGGGCGACCACTTTGAAGGGCGCTACATCGGGCTTTGTGATGTTGACCCCAGCCTTTTCCATAGCAACCAGGTTGGCATTTTCGCTCTTTTCATAGGCCTCGCGCTCAACCTTCGCTGAGTAAGCGGCAGCTTCCAGGATAGCCTCCTGAACATCCTTCGGATAGGACTGGAACTTCTTCTCAGACATCATCATAGCGGTAACGCAGCGGTACCAGCTAACAAGAGCCCAGTTGGGAGCGGGGCGATAGAACTGCTGGTTGTAGCAACTGGTGTTCGAAGCTTCGACTCCGTCGATGACCCCCTGCTCGAGAGCGCTGAACTGTTCGCCGAAGGCCATGGGAGTCGCTTTCGCACCGAATCCGTTAAAGGTATCGATATGAATCTGAGACTGCATGGTTCTGATCTTGAGGCCTTTCAGGTCGTTGATGCTGTTGACAGGCTTTTTAGACGCAATGTGACGGACTCCGGCATCGTAGATAGCCAGAAGGCGAATGCCCTTCTTTGCGCAGGCGTCTACAAGGAATTTTCCGGGCGCGCCGTCAGAAGCTTTGTAAAAATGCTCACTGCTGTTAAAGAGGTAGGGAAGGTCGTAGATGATGAATTCCGGGACGAAATTCGCTACCACAGTGGTAGCTGAGGTTGCAACGTCAACATTGCCAAGGAAGAGGCCTTCGGTCATTTCCTTCTCGCTTCCAAGCTGGCAGTTCGGGAAGACCTTAACCTCAAATTTACCATTTGTCATTTCATTCAGTTTTTTACCGAATGCTTCGAGACCAAGCTGGTATGGCTCTATGTTAGTTGCGCTGTGTCCGGCCTTTAAAACCGTGGCGCCTGCGGCGAAAGCAGAAGCTACAAAGACAAATGACATCACAACCGCCAAAAAGAGCACAAACGATTTTTTCAATGCGAACATCCTCCTTGGTTTAAGTTACATTCATTATAGATTGCATTATTAAAGCTAACGAGCAAGATACCCGCCGTCTACAGCCATAGCTGTGCCTGTGACATAAGAAGACTCATCTGAAGATAGGAAGAGGACAGCATTAGCCACTTCCTCAGGAGAACCCATACGCCCGAGAGCAACGCCGCTGACGTTGCCGAGACGAGCGGCATCCGGATCCGGCGCGCGATCCCACGCCTGACGAACAAATTTCGTATCAATAGGACCGGGGCAGACGCAATTAACTCTGATATTGTCCGACGCCAGCAAGAGAGCCAGAGATTTTGTCAGCGTAACTATGCCACCCTTCGTTGCAGAATATACGGGGCTCATGGGAGAACCGACTTTTCCAGCAATGGAGGAATCGAAAACAATCGCGCCGCCGCCTGTCTTTCGCATTTCCTTGACAGCGTACTTCGCGCTGAAGAAACAGCTCTTCAGGTTCACGGCAACTGCCTGATCCCATCCCTCTTCAGTAACTTCATCCAGACCTCCGGGCCCCGGTACGCCGGCATTGCTGAAGAGTATATCCAGCCTTCCGTCTATCCGCCCTTTCAAGCAGTTTCTTGCCATTCCATATCTATGGCGTTTCTGCTTCGCCAATATCCAGAGGTTCTTTTCTGACAAGATTCACTGTTCTTTAATCGTATTTAAGTATAAAAATTTAAACAAATTTTGTGATAAAAATTTTATTTTCTACTAAAATTTGAAGCATGAAGGATATTTAAGTATTTTATGTATGGAAAAAGGACATTAAATCCTTCCAAATATAAGTCGACTAAAACATCTATTAGGAGTGAAAAATGTCCTTTATCAAATACATTATTCGAAACAGGGTGGGAGCAACATCTAAAAATCGACGATGTTTTAAACTTCTTTATAAAATTCGTGCTGCATTCTCACCATGGCGGCGCTGTCAAAATTTTCATCCACAGAGATCAATCCCGGGGAAACCCGCGTGTGTCCTTCGGTGAACGCCTCTCCTCGCGCAGCACAAGCGTGATTCTATTCTGAAAACTGTTAAACTGTTCATGCGGTAATCCCTGGCAACCTTCTGGTCATAGCCCTGAGCTGCGAGGCTCTTCCTCGGTAAGGCACTCAAGTAGCAGCGTTTTTTGAATTCCGTCTTGAACTCCTTAGTAAAACAGAGCTGGCGAAGACTCACTTTCAACGTGTAAGGATTTCGACGAAACAGTTGCTGTGCCTCCTCGGAAAAAAACTTTTCTTGTCATCGCAAACCTCTATTCTCGATAATAGTGAGACAGCTTATCTCAGCTTCGATTTTTTAGAGAAAGATCATGCCAAAAAACGGAAGAGTTGCTTTTTTCTTGTCGATGACTCGGCATTTTGTTTTTTAACTGTCTATTTTATGGGGTACAGTCTAATCTTTACGGCAGTTATGTTGCTTTTATCATATAAAATATGTATTTTTACAACTATTCTCGCAGATCGGAATTTTCAAAGTAATAGCGGCGGAATAAATAGGGCTCTTTAAAGGTTGTTGTTGCAATTACCTGAGGACGTTTCTTTTGTCATCTGACAGGGAAAATTTGAAAACACCCCTTGATTTTTTTGAGCATTCGTGATTTAATGCACGCCATTAGCAATCGAATAGGACACCAAACCGACGAAGCGGAGATAAAACCGTCGCGCGCGCTCACAGAGAGCCGGGGGATGCTGAGAGCCTGGCAGAAATGCGGCACGGACAAATGGACCGCCGAGGGCGGATCGGAAAGGCCGAAAGGCCGAGTAGGGTCTGACGGGAGCTCCCGTTACAGAGCGGGGATGTGTTGGCATCCCGTCAAAGAGGCCCTGTCGTGGGGCAATCAAGGTGGCACCGCGGATAGTATTATATTATTCGTCCTTGACAGATCGTATTTTTCTGTCAAGGACGAATTTTTTGTTTTTCAAGACTCCTTTGACGGTTATCAGGTCACAGGGGTCTTTTTTATTACAGGCACAGGAGGTCAAGATCAATGAAAATTTCACCGAACCTCAGCGAGGTCAAGGAAATCGCGAATACTGGCAAGTACGGTGTGCTGCCGGTCAGCTGTGAAATTCTGTCGGATTTCATCACGCCCATCAAGGCACTGGAGATACTGAAAAACCTGTCCACCCACTGCTACATGCTTGAGTCAGCCTGGGCAAACGACCGATGGGGCCGCTACACCTTTCTCGGTTTTGACCCTAAAATGGAAATCACATGCAGAGACGGCGAGATGAAAGCGGGGAACGTCACGTTTAAAACCGATACTCCCTCGGAGTACCTCCGTCAGATTCTCGCAGATTATAAAAGCCCCCGCTTTGACTCTCTCCCCCCCTTCACCGGCGGGCTGGTCGGTTACTTTTCCTATGACTATTTGAGCTACGGCGAGCCATCCCTAAGATGTGAGACGAAAGACAGAGAAAACTTCAAGGATGTAGACCTAATGCTTTTTGACAAGGTGATCGCTTTTGACAATGTCCGCCAGAAAATCGTCCTCATTGTCAATATGCCGCTGCAGGATCCTGAAACAGGATACAACAAAGCGGTCATGGAGCTGAAACAGCTTGTGGAGCTGCTTCGCCGGGGGAAAGGAAAAGAGGAACCCGGGGGAAAACTGCTCGGCGAGGTTCGTCCGCTCTTCAGCAAAGCACAGTTCTGCAATATGGTAGAACGGGCAAAACACCATATCCGCGAGGGCGACATCTTTCAGATCGTACTTTCCAACTGTTTAAGTGCTCCGTTTGAAGGCAGCCTGCTCAACACTTATCGTATGCTTCGCTCCATCAACCCCTCACCTTACATGTTCTACTTTTCAGGCACCGATGTGGAGGTAGCGGGAGCGTCGCCTGAGACTTTAGTCAAACTCGAAAGAGGCGTGCTGCACACCTTCCCTCTCGCAGGCACCCGCCCGAGAGGAAAAGATGACGAAGAAGACCGCGCTCTGGAAGCGGAGCTACTGGCCGACGAAAAGGAACTGGCCGAACATAATATGCTGGTGGACCTCGGCAGAAACGATCTCGGAAAAATCTGCCAGTTCGGCACAGTCCAGGTTGAGAGGCTGCATTCCATTGAACGTTATTCCCACGTGATGCATATAGGCTCCACGATAGGAGGCAAAATTCGTGAGGATCGCGACGCGCTGGACGCAATCGAAGCCGTATTGCCCGCGGGGACCCTGTCCGGAGCGCCCAAAATCCGCGCCTGCCAGCTCATCGGAGAGCTTGAGGACAACCGGCGGGGCATCTACGGCGGCGCCATCGGATACATCGATTTCAACGGCAACATGGACACATGCATCGCGATACGTATCGTTTACAAGAAAAACGGCACGGTATTTGTGAGAAGCGGCGCTGGGATCGTAGCCGACTCCGTTCCCGAAAAGGAATTTGAGGAATGCCTGAACAAGGCAAAATCCTCGTTGAAAGCGCTGGAGCTCGCTCAGGAGGAAGAATTATGATTTTACTGATAGATAATTACGACAGTTTTTCCTATAACCTTTATCAGCTCACCGGCGAGATCGCCCCCCATATCAAGGTTATCCGCAACGATGAAATGACGGTACGGGAAATAGAAAGCCTGAAGCCCGAGCGCCTGATCCTTTCTCCCGGCCCGGGCAGGCCCGAGGACGCGGGCATCCTTATCGAAGCCATAAAGACACTGGGGAAACAGGTTCCCATCCTCGGCGTCTGCCTTGGGCACCAGGCGATCTGCGCGGCGTTCGGAGCCACAGTCACCTACGCCAAGGAGCTGATGCATGGAAAGCAGTCCCTTGTCGACTTTGACTTGGCCTGCCCGCTGTTTCAAGGCTGCCCCCAAACAGCGCCCGTCGCCAGATACCACTCTCTGGCAGCCGACGCCGGCACGATTCCCGATATCCTAAAAGTGACCGCCTTGACCGCCGACGGCGAAATCATGGCGGTACAACACAGAGACTATCCCATCTACGGCGTGCAGTTTCACCCGGAATCCATCATGACGCCCCACGGGAAGACTATACTTAAAAATTTTATAAAGGAGATATAACGATGATTAAAGAAGCAATCGTCAAGGTCGTCAGCAAAGAAGACCTTACCTATAACGAGGCCTACGCCGTCATGAACGAGATTATGAGCGGCGAGACCACCCCTACGCAAAACGCCGCTTTCCTGGCGGCGCTCTCGACCAAAAGCGCCAGAGCTGAGACCACGGACGAGATCGCTGGCTGCGCAGCGGCCATGAGGGCGCACGCAACCAAGGTCGAAACCGGCATGGATCTCTTTGAGATCGTCGGCACCGGCGGCGATAACGCCCACAGTTTCAACATCTCCACCACCTCCGCTCTCGTGGCCGCGGCAGGCGGTGTGAAGGTGGCGAAGCACGGCAACCGCGCGGCCTCATCCCAGTGCGGCACGGCGGACTGCCTGGAAGCGCTGGGGGTCAACATACAGCAAAGCCCCGCCAAGTGCCTTGAGCTTTTGGAAAAGGCCGGCATGTGCTTCTTCTTCGCGCAGAAATACCACACGTCCATGAAATACGTCGGCGCGATTCGCCGTGAGCTGGGGTTCCGCACAGTATTCAACATTTTAGGGCCCCTGACTAACCCCAGCACGCCATCCATGCAGCTTCTCGGCGTGTATGACGATTATCTTGCCGAGCCTCTGGCGCAGGTTCTGATCAATCTGGGCGTCAAACGGGGGATGGTGGTCTACGGGCAGGATAAGCTTGACGAAATCTCAGTCAGCGCCCCCACCAAGATCTGCGAGATCAAGGACGGCTGGTTCAAGACCTACGAGACAACGCCCGAGGATTTTGGACTTGAACGCTGCGCAAAAGAAGACTTGAAAGGCGGAACCCCGCAGGAAAATGCCCAAATCACCCTCGCCATTCTCAAGGGCGAAAAGGGGCATAAAAGGGACGCGGTCCTCATGAACGCCGGCGCCGCGCTCTACATCGGGGGCAAAGCCGGCAGCATGAAAGAGGGCGCGTCTCTCGCCGCGGAACTCATCGATTCCGGCAAAGCGCTCGAAACGCTGGACAAGCTCATCGAGATCAGCAATTGCCCCGAGATGAAGTCATGACCATCCTCGACCAGCTGGCCGCCCATGCCCAAGAGCGCGTCAGGCAGGCGCAAAAGACACTCCCTCCCGAAGAAATCAGGCGCCGCGCCTTGGTCTGCCCCAAAGGAGACTTCGCCTTTGAAAAGGCGCTGAAAAAGCAGGGCCTCTCCATTATCTGCGAATGCAAGAGGGCATCGCCTTCCAAAGGGCTCATCGCTCCTGATTTTCCCTATCTGGAGATCGCCAAGACCTACGAGGCCGCCGGAGCGGACTGCATTTCCGTGCTGACTGAACCGAAATGGTTTCTCGGCAGCGACGCCTATCTGGAGGAAATCGCCAAGGCCGTTTCCATTCCCTGCCTGCGCAAGGACTTTACCGTGGACGCGTACATGATCTACGAAGCCAAGCTGCTCGGCGCTTCCGCGGCGCTGCTGATCTGTGCCCTTCTCACAGAAAGGCAGATTGGGGAATACATCGGCGTCTGTGACGAGCTGGGCCTTTCGGCGCTGGTGGAGGCTCACGACGAAGCGGAGGTGAAAAGGGCCCTGCGCGCGGGGGCCCGAATCATCGGCGTCAACAACAGGAACCTGAAGGACTTTTCAGTGGACACCGGCAACAGCCGCAGGCTCCGAGAACTGATGCCAGCGGAAGTGCTGTTCGTGTCTGAAAGCGGCGTCCGCTCCGCCGAAGACGTGGCCGCGCTTCGTGCCGCCGGCGCCGACGCAGTATTGATAGGAGAAGCGCTGATGCGGGCCGGCGATAAAAAGGCCAAGCTTGACGAACTGAGGGGCACGGCATGACAAAGATAAAATTTTGCGGTCTGTCCCGCGCCGAGGACATCGCCACGGCCAATGAAATAAAAGCCGACTACGTTGGCTTTGTTTTCGCGACAAAAAGCAAACGGTACGTTACACCAGAAAAAGCCCGCGCTTTGAGACAATTGCTTGACGCCGGCATCAAAGCGGTGGGCGTCTTTGCAGACGAAAAACCCGAAAGGGCCGCCGAGCTTTTAAACAGCGGCGTTATCGATATGGCCCAGCTCCACGGCGGCGAAGACGAAGCCTATATCGCCCAGCTGCGGAGTCTGACAGATAAACCGGTTATGCAGGCTTTTCAAATCACCTGCAGGGAGGATGTGGCAAAGGCGGAAAACAGTTCGGCAGATCTCATCCTCCTTGATTCGGGAGCCGGCACCGGAAGAGCCTTTGACTGGGAGCTGATAGGACAGGTGAGCAGGCCCTATTTCCTCGCAGGCGGCCTGGACTGCCACAATGTGGCGTTTGCCGTCAGGGAGCTGCGCCCTTGCGGGGTGGATGCCAGTTCCGGCATCGAAAGGGACGGAATCAAGGACAAAAGCAAAATGGCGGCCTTCGCGGCCGCTGTCAGAAAGGAAGATGAAAAATGACCAATCCCAAGGGACGCTTCGGCGTCCACGGCGGGCAGTACATTCCGGAAACGCTGATGAACGCGGTCATCGAGCTGGAAGAAGCCTACGATCACTATAAAAAGGATCCCGAATTTAACAGGGAACTGACCGTCCTTTTCAACGAATACGCCGGCAGGCCTTCCAGGCTGTACTATGCCGAAAAAATGACCCAGGACCTGGGCGGCGCGAAGATCTATCTCAAGCGTGAGGATCTGAACCACACCGGCGCGCATAAGATCAACAACGTGCTCGGGCAGGCGCTTCTCGCGAAGAAAATGGGCAAAACAAGGCTCATTGCCGAAACCGGCGCCGGCCAGCACGGTGTCGCCGCCGCGACTGCCGCGGCTTTAATGGGCATGGAGTGCGTGGTGTTTATGGGCGAGGAGGACACCGTCCGCCAAGCGCTCAACGTGTACCGCATGCGCCTGCTCGGCGCGGAGGTGATTCCCGTCAAATCGGGGACGGCAACCCTCAAAGACGCTGTTTCCGAGGCCATGCGGGAATGGACTTCGCGCATCGCAGACACGCACTACTGCCTTGGTTCCGTAATGGGGCCCCACCCCTTTCCGACTATCGTCCGCGATTTTCAGGCGGTGATCTCCCGGGAAATCAAAGAGCAGATGCTGGAAAAAGAAGGGCGGCTGCCCGACGCTGTCATCGCCTGCGTCGGCGGCGGTTCCAACGCCATCGGCAGCTTCTATCACTTCATCGGGGATAAGGGCGTGCGGCTTATCGGATGCGAAGCGGCGGGACGAGGCATCCATACCTTTGAAACAGCAGCCACGGTCAATACGGGCTCGGTAGGCATTTTCCACGGGATGAAATCTTACTTCTGCCAGGACAAGTACGGCCAGATCGCACCCGTCTACTCCATCTCTGCGGGGCTGGATTACCCAGGAGTAGGGCCAGAGCATGCCTACCTGCACGACATCGGCAGAGCCGAATACGTTCCCGTGACCGACGACGAGGCCGTGCGCGCCTTTGAGTATCTTGCCAAAACCGAGGGGATTATCCCCGCCATCGAGTCGGCGCACGCCGTCGCGCACGCCCTCACGCTGGCGCCAGCCATGGGAAAAGACAGGACCATCGTGATCACGATCTCCGGCAGAGGCGACAAAGACTGCGCCGCCATCGCCCGTTACAGAGGGGAGGATATTCATGAGTAACATCAGAAAAGCCTTTGAAAAAGGAAAGGCCTTCATCGCCTTTATCACCTGCGGCGATCCCGACCTGGAAACCACCGCCGCCGCGGTCCGCGCCGCCGCCGCGAACGGGGCCGATCTTATCGAGCTTGGCATCCCTTTCTCCGACCCCACCGCCGAAGGCCCCGTCATTCAGGGGGCCAACCTGCGGGCCCTTAAGGGCGGCGTCACCACCGACAATATCTTCGACTTTGTCAGGGAGCTGCGCCGCGACGTCACGATTCCTCTGGTGTTCATGACCTATGCCAACGTGATCTTCTCCTACGGAGCAGAACGCTTCATCTCAACCTGCAGGGATATAGGGATTGACGGTCTGATCCTCCCCGACCTGCCCTTTGAGGAAAAGGATGAGTTCCAGCCCATCTGCCGCAAGTACGGCGTGGATCTCCTGTCGCTCGTCGCGCCGACGTCCGAAAACCGCATCGCCATGATCGCAAAAGAAGCGGAAGGCTTTCTATACATCGTTTCCAGCCTCGGCGTGACCGGAACGAGAAGCGAAATCAAAACAGACCTCGCCTCGATCGTGGACGTGGCGCGCCAGCATACCTCGGTCCCCTGTGCCATCGGATTCGGCATTTCCACCCCCGAACAGGCGAAGAAGATGTCGGCGATCTCCGACGGTGTCATTGTCGGCTCCGCCATCATCAAGCTGCTTGAAAAACACGGCACAAACGCGCCTCCCTATATTGGTGAATTTGTCAGGACCATGAAAGACGCCATCAGGTAAAAGAGCAAATTTACGCACAGACTTTTAGAGAAAAGGGCAGCGATTTTTGCGTCCTCAAGGTCTTTGCTTATTGATTTACGTGCGACATAAGCGCCCTTAAGTCGGGAAAAACGACACGGAACAGTTGCGTCAAAAATATTTCGACAGCAGAAAACCTTTTATATTGACGTGCAGAATGCCATTACGGCCTCGGTCAATTTCGTCCATCGTCACCACATACTTGGGATAGCTGTCGGAAATGCCTTCCAGAGCCGAGAATTCCCGCTCGACAGTTTCCCTGGAGGCGAGAAGACAGCTGACCTGGACATAAAGTTTTTCGCGATCACGGCAGGCGACGAAGTTCACTTCCTTGCCTGCGGCGTTTCCGACGATGACTGATTAGCCGCGGCGCAGAAGCTCCATCTGGCTTCTGTGGCGGAGGGGCTCTACGGCTTCCATGGCGCTTTCTTCCCTTCGCAGGCCCGGCGGATTTTTCTCAGTGGCAGGCCGCGCCGTGCCAGCTGGATCGTCCAGTTCAGCATGAGATGGCGGTCTTCGCGATCAATGCGACAGAGGATGCGCGCGCCTTCGGGCGGCGGCCAGCCGGCCCCTTCCGCGACGTCGACATAATGGCGCCCGCGTTGGCTGTCCCAGACTGCATAAAGGATAAGCTCGTTTCGTTCGGCCGTTCTGGTCACCTTCTTTCTAAAAAGTTTTGCGATTGTCCCTTGACATTACAGGAAGTCCTCGAAGCCCGACTTACTGCCAATGAGCTGCCTCAATACAAAGAGCCGCCTCTCAACAGGGGCGGCTCTTTTTGTCTGCATAGCAGAAGCTTGTTCACACAGGGACGCTGCAGCCTTTTGGCATACGTGCTGACGCTGTCATTATATCGGGACTCGGCGGCACCTCAATGGCGTTAACGGCGCCATATCGACGACACTGCGTGCAAATGAGTCACGAGAAGTCAAGGCTTCTTTTCACTCCCAGCAACGCAGCCCGCGCGATCTGGTACGGCACTTGCCGCCGGCGGCGCTATACCGTCCGAGCGTCCATACGGCAATGCTTGGCAATCTTTTCGAGGGCCGTCTGCTCCTTCATACGCCGCTGGATAGGTGCGCCAATGTATGTGACATGGAGCCGATAGGCTTCCCAATCCTGAGGAAACAACTTGCGCACTTCACTGCCGGCAGCCCTGATGTTCTTCCAACCCGCCCTTTCAATCGGCTCGACTACAGCAATTACCTCTCCGCCAACGAGAGAACGGAGCCTTCCATACTGCCCCTTCTGCGAGCTTCCTCCCCTTCCGCCGCCGGGCGCCACGTCGCCGCGGCAACGATCTCCGCGTCGCTGGGCTGCGGAGCATCGCCCACAATGGCAGCAAGGCCGCGGGGGCAGCGCGAAGCAACGATATCCAACGCCCGCGCAAGTTGATCCATTTCGCCCATCACAGCACCTCCCTAGTTCCGCGTAAAGATCTGCCGCCGCTTCTTCTCATATTAATTATCAATAGAACAGCTAAATTTAACGTCCGGGACCGGCCCGAGGGGCCATGCAGTCGCTAAAGACTATCTCGGCCTGTTCGGCCTGCCTATACTCGCTTGGTGGATACCCCTCGGGTCGTCCCCTCAGTGCCCATTTTGCGTTTTTATCGCAAAATAGTATCGCGCCTCCCACGCGCCTTCCTTGCCGTCAGGCAGCCCCGGCCGTGATTGCCAGAATTCATCGAACCACGCATCTACTTGCTGATCAGCGGCCGGATGACGGGCGCACCCGCTGCGCAACCAGTTGCCGAGGAATTTCACCGCTTCAGCTTCGCCGCCATCTTGTCAGCAAACAGGTCAGTCAGCTCCTCTAAAGACATTTCGCTCAATGCCGCCAAGGCGTTCATATATTTCTCCTCCTTTCAACTTTCCGCCACTCTTTAGAGCGGCTTTTTTATTACCCTAGCGGACCTTGACACGTACGCTAATACGTACGATAATGACAAACAGAAAGGAGTGACGCCTCATGATTCTGAACGCCACAACCGCTAGGCAAAACCTTTACAGCGTCATCAATGAAGTGATCGACACCCAGGAGCCCGTCTACATCACCGCCAAGAGCGGAAATGTGGTGCTGCTCTCCGAAGACGATTACAAGGCGATGGTTGAAACCCTCTACCTCACGTCGATCCCGGGAATGCGCCAGAAGATTCTGGACGGCATAAACACCCCCCTGAAAGAATGCGTTGCCGACCCAGACGATGAGTGACCCCTGGAAGATCCTTTACACCAAACAAGGACTCAAAGACAAAAAAACTGCCATGAGTAACGGCCTTAAAGCGAAGGTTCGCGACCTCCTGGCCCTATTGAAGGACGATCCCTTCGCCGCCTATCCGCCTTATGAAAAGCTGATAGGCGATCTGGGCGGAGCCTATTCCCGCCGCCTGAACCGCCAGCACCGTCTGGTCTATCAGGCCTACGAAGTTGAACATGCCATCAAAATCATCAGCTTCTGGAGCCATTACGAGTAACCCGCCGCCCTAACTCTAAGGGCGGCTTTTTTTGTTGCCTCCCTGTAGAGGGAACGGACTTCTTCCACCGCCCGCGCTCACTCGCCGGCCCAGAACAGGCCCTTCCCCCTTTTCGAGATAGCACCACGCAGAATGCGCCACAGCTCGTAAACATCTATCTCGATGTATTCCGTAAACTCAGGATCTTCGACTTCGCCGCCGTTGCAGTGTTTAATACGAGTTGCAAAGTTTGCGGCCCTTACAGGTCTGGGTTCTCCGCTACTACCAGCATGGACCTGAAACGTTGCTTGATCTCTCGCTTTGTCATCGTCATGTTCTTACGCTCCTTCTTTGTCAGCATAATCACAGGCGATCCCATAACGCAGTATCATGCTGATATGCTGGGCAACTGCGTGAGACAGGTCATGATTCCCTTTTTCCTCTATCATTCTGAGCAACCCCAAGACTTTAGGAGCTGTAATAGCACAGCACTTCATATCTCCCAGAACGGGCAAAACATATTTATCAAGTCTGTGCTGCTGGCGGTCAACGTTTTTAGTTCCCATGATTGGCCTGCACTTCTTCTCCATCTACTCCTCGGCAAGATTTCTAAAGAGAAGGCTCTCTGTGCTATCCTTTGTGGCGCTGAGATTCATGAGTTTCTGTTCCCGAAGCCTACGTGCTTCATAAAGGCTGATTTTATCACAATTACCAAGTGCCTCTTTCCATTCCTTGCCCCCCGAGACCTTTCTAAAAAACCACGTTTTTGCCCCTGTGTCTCTTACGTCAACGTAAAGAAAATTCTCTATACGGATAAATGACCGGCTCTTTCCGAGCTCAGGTTTTTAATTTTTGATCTGCTTTTCCGTCCACACATTTTCTCAGCTCCTTCATCTGTATAGGATTTCAAGATCTATGCATACTTCACTTTTTTCTACGTCTTGTCCAGATTAAAAAATTACCCGTGGTGTACATCCTTGTACACATCTCTATGCACATCTGAGTACATGCAGAGGGGGATTTCTAGCCCTTTTTTTGCCTTTTTCAGAAAAGACGAAAAAGACGCAAGCCCTGTATTTGCAGGACTTGCGCCTAAGTTTGACTTTTTTGGACAAAAAATGGAGCCGACTCCCGGATTCGGACCGGGGACCCCATCCTTACCATGGATGTGCTCTACCTACTGAGCTAAGTCGGCATATTTTATGGTGGTAGCGGGTGGATTTGAACCACCGTAGGCTCTCGCCGTCAGATTTACAGTCTGATGCCATTGACCACTCGGCCACACTACCACATTATGTTGTTTGTCGTTCCAAAAAGTTGCTTTGGAGCCGGCAACCAGACTCGAACTGGTGACCTGCTGATTACAAATCAGCTGCTCTACCAACTGAGCTACGCCGGCCCGACGAGAAGACATTATACGTGATTTATCTAAAAAGTCAACGGCGGCAGCGCGACTTCGCAAAAACAGCATGGAGACTTGCAATAGCTAAGCTTATACGGCATTTAAGAGTCCAAGAGGCTAATTTCACGAAAATTAAGAAAAAACTTTTTTTCGCATAAGAACGGCGTCGGAAGCTAAAACTCAGCCAGCTCCCGACGCCGTCTTTATGCCGCGCCGCGGCGCTTCTTAAAGCTTCGCCAGTTTTTCCTCAACGGCCTGCATTTTACCTTCCATGGTCAGTTCTTTATCGCGGCGGTCGTCGATGCGGAGGGTGGTGTAGACGCGCTGAACGCCCTTGGCAAAGGGGCTTTCGTGAGCCTCGCGGACCGCGGCGAGCACTTCGTCGAGCTCGCCTTCAAGGATGGTGCTCATGGGCGTAAGCATCACTTTCAGATTATGGGAGCGCAGGATCTTCTCCACGCCGGCCACATAAAAGCTAGTGCCGCCGGCGGTGGGAATGCGCGGCGCGATGGTTACTTCAGCGATGACTCTTGGCATTTTTCAGTCTCCTCTACTTTTTTGAAGTTCCGATCCCGTCAGGTTCTTTCAGCATGTACTTGCCCGACAGGCCGAGGGCATAGTCCAGATTGGCGCGGCCGCTGTAGCTGTCGTAAACGGCGTCCACCAGCTGGGTCCGGGCGTTGCTGAGGGAGGTGCGGGCATCCAGCACGTCCAGGTTGGTGCCCACGTTCGCCTTGTAGCGCATCAGGGCCATGCGGTAATCCTCTTCGGCGCTGGCTACCTGATTGGTCGCCACGGCGATCTTCTGCATGGACGATTCCAGGTTCAGCTGCGCCGACGAGACTTCCAGCGCTACCTGCTTTTTGAAATCTTCGATGTTGGAAAGCAACTCCTGGGCCGAAGCCTTGTATTCCTTCACCTGAGCGCGGGCCTTGCCGCCGTCGAAGAAATCCCAGCGGAGCGAAAGCTGCAGCTTCCAAGTGTCCTGCTGGTCGGGCCAGAAATTCTGTCCCGCCGTGAAGACTTCGCCGCTGGCCACGACCTTCGGCCCTGTGGAGCCTGACGCAGCGGCAGCCACGGAAAGGGCGGCGCGGCGCGAGTAATCCAGGGCCTTCAGCTCGGGACGCCAGGTGTAAAGGCTGTTGTCGTCCCATTTGGGAATTTCGGTCATGACGGCCTGGCGCTCCGGCTCGGGCAGATCGTAACGGGAACGCAGCTGGGTGCCTACGGCGCGCTCGAGCGCGCGCCAGCGCACGTCCACAGCGTTCTTGGCGGAGATCACGTTCAGTTCGCCGTTGGAGACGTCTACCTGCACGCGCAGCACTTCGTTCTTGGCGACCACGCCATATTTAAAGAAGGATTCCACCTGAAAGAGGTGTTCCTTTGAAAGGGCCAGCACTTCCTCGGCTACGGTCAGCTTGGCCCGGGCACGCTGAAGGTCATAATAGGACACCAGCACGGCGTTTTCCACGCCCTGCCCCGTCCTGACCTCTTTTGCCTGAACGCCCATAAAGGCCAGCCTGCGGGCCGCGACGGTGTTCTCTACGGCGCCGCTGCTGAACAGCAGATACTGCACGCCCAGCGAGGCCTGATAGACCTCTTCGTAGCCGTTGACGGCGTAGGCAGGGCCAGCTGTACCATACACTGGAATACGGCTTTCATTGCCCTGCCAGCTTCCCACCAGCTGGGTGAAAAGCTTGGGCAGCTTGTCGGCGCGGGCCTGGGCGATCTGCTGTTTCGCCTGCTCGATGCGCGACTCCGCGGCGGCCAGCGATGGGTTGTTCTCATAGGCCAAAGCCAAAGCTGCTTCGGCGGTCAGCAGCGGTTTGGCCGGCGCTTCACTTTTCGCCGGCGCCGCGGCTGAAGCTGTGGCTAAACAGCAAACCAGAACCAGGGCGGCTCTAAGTTTTCTCCTCAAAGTTTGTACCTCCTGTATAAAAAGTTTTGCTGTCGGGGAAATAACTCGGTTTTGACCGGACGTTTTTCTCCGCGCTTTTTAATTATACCCGATGCGGCAGATTTTGGCAGAGTGAATCTTTGATTTATGAGCATAATAGCCTATAATAGGAGCGTGTTAAATGGCTCTTAAAGATACTATTTAAGGGGAAATAGGGTCTAAAGAGAGTTTAACTGAACCATGAACGTTTCAAAAATCATTTTGTGAAGGGATGTACGATTCGGATGTCAGAAAACTGTTCTTCCAAGCCCTGCAGCTGCGCGCTCCTGAAGTTTATCGGATTCAGCATTTTCGGCCTTTTCATGTTTTTCTTCAAGCTCGAATGGATCTTTCCCACCATTAAGACCGTTCCCGTAGATTATGTGGTCGGGTTCTTCCAGACGAATTTTATGCCCGCAGTGAAGATTTTTATCCTTGCCGTAATGTACTTAGGCGCGGTCCTCCCCTTTGTCCGCAAGACCTGGAATAAAGACGGCATGACCGTCTTTTTCTCCATAGCCAAGATCTGCGGCGCCGTGATCGGCACCATCCTCTACTTCGGCCTGCTCAAGAACAACGCCTGGCTCTGGAGGGGCGACATCGGCCCCTTCCTGTTCAATAAGCTCGCCATCCCCGTGGGCCTGGTCATCCCCATCGGCTCCATCTTTTTGGCCTTCCTCGCCAGCTACGGCCTGATGGAGTTCATCGGCGTGCTGGTCAACTGGATCATGCGTCCCCTGTTCCACACTCCCGGACGTTCGGCCATCGACGCTGTGGCGTCCTTCGTGGGAAGCTATTCCATTGCCCTGATCATCACCAACGGCGTCTACCGCGCCAACAGGTACACCGCCCGCGAGGCCGCCATCATCGCCACGGGATTTTCCACAGTTTCCATGACCTTCCTTCTGGTGGTCGCCAAGACTCTGGGCCTCATGGATTACTGGTCCACCTACTTCTTCGTGGCCATGCTGGTCACCTTCATCGTCACGGCCATCACCGCCCGCCTGTGGCCTCTCTGCTCCATCCCCGAGACCTACTTCGGCGGGGAAAAGGCGCCCGAGCCCGCCATGGAAGGCTCGCTTTTCTCACGGGCCTGGCAGACGGGCATCAAGACCGCCGGCGAGCAGGAACCGGTGCTCAGGCTCTGCTTCGACAACCTGAAGGCGGGGCTCAAGATGGCCTTCGCCGTCATCCCCTCCATCACATCCGTCGGGCTTCTGGGGCTCTGGCTCGCCGAGTTCACACCGCTGTTCGACTGGTTCGGCTACCTGTTCTACCCCTTCTTCAAAGTCTTCGGCGTCCAGCAGGCGGTCCTGGCCGGCAAGGCCGCGGCCATCTCTCTGCCTGAGATGTTCCTTCCCGCCGTGCTGATCAAGTCCAGCGCCACGCCGCTGCTCAAGTTCGTCATCGCCGTGGTCAGCATCTCCGAAATCCTGTTTTTCTCCGCCAGCATCCCCTGCATCATGGGCACCGACATTCCCCTGAAGCTGCGCGATATCGTGGTCATCTGGTTTGAGCGCGTGGTGCTTTCCATCGTCATCACCATCCCCATCGCCATGTGGCTGAAGCTTCCCGACGTGGTCCAGGCCGCGGCCAAGTAACTCCGGCGGCGTCATATCGCCCTTTATAGAAGAGAGCTCTTTCGGGAGCTCTCTTTTTATACTAATTAGCACTAAACATGCTTAATGCCAGACCGAAGATCAAAGTCAAAGGATTTCAACGCAAAGGCTGAAGAGAAAGGGCGCAAAGAACGCAAAGGAAAAACAAAACCTAAATTATTAACTAAAAAACGAATTAACATGATTGAAATTTATAAATTTCGCTTGATCTTGCAGTTCTAAAAGTCTTTCAAGGTTTTCCTTTGCGCCCTTTGCGTTGAAATCTTTTGACGTGGCTTTTCGATTTTATATTAAGTACGTCAATAGGAAATTAGTATTAAATATCACAGAGCTCCGGCAGCGCAGTTCTGGGCAATCGCCGTGTTGCAAAATACCCGGCGGAATGCTATTCTGATTTATTCTGAGTTTTTTACAGGGAGGCATGTGCATGAAGTTTTACAACCTCAAGGACGCTGAAGAAAAGACGTCCTTTGTACAGGCTACGCGCCGGGGGCTGGGGCGAAATCAGGGGCTTTTCTTCCCTGAAACGCTGCCTCTTCTGGACGCGGAGCGGCTTTTAAAGATGCCCTTTATCGAGCGCAGCGCCGAGGTGCTGGCGCCCTTCATCGCCGACGAGATTCCCCTGGAGCGGCTGCGGGCCCGAATTGCTGCCGCTTTCACCTTCCCCGCGCCGCTGAGGCGGGTTCAGGAGCGTATCTATGCTCTGGAGCTGTTCCACGGTCCCACGCTGGCTTTCAAGGACTTTGGGGCGCGCTTTCTGGCCCAGATGATGGCGGAAACCTCCGGCGGCGAGCCCATGACCATCCTGACCGCCACGTCGGGCGACACGGGCGCCGCCGTAGCCCACGCCTTTTATGGCATCGAAGGGATCCGGGTGGTGGTGCTCTACCCCACGGGACGGATCAGCCCTCTGCAGGAAAAACTCTTCTGTACTCTGGGCGGCAACGTTACCACCGTGGCCGTGGACGCCGATTTCGACGCCTGCCAGGCTTTGGTGAAAGAGGCCTTCGACGATGAGGAACTGCGCGTCTCCCAGGGCCTGAACTCCGCCAATTCAATCAACGTGAGCCGCCTGCTGGCTCAGATCTGCTATTACTTCGAGGCCGTGGCTCAGCTGCCCCAGGCTGAGCGCGCAAACCTGACGGTCTCGGTGCCCAGCGGCAACTTCGGCGACCTGACAGCCGGACTCCTGGCCCAGGCCATGGGATTGCCGGTAAAGCGCTACGCGGCCGCCACAAACGCCAACGACACGGTGCCGCGCTACCTTTCCAGCGGCGTCTGGGATCCACACACCACGATCCCCACGCTTTCCAACTCCATGGACGTGAGCCGTCCCAACAACTGGCCCCGTGTGGAAGAGCTGATGCGCCGCCGCGGCCGTCTTCTGAGCGACCTGGCTTTCGGTTCCGTCAACGACGGCGCTACACGCCAGGCCATGCGCGACCTCTACGCGGCCGGCCACCTGTCGGAGCCTCACGGCGCCGTCGCCTGGCGCGTGCTCCGGGACAACCTGCAGCCCGGCGAAAGGGGTATCTTCCTCGAAACCGCCCACCCCGCCAAGTTCAAGGAGACGGTAGAGGAGACGCTGAACATCGCCCTTCCGCTCCCCGAGGCCCTCGCCTCCCGCGCCCAGCTGCCCCTGCTCTCCAAGCGCATCAAAGGAGACTTTGCAGCGCTGCGCAAAATTTTATCAACCCAGTAAAGGGCAATTCCTGTAAAAGAAGAGAGTTCTTTCCGCAGTGGAAAGAACTCTCTCTTCTTTTACAGAAAGATTTCGGGTTTATACCTACTTTGCAATAAAAACGCAAAATGAGCACTGAGGGGACGACCCGAGAGGGATCCACCAAGCGAGTATAGGCAGGCCGAATAGGCCGGATAGTCTTTAGCGACTGGATCCCCCTCGGGCCGGCCCCGGTCTCTAATTTAGCCGTCTTATTGCTAAATAGTATTACCCAAGAGAAGGACCTCTGGCTTTTAAAAGCGCACTTCGACGCGGCGTCCTTCTCGATTACTTCTCCAGCGCCGCCTGAAAGACCTTCTCCACGTCTTCCGTGGTGACGGTCCCTTCGTGAAGTTTCTCGCCGCCCACGTAGAACGTGGGCACGTAATAGTAATCATAGGCAGCTGCCACGTCAGGCTCCTTCTTCTCGTCGATCATCCTGAAGGGGACCGCCTGGTATTCCGGATGGGCCGCCTTGAGCTGATCCATAATCTGGCGCGCTTTTTTGCAGTGAGGGCAGCCCTCAAACATGAACATGGTAATTTCTTTCACTGAAACGACCTCCTTAAAATTCGTACAACGCCTCGACACCCTGGGGAAATTTCGCCAGCCCCGTCAGCGGCAGAGGATCCAGCGCCGTTCCCGACAGATAGAGCCCCAAATGGAGATGGGGCCCCGTCACGCGGCCCGACGCGCCCGAGAGCGCGATCACGTCGCCGGCCTTGACCCGCGCGCCCTTTTTCACGAGGATTTTGGACAGGTGGAAGTAGGATGAAACCACGCCCGCCCCGTGATCCAGATAGACCGAACCGCCGGCGTAGTAGTGATTTCCCGTCAGGACCACGCGCCCCGACGCCGCGGCTTTCACGGGCGTCCCCACGGCGGCCCTCAGATCCAGGCCGCCGTGGCGCCCCTTGACCACGCCGTTGTAGACGCGCTGTTTGCCGTAATAGCTGGTGGGCACGTTGATCACGGGCCGGACGAACACCCGGGGCAGCACCTGCCCCGCCGACTTCACCGCCAAAGCAGCCTTCACGGCCTTGCGCTCCGCGGCAATCCTCTGAAGCTCCTTCTTCGGCGGGTTCACCATCCTGGGAGCCACTTTCAGGGTCTCGCTGGGATACTTGCGCAGTTTCACCGAGATCTTCCGCTCAACCTGAATCGTTTTCTTATTGTAATCAAACTCCAGCAGCAGCGGCAGCACCGACCCCGCCAGCCTGCCGTCATTGGGCGCGCCCAGCAGCGTACGGCACAGCCCGTTCTGCGGGCGCAGCGTGTAGTCCGTGCCTCGCCACGTCAGGCGCATTTTTTCCACCGGCACGTTAACCCGCACTTCCAGAAAAAAGGGCTCGCCCTGATGGACTGCCGCCGGCGCCGTCACTCGCAGCCGCGCCGCCCAGCCGGGCATCGCAAGCCCCAGCAGAAGCAGCGCCGCCATAAAAATCCGCTTCACTCGACCACCTCTTTACACACTCCTATTTTATGCCAGCTCACGCAGCTTTCGGCGAAGAATTTTGCCCGAGGGCGACAGGGGCAATGAATCCACAAAATCCACCTTGCGGGGAATCTTGTAGTTTGCCAGCTTGCCCTTGCAGTATTCGATGATGTCGCGGTCAGTGACCTGCTTGTTCTCCTTGAGCACGATAAAAGCGCGGGGAATCTCGCCGTTTACCGAATGATGCAGCGACACCACCGCCGCCGAAGCCACCGCCGGATGCACGTTCAGGATCCGCTCCACTTCCTGGGGGTAGACGTTGAAACCGCCCACGATGATGATGTCCGTCACGCGGTCCAGCACCGTGATATAGCCGTCCTTGTCGTACTTCACCACGTCGCCCGAGTTGTACCAGCCATCGGGCGACAGCCGTTCCGCCGTCACCTCCGGCGCCTCAAAGTATCCCTTGAAGACCGACTTCCCTTTCAGGAACAGCACGCCGGGCGTCTCAGGCGGCAGCGCCTCGCCGCTCTCGTCACAGACTTTCCACTCATAGCCTGGCAGCACGGGCCCGATGGTCCCCAGCTTGCGATGTTCGTAGTCCACGTTCACGCTCACCACAGGCGAGCATTCCGTCGCGCCATACCCTTCCAGAATGGGCATGCCGAACACCTCCACCGACGCCTTGTCCAACTCCACGTTCAGCCGGTCGCCGCCAGTGATCACCATTCGGACTGAATCGGGGCGAATCGGGTTATGCGCGGCGGAACGCTTTAAAAATTCCAGCATGGCCGGCACCAAAAAGAGCACCGTTGCCTTCGACTCGGCGATGGCCTTCAAAGTCTCCAAAGGCGGCATAAAGTTGGGCACCAGCGTGCATTTGCCGCCGATCATCTGTGGCAGCAGCAGCCCCAGGGTGAAACCGAAGGAATGGAAGTTGGGCAGCACCCACAGGTAGGTGTCGTCGATACGGAAAGCCACGGCCTTCCGCATGGCGCGCACGTTTTCGATCAGGTTCTCGTGAGTCAGGGGCACGGCCTTGGGCAGCCCCGTGGTTCCCGAGGTGGTGAAGAACACGGCGTCTTCCGAGGAGGTGGGGCGCTTCACGATGCCGCGGAACTCGTCCAGCGTTCCCTCGGGATCCACGGACACCACGGGAAAGCGCAGCACGCCGGCCGCCGCTTTATCGTCGCCCCGGGCCGTAACCACCGCGAAGGGCTGGATCAGATCGATGGTGGGCAGCAGGTTGCCCGTGCCAGCGCGCACGTTCAGGGGGATCAGCGTCCCCCGCAGGCTCCACACGGCGATCGCCAGCGTCAGCAGCGCCGGACAGTTAGGCAGCAGCACCATCAGCCGCTGGCCTTCGCAAAATCCCGCTTTCAGCAGTGTTTCCCTGTTTTGCTGTATGCTTTCAAGCAGCGCCGCTCCCTTGATCCATTCGCCTTTCCACCAATACACGGGCGCTTCGGCGCGCTTTTCAAGGCTTGGGACAAGCAGTGTCTCCAAACGTTCCATTCTCAAAACCTCCTGAAATCTGCCGCGGCCCTGTGGGCGCGGCTCATTTTCTGCACGTAATTTGTTATTATACTCTATTTTCCGCCCAAACGACAGATTCAGCCCAAAAGACGGCGCGGCAAAGCTCCCATGACTGCTGCCTCAAAGCGGTCAGGAGCGTTTTTTCATCGCGCAGCGGCTTGCCGAGGGACAGCCCGAACAGGGGCCTCCGCAGCGTTCGCCGCCGCAACAGCCCTTACCCCGCGCCACAGAACGGATTTTGCGGACCATGTACCATACCGCCCAGCCTAGGATCAGCGCCACCAGACCATAATTGACCACACTTCCCATGAGCATACCCCCCTTTTTCACTACGGATTATACCACATCGTAAAATTCCCGCTTACCGGCGTGACGGCGTCACTCGCTAAACTGCAATTTAGGGGTTCTCTTAAAATGGCATAACGTGGTAGAATAGGTATGGAAAAAGACAGGAGGGACCTCATGGACACGCTCAAATTCATTTTTGGACAACCGATACTCCTCGGGTTTCTGATGGGGCTGACTGTGGCCCTGATCGTCTGGTGGGGCGCATGGCGCCGCCGCGTCGCCCTTCAGAAGGAGATCGCCCGACTCAAAGAATTTGCCCACACTCAGATGGAGATCACCGAACGGGGCCAGAAAGACCTGCTTCTCGAGAACAAAACCTATAAAGAGCAGGTGGAAAACCTCCGCATCTCCCTGGCCACGCTTTCACAAAAAACCGATAAGGCAGAGCTCCGCAAACTCCGCGTGTACGACAAGGCGCTGCACGAACTTTTCGCTACCATGCCCGGTTTCGCCACCGCTTGGGAAGCCGCGTTGCGGCGTGCCGACGCGGAAGTGGAAAAGACCCGCCGAGGACTGCTCCCTTTCCTGAAAGAGATTATCTACCCGTCTTTCGATTCCCTGGCCGAACACCCCACCCCGCAGCCAGCCCCGGCCGCCGTGCCGGCGGAACCGACGCAGCAGAATCTTACCGTCGAGCTTCTGCCCGCCGCGGACGCCCCCATTCAGCCGGAGCCCGGGGAACCCCAGCCAGACGAAGATTCCGCGCCCGACACTCCAACACAGAAGACAGAAAAGGAACCGGACTAGTTGTTCCGCCCGGGCTCCTCTTCAGAACGCATAAATCCCGCAGCGTCCCGATTCGTCAGGACGCTGCGGGATTTGTTATGAGCACAGCCACACAGAGTTCAGGGATCCAAGAGCGCAGACGTTCCAGCCGAGACAGAACCTTCAGCTTCTCTTTAGCGGTCTTCGCCTCCTTTTCCTTCATCCTTCGCGTTTCAATCTTTACAACCCGCTTCCAGGATCAATCCCTGATATCTTTACTCACCGCGCCGCGCCAAAAACTCCGCGGACTCGGGCACGCTGTCCCAGATGAATTTGCCCAGCTCGCAGGGATAATCCTCACAGAGACCGCAGTGAGGCAGCCCCCTGCCGGTAGCGCAGAGGCGGACTTCACAGACGCCGCAGTGCCCCACCTTCACGCCGGGCTGCATACAGCCCGTACAATGGATCTGATCGGGGCGGAACTCCACGCCGTAAGCGGCCGACCACTGCTCGGCCACCTTGGCCCGCAGAACTTCGTCATGATTCGCCGTCGCAATCCGCGCGTCGCAGGAACCGCAGTCCAAACCGCAGCAGCCTCTATTTTCCATAAAAGCACTCCTCCTTTAGGTCATTTGATCTCACATTATAAAGCATTGCACAATCGGCGGCAAGGCGATACCATAGAGCCGAACAGCTTCAGCTGACAAAATAAAGTCAATTTCAGGAGGTTCCATAAATTGGGAAAAGAACTCAGGATTGAAGTCGTAAAAACAGCGCGCACTGAATCCATCGTCGACCTCTATCAGGACGCCGGATGGTGGGAGGAAGGCTGGAACCAGGAGGTCATTCCCGCCATGGTGGCCAACTCTTTCCGCTTCGTCGGCCTCTTCGACGGCGACGAGCTGGTCGGCATGGGACGGGCCCTCTCCGACGGCGTCAGCGACGCCTACATTCAGGATATCGTGGTCCGCACCGACTACCGCGGCCTGGGCTGGGGCATGCGCATCGTCAACCGCCTTGTCTGCGAGCTGCGCGACGCCGGTATCGACTGGATCGGCCTCATCGGCCAGCCCGGCACGAAAAGCTTCTACGAAAAACTGGGCTTCAACGAGATGCCCCAATTCATTCCCATGAAGTATCAGTGCTGACGCAAAAACACCCCATAACGACCAAGCCCGGCAGGAAGCGCCCCTTCCCTGCCGGGCTTATTTTATCATAAGGGAGGCGGGGGGCTTTGACTATTTCA
Organism: Pyramidobacter piscolens; assembly: GCA_004558205.1. GTDB lineage: Bacteria > Synergistota > Synergistia > Synergistales > Dethiosulfovibrionaceae > Pyramidobacter > Pyramidobacter piscolens_A. The sequence goes on from SFDM01000001.1 coordinate 198,715, forward strand.
GCCATTTTTCCCGTAATTGCAGGAATTTTTATCTCAAATTTGGATAGAAATATCCTGAGAGAATACTTATAATAGTAACAATCCACCGCCTTGAAAAACACTCATTTTGATTTAAGCCCACTTTATAGAATAGAAATAGGGATAACACGTAAATTGAATCATTGTTCCAAAGGAGAGCTCAGAGTGGACAACAGGATATGTTCAGTCATCATCCCCGCCTACCGCGCTGAAAAAACCCTCGCTCAGACCATCAACAGCCTTCGCGCCCAAAGCATACGCAATTGGGAAGCAATCGTCATCGTCGACGGAGTCTTCCAAGATGACTCCACCTTGCAGATTGCCCAGCACTATGCCGCTCAGGACCGCCGAATAAAAGTTAAGGTCAATCCCCAGAACAAAGGTGTCGCCTATTCGCGAAATTTGGGCGTCTCCGAAGCCACAGCTCCGTGGGTCGCTTTTTTAGACAGCGACGACCTGTTTCACCCCCAAAAACTAGAACGCCAGCTCGCTCTCGCACGTCATACCGGCAGCCCTTTCTTATGCAGCGCCTACAACACCGTCAGTCACCTTGGCAATGAGGTTCAGTACGTCCGATCTGTCCCCCGGCGCATCATCCGCAACGACCTGATCCGCCGGAACGTCATAGGCTGTTCCACGGTGATGCTCCGCCGCGAACTTATACAAAAGTATCCCATGAGGGACGGCTTTATTCACGAAGACTATCTCTGCTGGCTTGAATGCCTACAGGACTGCGATTGCACGGGCTGCGAAGAACCGTTAGTCGATTTCAGAAAAACTCGAAACTCCCGCAACAGTAATAAATTCCGTTCAGCGCTTGGAGTGTGGCAGATCTATCGGAATTATCTTCATTACAGCAGAAGCGAAAGCCTAAGGCTCTGGTGTACATACGCATGCATGGGAGGAAAGCATCTTTTCTTATCGTCCTTGCTGCAAATATAAGAACGCCGCCTCAAAGCGTTTTACAACAATGATGAAACTCCCCAATATCATACCCGATAAAACAGCAGTCGAGGCTATCCTGGGGCCTTGCCACGTTCACTCCGGAAATCATCGTGCAGCGAGAAGCCCCGAACCACATGCAGCAAACCATCTCCATCGAGATGCTGACGAACCCCGCGCTGTCTATCTGGCCAATCATGATAAAGTCTCTGAAATATGGCGCGAATTAAGACTTCCAGTGAATATTTTATCAAAATTCATGACAGATAGATTAAGTTGGGCGATACTTCCAATTATACTCAAATGCACGGACACAAAAACAAGACGCCTCTAAAAGAATTGAGGGATGCTGCCATGAGCGCTTTTTCAACGGAAAAACCGATCAGAGTTCTTCATGTGCTGGATAAACTTGCCCCTGACAGCGGAGTCGCCGCCGTTGTCATGCGTTATCTGGAGGCTGTGGACGCAAATAAGGTTGTTTTTGATGTGTTAGTACATGAAGAGCCGGAAGAAGAAATCAAAAAACAGCTTCAGCGAAAAGGCTCGCGATTCTACACCGCGCCTCGGCTGAAGCTTTCAAATATGTTTTCTTATCTTCAATTTCTCCATCATTTTTTTAAAGAACATTCCGTGTACAAGACTGTCCACGGCCATCTGCCGAACGCCGCCGTCTTTTACTTAGGCATGGCGCGGCTTGGGGGAGTCCCCGTGCGCATTCTTCACAGCCACAATACGGCCAGCGCCGACGGTCTGTTCCGGAGGCTCAGAAATTCTTTCTTATTCCTGTTTATCCCTTGGTGCGCCAACGTCCATTGTGCCTGCTCCATGGCGGCGGCCAAGTTTTTATTCAGGACTCAAAAAGGGCGTTTGACACAACCCTGTTACCTGGCACGCAACGCGATTCAATTAGAAAAATACGCCTTTTCTCCTGAAAGGCGAGAACTTATGCGCATGCAGCTTGAAATTAGGAAAGATCAGCTGGTGGTCGGCCACATTGGGCGTTTTTGCAAACAAAAGAACCACGCTTTTTTATTGGACGTCTTTGTCCAGATTCATAAAAGAAATCCCCGAGCTTTATTAATGCTGATCGGCGACGGGGAACTGCGGGAAAAGATTCTTCGCAAAGCCGATCTTCTAGGATTAAAAAATTCAATTTTGTATTTGGGCGTGCGCCGTGATGTGGCCGAGCTTTTGCAGGCCATGGATATATTTGTATTGCCTTCTTTCTACGAAGGGCTTCCCATGGTGGCCGTGGAGGCGCAGGCCAGCGGACTTCCCTGTGTCTTTTCCAGCGACGTCACTCGGGAAGCAGCCCTTCTTTCTACTTCTGCTTGTTTTATAGACATAGACGAGGGCCCGGAGGTTTGGGCGCGGGCAATATTGAGCCATGGTGGGGAGAAACGGCATAGCAGCCTCTCGATTCTTTCCAAGGCAGGCTATGACATTCACAACGAAGCCGAAAGATTGACTCATTTCTATAAAAACCTTGACACTTTAGTCCAAAATGGCGAAGACGTTAATATTAAGGGGGGATTCCTATGAGCTTTGATTGTGACGAAAAGGGAGCCGGCGTTATTCAATATGACGTGAGCTGCGTGATTACCTTTCACGCCGAAGGCTATATTAGCTACCGCACGCTGACCTCAATTAACGCCTGCCGGACCTACGCCGAGCAGAGAAATTTAAAGGTGGAGCTTGTGGTTGTGCTGGACTGCGCCGATGAGGATACAAAAAAGATGGTCGAAAAGCACCCTGCTCTGAGGCCAGGCGATCAGGTTTTGACCGTAGAAAATCATGATCCGGGTCTTTCCAGAAATGACGGCGTGAAGGCAGCTAGAGGTCAATATATTTCCATGCACGACGGGGACGATTATTACTCGGAAAATTGCGTTTATGAAGGTGTGATGCAGTGTGATAAAGAGCCCAGTAGTATTGCCCATGTGGGAACATTGATTGAATTTGAGACAAATTACTGTGTTACCCGTATTTGTGATATAAGAAACGATGATTACACAAAATATGATTTTATAAAGCAACATCCGCTCATCTCAGAATCTATGGCAAACAGAAATGTGTATTTGGAGCATCCCTACTTGCCAGCTGGTAATGGATTTGGTTACGAAGATTGGCATTGGAATGCTGAAACAATAGCCGAGGGATTCGTGCACATTCCAATTCCCAATACCTTTTTATTTTATCGGCGGAAAAAACAGGGATCAATGTTAGCACAATTCAACAGTCAAAAATCGATTATTCGTCCCTCAAAGTTATTTGACCAACTAGAGGTCAAGCCCTTGAAAATAGAACTCGAAGAGAAAAAACAGACTCCCTTGAATGACGATTCAGGAACTTTACTGGGCACAAAGCGCAAATTTAGCGCAACAGTGAAATCCTCAGTAAAGAAGAAAATTCTGAAATTCCCTCAGGAACTGCAGAAACCTGCTCTTGCTGCCGCAAAAGCGCTATGGATTCTAGGACGGAGCGCCCAAAACTATTTGAAACGAAAAACTCACCCATTACAGGAGCGGGGCCCATCGTATAGCTCAGTCTCAACGCGTTTTTCTGGCTATGACGATTGCTTGGAAGCCCTTCGAAAGATGTCCTCATTGGATTCAACGCTCCATCCTGACGTAAATCCGCCGCTCTACGAGTACAAATACACGCAGAGCGGCTTTTTAGGAATGCTTTTTGCGAACCTTTACAATCCCTTCCGAGGCAAAAAATACGACGTCGTCTATCTTGTGCCATGGCTTGTACGCGGAGGCGCCGACCTGATGGCGATCAATTTTGCCAACCTGCTGGCGGAAGAGGGAAAAAAGATCCTTATGATTGCCACATTACAGGCAGAGTCTCCCTGGCGCGCTAAACTCTCAAGTTCTGTCGACTTTATGGATTTAGGAAGCTCCCTTGGATACATATTTCCCGAAGAGCGAGAGCTGCTGCTGGCGCGCATTCTTTTACAGATCCAGCCCAAAGCGGTTCATTGTATGCAATCTCAGTTAGGTTTTGATCTCTTTCTCAGTTACGGCAGAGCTCTAAAAGAATATATGAAGCTCTACGCCGCGTTGTATTGCGACGACAAGCTGTCCGACAGCACGGATTACGGATATGTAGCCCGTTATCTGACAGCGTTGGCGTCACTGGTCACAAAGTTCTCTACCGACAACGCAATTATGCCTCAGGTTTGGCAGGAAAAATACGGCGTCCCTGCGTCTTTTTTTCACACCGTATATGGATTCGTGCCGGAAGAAAAAAAGGACATAAGGCCTTTAGCCGAGCGCGGCAAGGGAATTTTATGGGCAGGTCGGTTCGACGCCCAAAAACGGCCCGATCTCCTGCTGGAAATCGCGGCTGCAATGCCGGATTTTCAATTCTATGTCTACGGCGCCCCCAGTTTGAACGACACCTTCAGGATTTATGAACGCCTGAAAAAATTCGATAACGTCCATCTGGGCGGAAGTTATGACGGATTTTCTATTCTGCCCATAAAAAAATGCGGTTGCTTCCTCTACACCTCCGCCTATGATGGCCTTCCCAACGTATTATTGGAAGCTGCCAGCGCCGGCCTACCGATCATAGCCCCAAACGTGGGAGGCATCAGGGACTTCATCAACGACAGTACAGGGTGGCTGCTGCCCGGCGAAGCCTCCGCCAATCAGTATGCAACAACTATAAAAGCCCTGTTTACAGACCTCCAACTATGTCAGAGCAAGGTAAACAATGCTAGCGCCCTGCTGAAAAAACGCCATTGCCGCAACAACCTAAAGGAAAGCCTCGGGCAATTCTACGGATTTTAACTGCATAAAAAAACATATACCCACACAACAAGATCTTGAATCCCAGGTTGACACAGTTTTTTAGATATGTTAATAAGACGCTCGAATAATCCACATCTCCTTATTCATATGTATTATGTACATATGAATAAGGAGATGCCGATATGAACCAAGCCCGGCAGAAAGCGCTTTTTCCCTGCCGGGCTTGGTTATGACAGAACCACACCGCAGGCGCCCCTGCGGTTTTTCGCCCTTGGCCCCGAACTTCCACAACTTTTGTTTCAACTTCGAGTAGAAATATCCAAAGGAAGTGCGTATAATAAGCTTCATTGATTCCAATGTGATTATTGCGCTGAATACAAATGTTACATCTACAGACTCTGCCGTTAATCTCAGGAGAGGAACGATTCCCCGTGATAGAAAACACAGCTCTTTTCGCATCGTCATCGCAGCGACACCCCCAACGCCAGGTAAAACCATGAATCGCCTACGCGAAATTTACGAATACAGAGAGATGATCCGCTGTCTCGTCCACAGGGATCTTCGCGGACGTTACAAAGGCTCCGTCCTCGGTTTCCTCTGGACCTTCCTGAACCCCTTACTTCAGCTTGTGGTCTATTCCATCGTCTTTTCCACTATTATGCGCAGCGGCATTGACAAGTTCTACCTATTTTTGTTTGTAGCGCTGGTGCCCTGGCTTTTCTTTTCGGCGTCCCTAACCGGCGGAGCCACGTCGGTGATAGCCCAGTCCAACCTCGTCAAGAAGATCTATTTTCCTCGCGAAATCCTTCCCATCTCCTTTGTGACCACCTGTTTTGTCAACATGCTTTACTGCTTCCTCGTAGTTTTCGCCGTGATCCTGTTTGCCGGCCGCCCTATCTCCTTCCAGGCGCTGCTCTGCCTGCCTCCCGTTATGGCCGTCGAATACATACTGGCCCTCGGATTTGCCATGATCACCTCAGCCCTCACGGTCTACTTCAAAGACCTTGAACATATATTAAGCATCGTCGCCATGGCCTGGATGTACCTGACTCCCATTCTTTACCCCATCACTATGGTTCCGCCTCAGTATCTTCCGTTATTTATGTTAAATCCCATGACGCCGATTATCATCGCCTACCGCGACATCCTCTATTACGGACAGATCCCCCAGCTGAGCACGCTGTTCCACGCTCTCGCGGTAGGGCTTATATCGCTTGCCGCCGGCTGGTACATCTTCCACCGTTTGGCGCGCCGCTTTGCGGAGGAACTCTGATGAACGCCATCGAAGTCCGAGACCTTCATAAAAAGTTCAAGGTTTACTACGACAAGGGGCTCACTCTCAAAGAACGACTGTTGTTCCACAGCCGCAATAGCTACGAAGACCGCTGGGTTCTGCGCGGCCTTTCTTTCGACGTCGCTCAGGGTGAAGCCGTCGGATTTATTGGGGAAAACGGTTCCGGTAAAAGCACCCTGCTCAAACTGCTGACCCGCATCCTCTACCCTGATCAGGGAACGGTGACCGTGCGCGGACGAGTTTCCAGCCTTATCGAGCTTGGCGCCGGATTTCATCCCGATATGAGCGGGCGCGAAAACATTTATCTTAACGCCGCTATTTTCGGCCTGAAAAGATATGAAATTGACCGGCGCCTTGACGACATCATCAGCTTTTCCGAGCTTGAGTCCTACATCGACAATCCCATCCGCACCTACTCCTCGGGCATGTACATGCGCCTCGCCTTCGCCGTAGCCATCAACGTCGACGCCGACGTCCTCTTGATCGACGAGATTTTAGCCGTGGGTGACGCCAACTTTCAGAAAAAATGTTTCAACCACCTGAAAGAGATCAAACGAAAAGGAACTACCATCGTTATCGTTTCACACTCCCTCGGCCAGATCGAGGAAATCTGCGAGCGTTCCCTGTGGATCGACAACGGCCTGCTGCGCATGGCCGGCGCCCCGGAAAACGTGCATCAGCGCTATATGGCCTTTATGGCAAACAAACAAAACGCCGAACAGGCCCCCGACAATACAAATATTATCGCTCGAAAAACTCATGTAGAAGGGCGTCTCGACACGGAAGATATCCATGTGGAGATATGCCCAGCCGCATCCATAACCATGACCAGCACTACCCGGGAGATCGGCCTTCAGCTCGCCAACAGGACAAAACAAATATTTTCTTCCGCCGGCCCTTACCCAGTGATGGTCAGCTACCACATCCTCGATGAACGAGGAAGAGAAGTGGTTTACGACGGGCTTCGAACCGCCTTCACCTCCCCTCTCATCCCTCAGGAAACGTGCAGGATAAAACTGAACGTGGACCTTTCAGGCCTCAAGACACCGGGTAATTACGTCCTGATAGTAACATTAGTACAGGAATCACAATTCTGGTTCGACGATTACAACCCAGACGCCGTTTTTCCTATAAAGTTCAGCCTTTTAGCCTGATAACATTTATTCAAGAAAAAGCAGAAAGGATGTTTCCTTTGACAAAACACGCGCTCATCACAGGCATCACGGGTCAGGACGGTTCCTACCTGTCGGAGCTGCTTCTCTCCAAGGATGACCGACCTCAGCTCACTTCTTCGCGCCATGCGTAAATCCAATGCCGACGAAGTCTACAACCTCGCCGCCCAGTCCTTCGTCGCCACCAGCTGGGAACAGCCCATCTACACCGCCGAGTGCGACGCTTTAGGCGTCACCAACCTGCTCGAAGCCATCCGCGCCGCCAAGCCCGACGCCCGCTTCTACCAAGCCTCCACCAGCGAAATGTTCGGCCTCGTTCAGGAAGTGCCCCAGAAGGAAACCACCCCCTTCTATCCCCGCAGCCCCTACGGCGTGGCCAAACTCTACGGCCACTGGATCACCAAGAACTTCCGCGAGAGCTTCGGCATCTACGCCTGCTCGGGCATCCTGTTCAACCACGAGTCAGAGCGCCGCGGCAAGGAGTTCGTCACGCGGAAGATCACCTGCGCCGCCGCCGAGATCGCCCGGGGCCGCCAGGACCATCTGGAGCTGGGCAACCTGAGCGCCAAGCGCGACTGGGGCCACAGCGCCGACTACGTGGCCGCCATGTGGCTCATGCTCCAGCAGGAACAGCCCGACGACTACGTGGTGGCCAGCGGCGAGACCCGCACCGTCCGCGACTTCTGCCACGCCGCCTTCAAGCACGCCGGCTTCAGCCTGACCTGGGAAGGCGAAGGGCTGGAGGAACGGGGCATCGACGCCGCCACGGGGAAAACTCTTGTTAAAGTCAATCCCGCCTTCTTCCGTCCCGCTGAAGTGGAACTGCTTCTCGGCTGCCCGCGCAAGGCCGAAGAAAAGCTCGGCTGGAAGCGCCAGATCAGCTTCGACGACCTGGTCCGCCGCATGGTCGAGAACGACATGGCCCTGGCGTCACAATGAAGCGCGCCCTCATTACAGGCATCAGCGGCTTCGTCGGCGGCTATCTGGGAGAACAGCTTCTTTCAGAAGGCTGGGAGCTCCACGGCACCTGTTTCGGCGACGGCGACAGAGTCAGAAAAGGGCTGCGCTGCGTCCTCCACGAGATGAATCTCTGCGACGAGAAAAACGTCCGCCAGGTCATAACAGAGGTGAAACCGGACTGCGTCTTCCACCTGGCGGCTCAGAGTTCCGCCGCACTTTCGTGGAAAAAGCCCCGCCTGACCATGGATATCAACCTGGGCGGCGCCATCAATTTGCTTGAAGCCGTCAGGGAATGTTGCCCAGACTGCTCACTGCTCCTGATTGGCTCCAGCGAAGAATACGGCGCCATCTCCAGAAATACTCCCAAAGTGGATGAAAATTACCCCTTAAATCCCACAAACCCCTACGCCGTCAGCAAGATGGCCCAGGAACGCCTTGGCGCGCTCTACGCCAAAGCCTACGGAATGAAGATCATGATGACCCGCGCCTTCAACCACATCGGCCCCGGCCAGAGCGAGCAGTTCGTCGTCCCCAGCTTCGCCCGGCAGATCGTCGGCATCGAAAAAGGGCTGCAGCCTCCCGTGCTCAAAGTAGGCAACCTCCAGGCCAAACGCGACTTCACCGACGTGCGCGACGTAGTTCGCGCCTACACCGCCCTCAGCCGCCAGGGCACGCCCGGCGAAAGCTACAACATCGGTTCGGGCTGCTCCCATTCCATCCAGAGCATCCTGGACAGGCTGATCGCCCTCAGTTCGGCCAAGGTGCGCATCGAGACCGACCCCGAACGGCTGCGCCCTTCCGACACGCCCGAAATCGTCTGCGACAGCTCAAAGCTGGCCCGGGCCACAGGCTGGACTCCGGTAATCCCCTTGGAACAGTCCTTAAAGGACATCCTTGCCTATTACAGAAATCAATAGAGACGCCATCCACAGAGAAATCACAAATCACAAGAGAGAACAGCAGCCATAAGGCACAACAACATCGCAGAGGTGCATTCACGCTATGAAGATCATCATACTCGCCGGCGGCTCGGGCACACGGTTATGGCCCCTGAGCCGCAACCGGTTCCCCAAACAGTTCATCAAGCTCAAGGGCATGGAGCACTCCATCTTCCAGCTCACCATGCTTCGCTGCCTCAAGCTGGCGCCGCTGGAAGACATCTATATCGTCACTAACAAGGATTTTCAATTCCTGGTGTCCATGCAGATCGACGCCCTGGGGCAGCCCACCGTCAAAGAGAACATCTTGCTGGAACCCCAGGCCAAAAACACACTGCCCGCCATCTACAACGGCGTCAGCCACATCAGGAAAAACAGAGGCGACGACGTGGCCGCCGTGTTCCCCTGCGACCACCTGATCGACGACAACGGGCTTTTCACGCAGATCATCACCTCGGCCGTGCCCCTGACGGACACCTATTTAGTCACCTTCGGCGTCACGCCCACCAATCCCGAGACGGGCTACGGCTATATCAAGCCCGGGGCCAAGCTGCCCGTCGGCTTTGCCGTGGAGCGCTTCGCCGAGAAGCCCACCCTCGAAAAGGCCAAAGAATATGTGGCGAACAACTACTACTGGAACGCGGGCATGTTCCTGTTCCGTACCGACCTCTTTACCGAAGAAGTACAAAAGTACAGCCCCGACGTGGCCCGCGCTTTTGAAGGCGGCGACGTAGAGCAGAGCTTCGCCCGGGCGCCCTCCATCTCCATCGACTATGGCCTCATGGAACTGAGCCGCAGAGTGGCCGTGGTTCCCATGACCGTAGGATGGAACGACCTGGGCAGCTTCGCCTCCTTCTACGAGCAATACAGCCAGTACAAAGATGAGAAAGGCAACGTTTGCTTCGACAAGAACGAGATTCTGATCGACTCCACCCGCAGCATGGTCTACTCGGAAAACGACAAGGCCGTGGCCGTCATCGGCGTGGACGACCTGGTGGTGGTGGACCTGCCCGACGCGCTTCTGGTCTGCAAAGGCGACCAGACGCAGAAAGTGAAAGAGGTGGTGGCCTCGCTGCGGGAGCGCCACGACCAGCGCGCCGACCTGCACGTCACCGCCTACCGGCCCTGGGGATCCTATACCATTCTCGAAGAGCTTCCCGGACACAAGGTCAAGCGCCTGTCCGTATTGCCCGGCAAAAAACTCAGCTATCAGATGCACCGCCGCCGCAGCGAATATTGGACCGCCGTATCCGGAAAGGGGATTGTGGTGCTCGACGGGCAGGAAATTCCAATCCAGGCGGGCAAACACGTGTTTATCGATGTGGAGCAGAAACACCGCCTGATCAACAATGGAACGGCGCCGCTGGAAGTGATCGAAGTGCAGTGCGGCGGCTATCTGGGGGAAGACGATATCGTCCGCTTTGAGGACGATTTTGGACGGTGCTGAGAAGTTTCCGCCGTAACAAGACATATTAGAAGAGGAAAGGGAGGAAAATTATTTGCTGAGACAGCTGCGAGTTCTGCAAGTCAATAAATTTTATCCTCCCCTTATCGGCGGAATAGAGAAGGTCGTTCAACAAATTGTAGAGGGATTATCTGAGCGCTGCCACATGAAAGTCCTTGTTTGCCAGAGAAAAGGGCCGGAAAGCGACGAGGTCATTAACGGCGTGCAGGTTCACCGTTCAGCCAGCATCGGAACTTTTTGCTCCATGCCCCTGTCCTTCGCCTTCCTCAAGGATTTCAGGCGAATGAGCACAGACAGCAACATCGTCCACATCCATATGCCCTTTCCATTGGCCGACCTGGCCTGCCTCTTATCAGGCTATAAGGGCGCAGTCGTGGTGTGGTGGCACAGCGACATCGTCCGCCAAAAGGCCCTTATGCCCCTGTACCGCCCACTGATGAACTGGCTTCTGCGCCGATCCGACAGGATTATCGTCGCCACTCAAAGGCATATCACAGGCTCAAAGTATTTACCTGCCTACCAAGATAAATGCGTGGTCATCCCTTTCAGCCTGGACCGTCAGATCCTCGGCGACGCAAAAGACTATGGGAATACAAAAAAAGGAACCACCCACGAAGGCAGTCCCTTCCGTTTTTTATTCGTTGGGCGCCTTGTGCCCTATAAAGGCTGCGGCGTGCTCCTCGACGCTTTCGCAAAACTTGGCGAAGGCCAGCTGACTATCGCGGGCGACGGACCTCAGCGCGAAAAACTTCTCAGGCAATCCCAAGAACTTGGGATCTCTGAAAGAGTCCGTTTTATCCGCCAGTTTACCGAAAAGGAAAAGATGCAGCTTTACAGAGACTGCGACGCCTTTATCCTGCCGTCGATCAGCAAAAACGAAGCCTTCGGGCTCGTGCAGCTGGAAGCTATGGCTTACGGCAAACCCGTGATCAACACCGACCTGGACAGCGGCGTGCCCGAAGTGAGTCTTCATAATGCCACGGGATTGACCGTGCCGCCCAACGATCCAGTTCAGTTAGCCCGGGCTATGGAACGGCTGATCCACGACGATGATCTGTACCGTTCCTTTGGAGCCGCCGCTGTGCAGAGAGCCGTTTCTTTCTCGGAGAACTTTGCGGACCAACTCTATGCGGTCTATAAAGAAGCGCTTGAAAAATGAATGAAGAGGGCGATGCCATGAAGAAATTCATAAAAAGAAACGCAAAAAAAGTTCTCCTGTCCATTATCAAATACACCTTTGCCTTCGTTCAGAGCAGGCCTTGGCTTATGAGAATCGCGAAAAAACTCCTGTTTTGCTTTCCTACGCTAAGCTCGCGGATTAAAAAAATTGTGTACCCTAGTGTTCAAGAGCGTCCGCAGAATATTACCGATCCCGCAATGCTTACTCCGCAGGCTCGCGAAATTTACGACATTCTGATTGCCATGCGCGATGAAAGGGAAAAAAAATGCGAATAGTCATCGACATGCAAGGAGCCCAAACAGCCGGACGTTTCCGTGGGATTGGGCGATATACCATGGGACTGACGAAGGCTATCGTCAGAAACAGGAAAGAACATGAAGTAATCCTCGCGCTCAGCGCTTTTGTGCCAGAAACAGCACGAATAATTCGTTGGGAATTTGACGGCCTGCTTCCTGCAGAAAACATACGAGTCTGGTACGCTCCCGGCTCAACAGCATGGGGCATGCCTCACACTCTAACCAACCGAAAAGTCGCAGAAGCTATTTACGCGAGCTTCATTTCAAGCCTCCAGCCTGACGTTCTTCTTGTCACGAGCGTCATCGAAGGCTGGGGCGAGGATGCTGTTTTCACCGCGGAAATACCCAATAGAAGTTTTCCCATCGCTATTATCGACTATGATTTGATTCCCTACCTCAACCCAAAAGAATATTTCATGAATACAGCCTGGAAGAACTGGTATCTTGACCGATTGCAGTGCCTCAGGAATGCCGATATTGTGCTATCCATTTCCGACTACAGCAAAAACGAGTTCGTCTCGAATATGCAGGTCGAGCCATCAAAAGTGATAAACATTGGCTGCGACGCAGACAGTAATTTTTACTTTGAAGAATCCACTCCTGAAATCAATCAATGGCTTCGTTCAAAGGGAATCGTCAAAGATTTTCTCCTCTACACAGGCGGAGCAGACGAAAGGAAAAATACCGATTCACTTGTTATTGCCTATAGCCACCTTCCTCAGGAACTGAGAGAAAAACACCAGCTTGTTCTAGTCTGCGGCGTTCACGAACACAGGATCAATTTTCTTAACACCCTCGCCCAACAAAATAAACTCCTCCCCGAAGAGCTTATCGTTTTGGGTTTTCTTTCTATAAAGGAACTACGCCAGCTTTACAGCTGCTGCAAGCTATTTGTGTTCCCATCACTTTATGAAGGCTTTGGACTCACTGTCCTAGAGGCGATGCGCTGTGGAGCTCCTGTAATCGGTTCAGATTGTACATCTATCCCCGAGGTCATTGGAACTCAGAAGGCTCTTTTTAACCCTCGCAGTGCAGAGTCTATTACAAAAAAGATAGAAGAGGTTCTCAGCAGCGACGTACTGCTGAACCAATTAAGAAAACACTGTACACTACAAAGCAGAAAATTCTCATGGGACAAGACAGCGCAAAAGGGCATCGCAGAATTTGAGAAAAGGATCCAGATAATGCCCCGTCAAAAAAAGATGCCGCATTACGAGTTAATTCCCCAGGTATGTCAGGCTGTAGCCGCTCTAATTTCTTCTGACTTCAACTGCCTACAACTTGCACACGATCTCGATTTGACCTTTGAAACACCCCGCCAGCAGCGCCAGCTTCTTATTGACGTTAGTGAACTTGTTCAACGGGATTCAAAGACAGGAATTCAGCGCGTTGTTCGTTCCGTCCTGCAGGAACTGCTCACTAATCCGCCAGAAGGCTGCTCCATTTGCCCTGTTTACGCTTCCTCCTTCAGCAAGGGCTATCTTTACGCCAATAAATTTACAGCGGCTTTTCAAGGGCGTCCACTGGATGAACAGCTACAGGATACGCCTGTTGCCTATAGCAGAAACGACATTTTTTTAGGGCTCGATTTTCAGTCAGTTATTGTCCCGCGTCAGCATAGCTATCTTAGAGAAATGTCAATTCATGGCGTTTCAATTTACTTTGTCGTTTATGATTTACTCCCGGTCCTGCGCCCTGAGTTTTTTCCAAAGGGGACAGCTGAAGGGCATATACCATGGCTTCACTGTATCTCTGAATTCGACGGAGTGATCTGCATTTCCAAGGCTGTCGCCGACGAATATGCAGAGTGGCTCAATCTGAACAGACCGAAAGAACGCCATCGTCCGCGAATTTCGTGGTTCCATCTCGGCAGCGACATCACAAACTCCGTCCCCACAAAAGGACTGCCCGACAACGCTCAAGAAATGCTCAATAAAATGAAACAGCGCCCCACGTTCCTTATGGTCAGCACTATCGAACCCCGCAAAGGCTACGCCCAGGCATTGGCAGCCTTTGAATTGCTCTGGTCGCAAGGACAGGATATTAATCTCGTAATTGTTGGCCGAGAAGGCTGGAACGTGTCAGAACTTACAGCCAAAATCGCCTGCCATCCTGAAAAGAACAAACGTCTTTTCTGGCTCAAAGGCATTAGCGACGAATACCTCGAAAAGGTCTACGACGCCGCTTCGGCGGTGCTCATGGCTTCAGAAGGCGAAGGTTTTGGTTTAGCTGTCGTGGAAGGCGCAAAGCACAGAAAACCTCTCATTCTTAGAAACCTCCCCGTATTTCAGGAAATCGCAGGGAGGCAGGCTTTTTATTTTAACGGCTTATCATCAGAAGAGCTATCTTATGCTGTCAAACAATGGCTCCAGCTTTTTAAAGAGAACCAATGCCCCCAGTCAGCAAACATCAAATGTTTCACGTGGAAAGAAAGCACGAAAAACCTTCTTCGCCAACTACAGCTTTAAATATCAAGATATCTGGCAACAGTATTAAAAATGCAGAGTGCTGCAGAATCAAAAAATAAGAGCAAAAAATGGTCCAACTCCTTTTTCATCCCTAAATCAAGATTCAATAGGCAAATTCACGTTGCTAAATAGAGTTAATTACAGATTGTTCCGGCAGAGAGTAGGTTCATGATGTTTAGTATTTTACTAATAATTAATATAATAGTTTGCTTGATTTTAGTTTTAAAAATTTACCGCACGATTGATTTTTTGTTATGCATAACTCTGTCATTATGCATATTTTTTGCATCTTTCGTCACGGTAAGCGGCATACTCTTCCTATATGACACCTTTTCTTTGCCAGCCTCTCTCTGGAGCTGTCTTGCAACGGAAGGTGCATCATTGGGAGCGTTCAGCCTTCTCCGTAAATCAGAATTAGGCGTGGTCACCTGCAAGCCTCGTACATACCTTCTACCGTTGCTGATAATTACTACTGCAATATTACTATGCTGCAACAGCTTTGAATATTTCGGAATGGGACAAGATCAAGGCGTTTACCAGACAAAGGCATTGGAACTCTTGAATAACCACAATAAAAATTGGAGGGAAATTGAAGAATACAACAAATTAAATGCCTCCGACCAAGAAGGATACCTTTCAGCATTAAATTCC
Organism: Pyramidobacter piscolens; assembly: GCA_004558205.1. Lineage (GTDB taxonomy): Bacteria > Synergistota > Synergistia > Synergistales > Dethiosulfovibrionaceae > Pyramidobacter > Pyramidobacter piscolens_A. The sequence goes on from SFDM01000001.1 coordinate 213,857, forward strand.
TCTTTGGGCTTTTATATTTATGATCCGAGCCTTTGTTATCCCACCATAATAAAAAATTTTTTCACTCCTCGGAATAAGGGAGGAGAGTTAGCTGGGGCTGAGTCGCAAATGTTCCAAGCCAGCGGTATTTCTCAGCGGATTCAGGATAGGAGCAGCGTTGTGCTGGCCGGCAACTATCACGGAATTCCCACTTATGCGGCTTTACTTGCGCTTTGGGGCAAAGTTTTTGGAATTGCCTCAATGGCACAAATCCAGATGATATTTCTCCTATGCGTACTATGCATGATGTTCTTCATTTTTCATAATTTCAATTTTTCCCCTTTAATTTCAACAATCCTATTCATTACATTCGGATTTTCCCCCATTGTTATTTGGCTTACAAAATCGACACTTTGTGAAATGTTTCTAGCTTTATTGGTCTGTTGGTTTTTATTTCATCTAACAGACAATGAACACCCCGATAAAAAATATTTAGCTGCACTTCCGGTATGCACTTATTCTTTTTTTCACGTGACTATCTACACGCTTATGCCATTCTTCCTGCTGTCATTCTTAATACTCTACCTATGGGAGCAAAAAAAACAATACATCCTGGCAGCAAATGCAGAGGCCTTCATATTTACGATTGGCTACACGGCAATGTTCTGCATAAGCCCCCTCTACACCTTTTATAACAGCAGACAGCTCATGTTGAACAAAGCCTCTCTATTTTTTGCGCCTGTTTTGCTGTGTATCGTCATATTAAGTTCAATCCGACTGCTAAAACATCGTGCACCTTTTTCCGCCATTGAATTATGCAATAAAACTAACACGGCTCGAGCAGTGCGGTTCACAATACTATTCTGTATCACAGCAATTCTCATTACAGCATACAGAATATCTTCTGGCGTGCTGCCTCAGCCAAAGGTTTTTCAAACATACTACGGAAGTAGCATCCTATCAGTCTTGCCTTTCTTAACACTCTCCGCCTTCACGTACACAACAGGCTTTTTCTTTATACCGTTAATCCTTTTCTATTGGCTAAAAGAACCTAAATCACTCTTTAAAAACAGCAACATTTCATTGATAAGTTTTGCGTTCTTCTATTGCATTCTTATGATGTCATCGTTCCTTCGAAAAGAAATCCCATATTACTATTACTACGCAAGATATCTTGTACCTTTTCTCCCCATCATCATCATAGAGGCCGGTGTCATTATGAATGATCATAGGGCGTTAAGGAGTTTCGCCCCGGCTCTCTGTGCATTAAGCCTGTTATGCTATGCACCCTATGATCATCTTCTAATAAAAGAATTGGATATTTCCCACGTAGAATGGAGCACGCTCCGTTCATTAGCAAAAACGCTGAATAAAACCCCAAATAGCGCGCTCCTGATCAATGGACAAAATAACGACCTTTATCGTTGTTATTTTCACGCATTGCGCGCCCTTACATCAGCAGACGTCTATCCCGTCATCCTCGGTAAAAAAGCCTCCCCGAGTGAACAGCTCCAAGAACTATCTTCAAGATATGACCACGTTTACCTGCTTTCCTTAAGCAAGTTCGATCTAAATCCCTTCGGCCCCTTTGAACTGGAGCTTGCCTTACAAAATCAAGCCTCTATATATGATGCGATACCAGCAAAACAAGCACAAATGCCCAAAAGACTTATCCCGTTTCCCGTCACTTCCCATAAAACAATTACCAAGCTCTACCTTTACCAATACAATGTCGTAAAACTGGGACAAACATTAAGCTTCAACGACGGGAGTAATGGGATTAATTTTTTACAGACAGGCTGGTCCAGTCCCGAATCGTGGGGCATTTGGGGGACAGGGCAAGAACACACAATCCAATTGAAATTCGAAGATATTATACAGCAGGATCTCTCCATAATTTTTTACGCACATTCTTTTTTCACCGACAAGAACGTAAAAATTTTGGTTAACGGTAATGAAATAGCAATATTAACAGTCAAGCCAGATAGAAAACGACTTTATACTGTAAAAATTCCCAAAGAGATCGTGGAAGGGAAAGATTTTATCCATATTTGCTTCAATATCATCGACCCCGTATTTTCCCCACAGGATGTGAATATATCAGAAGATTCTCGACAACTAGGGCTCGCGTTAACTACATTGCTCTTACAATAACTGTGATATTTTCCTTTAATAAAAGCTTAAGGACGGTAAATATGAAAACACAAACATATACTCACAATGATATCCTGTTCGATTTATTTTCAGACAGCTCTTTAGAACATAAGTATAAACTGCTGCTTTTCTGGGGGCTCATCATTGTCAATATGATCCCCCTCTTCTGGATGAGATATCCTATTATCACCGATGAATACACTACCATAAGCGAAGGACTTTACCTTTGGAAAAGTGCCGATTGGTCTTCTTATTTTTCCAGCCTCCCCGCTGTTTATTACGGATACGGTACAAGCATACTCTATGGATGGACTTATCATATCTTTAAAAGCCCTGAGTTCGTATACAAAGCAGCGCTTACCTTAAACGCCATGATGATTAGTTCCATCTCGATTTTAGCTTTTAACCTTTCAAACAAAAAATTACGACTCAGCGCCAAGGTAAGTTTTTTTATCGCCGCCTGCACGGCTCTCTTTCCTGCTGGCATTATTCACTCAAAATACGCTCTTAACGAAACAATGCTGTCGCTCCTCGCCTGGCTATTGCTTTATTCTTTGATATCACTTCAAGACTCAACGGAAAATGCAGTACGCATGAAATGCTATTCATTCATTTCAGGAGCCCTCGGCGCCTACGCCTACACAGTCCATGGGAGAGGGATCATTTTGCTCTTCCTATGCTTCAGCTTTTATTTCTTAATCACTCTATCATTAAAAAAACAGGCCAATATATGCGCTGTCCTGCTGTTTCTAACAGGGGCAACCATTGTATTGCTCATGGACACGCAAGTTAAAAAATACATATTAAACACCTTTACAGGCACGGATCCCCAGATGCAAATCAACGCTCTCGACCGCTCCGTAAAGTATAAACTCTTTGAAGCACTAAGGCCTTCTAACATAAAGCATTTAATTTATGGAGTACTGGGACTGAGTTATTATACTGTCTGCTCCACTCATGGTTTAATAATCGTCCTCTTCTTCATCCTGTTTAATGAATCCATAGCTTGCTTACGAGGGATTGTCTCAGTTACGGAGGAAAGAAAAAAATCTTTTTTTATTTTAAGCTATAGCCTTCTGGCAGTTATTTTAGCGCTGATTGTGAGCGTCATTTTTTTCATAGAGATATACATCACAAAAGAAGCTGTCCGCGGGGAATACTTTATATATGGACGATACGTTGACACCTTTAGCAGTTTGATAATTTTTTCAGTACTCGCTTTTCTTTTCTGTTATGAAAAGCCTATCCCTGGTTGGTCGTGTTTTCTTATGCTCGCGGTTTTTCTTGGGATCATGGTCTGGGGAAGCTTTATAACATCCCGCGAAATTATCAACGGCAAGAATTCGTTGAGCTATACCATGGTCCAAGGCATATTACCCTATTTTGGTTTATACGGCTGGGAAAACGCGCAGTCAAAAAATTTCATCATCCTTTTTATCGTTCAATCTCTTATATTCCTCAGCGTGCTCATTTTCATAAGGAAGCACAGGCTGGGCTCTCTTACGGCGCTCCTCCTTAGCCTTTTTTGCTACTCATCTATATTCTCATCCTGTTTTTTCATCATTCCGCAAAGCGCCGCCCGCTACGACCGTTTAGCCCCGCTCACTGTCCTCAAAGAAATTGTGTCGACGCTTCCATTTAAACCCCGTTTTTTTATCAATGGAACCGCCAGCACACCCACCCCCCGAGTTCAATTCATCTTCAATGAATACCAGTTAACGAATTTGAATCTCGAGCACGATGGATTCGATAGATTAGCGAACATTTCAAACAACGATATCATAATAACCAACAGCGACCTGTTCCTAGATTGCATTTTTGACAATATATACATGTTAAATACAAAAAAAATTTATGACAAAATAATTAACTTAAATACCGACAATGCATATATTTATATATGTGGAGATATGATAAAAAATGAATTTAAAAAGCGTGGATATGATTCCTTAAACAGAAATACCAATACCGTTATAAATGCAAATTCAGCAACAAATCAAAATAATATCATCGGCAGTGAATATCGACTCAAGCCTTTAGACAATCTTTCCTATCTGCATGAGACGCTGTTCCCTCTTCCTTATACATTAACCATTATTGGACGAAATCTAAACGAAGTAAATATTAGCAGTGATCCAGCGCTCTTTGTACAGAAAGCTCCACACTCATATCAAGACGGCACTCTTTTACGTTATACCATAACGCCTTCTACGATCGTAAAAAAACTACAAATCTCCATCATAAACACATCCAATCAAAACAGCGCTTATATTCAATCCGTAACCCTATCAGCACAGAAGCTTCAATTAGCTGATGCGCATAAAACGTTTTCAAGCTCGCGTACTTATATATATGACACTACAAACTCAAAAAGCTCTCGTTTTTACAGGATACACATTCTTCCCAGCAGTAAAAACGTCGTTTTAGGCGCAAGTGAGGTTATTTTACGACAAGATTCCCTCTTTTCCTTTAATGGCCTTCCCGTAAATCTTGGAACGTACTTACTTCAAGTTTTTGGCAAAAACCTGGACTCTGCATCAATCAACCTGCTGCCCAACGACAAACTTTCTCTATCTCTGATCAGTAAAAGCTCAGAGACGGCCCTGTTGTTCATCAAATCATCTGACTATCTGCGCAATATCGCATTTTCAGCAGAAAACAAGAGTTCTGAACAGCTCGTTTACTATAGGGGAATAAAAATAACAGAGATGGAACATCTGGCTCTATCATACGAATATAATACCGTCATAAAATTTGATCAGGTTAATCCCGCACCTAACGTTGCCTTTTCAGGCTGGTCAGATCCAGAAAGTTGGGGAACATGGGGGATTGGACAAACACAGATTCTCGCGCTACGTCCGTCACGCAAAGCAACATCCGATCTGCAGCTCACTCTGCATGCAGGTGCATACTGCACCAATAAAACAGTTACCTGCTCCATCAACGGGTACGATTTATCCACTTTTATAGTTGAGGCGGGAACTCCCAAAGATTATAGAATTGACATTCCAGAAAAACTCATAAAAGACGCTTCTTACCTTTTCATTAGTCTTACCTTTCCCGAAGAAGCGGTCTCACCCGCGGAAACGGGAGAATCTGCCGATGCAAGAAATTTAGGAATTGGGCTCTACAATCTGATGATTCAAGAAAGGTAGAAAAAATGACAAAACTTATTATCCAAATCCCATGCTACAACGAAGAAGAAACGCTTCCCATCACTATAGCCGACCTGCCGAGACATATCGACGGCATCGACGAAATAGAATATCTCATTATCGACGACGGCAGCAAAGACTGCACCGTGGAGGTCGCCAAATCCCTGGGCGTTCAGCATGTGGTTTCTTTCAAGAAGAACAAGGGCCTTGCCAAGGGGTTCATGGCCGGTCTTGACGCCTGCCTTCATCTCGGCGCGGACATCATCGTCAATACCGATGCCGACAATCAGTACTGCGGCGCCGACATCGAAAATCTTGTTCGTCCTATCCTGGAAAATAAGGCTGACATTGTGATTGGAGAACGTCCCATCGACCAAACGGCGCATTTCTCATGGAAAAAAAAGAAATTCCAGCACTTGGGCAGCTGGGTTGTCCGCCTAGCGTCAGGAACCAATATTCCCGACGCGCCAAGCGGCTTCCGCGCCTATTCCAGAGAAGCAGCTTTAAGAATAAATGTTACCAACGAATACACATATACTTTGGAGACCATTATTCAGGCAGGACACAATAAAATCGCCATGACCTCTGTCCCCATCCGCACAAACGGCGAGACAAGACCCTCGCGTTTATTCAGCAGTATATGGCGTTACATGAAACGCTCCGCCTCGGTGATCATACGATCTTTTATGATGTATCAGCCGCTTAAATTTTTTTGTTCCATAGGGGCCTTGATTATCCTTCTTGGCGGTTTGATCGGCTGTCGATTTCTTTTCTATCTGTACCTAGGAGGAGGTAGCGGTCACACTCAGTCGCTCATCCTGGCAGCCATTCTGATCCTTGCAGGAACACAGATTTTTATTGTAGGCATGCAGGCCGACATGATCGCAGCTAACAGAAAACTGCTTGAGGATACCCAATACAGAGTAAGAAAAATGGAGTGCTCCGGTAAATACAAAGAGGCGAAAATGTGATGAACATTGTGATGATAGGGCCCGTCTATCCCTTTAAAGGGGGCATCGCCCACTACACCGGGCTCATGTGCAAAAACCTCAGAAAACAGCATGACGTAACGATGATCTCCTATAAAATGCAATATCCCAAGTTCCTTTTCCGTAGAGAACAAAAAGATTTTCAGAACGATACTTTTAGCGTACCGAAAACAAAGTATCTGATTCACACAGCCAATCCGTTAAATTGGATAAGCACAGCAAAAAAGATCAAGGCCTTAAAACCAAACCTGCTGATTGTGCAATGGTGGCATCCTTATTTTGCGCCGTGCTATTGGAGCATACTTAAGTTACTGCGAGGGATAAAAGTACTGTTTATATGCCACAATGTCTTCCCTCACGAACGATTCCCTATGGACAGGAGCCTTGCGAAACACACTTTAAGCTGCGGCGATGCGTTCATAGTCCATTCAGAAACCGATGCAAAAGACCTGCTTTCTTTTTTGCCAAATGCCACGTATGAAAAAACTGTGCATCCGACATATAACACTTTTAAGTTCAAAAACATTACACAGCTGGAAGCGCGAACTATTCTCCACCTCAGCGGGGACGAAAAAATTTTGTTATTTTTCGGCTTTGTTCGTGAGTACAAAGGGCTGACATACCTAATCAAGGCTATGCCTCAAATCAAAAACAGCCTCGATGAATGTCGGCTTCTCGTTGTAGGAGACTTTGGAAAGAATAAGGATAAATACGTGAGAATGATTTCTAAATTAAAATTAGAAAATGTTATCGACATTCACGATCAATATGTACCTGACCATGAAGTGGAAAATTACTTCTCGGCATGTGATCTGGTTGTACTGCCTTACGAATCCGCAACTCAAAGTGGCATTATTCAGATCGCCTATGGCTTCGAAAAGCCTGTCGTCGCAACCAATGTCGGAGGTTTGCCAGAAGTCGTCCTGAATGGGCAAACAGGATATATCGTAGAACCGCGTGATCCTCAACTAATAGCAGAGGCTGTAATCCGTTTCTTTAATAAAGGTCACGCTGTGGAATTCCAGAATAACGTAAAGCGCGAAGCCTATCGCTATTCCTGGGATCGGATGAGTGAAATCATTGAAAGGCTAGCTCAATCATGAATAAAAAGATTTTAGTTACCGGAGCTACGGGGTTTATAGGGAGGCATCTTGTTGATGCTCTTATTGAACAAGAGTATCAAGTCACCTGCATTCTGCGCAAAGGCAGTACAGCACGAGTCCTTCCACAATCACCATTATTATCCCTAGAGATTTTAGATTTAGCAAATATTGAAAAGGACAGACTGGGCAATATACTCAACGGCGTAGATGTAGTGTTTTACCTCGCGGGACAATTGGGCGAATATGGATTGCCTTATGAAACATATCATCGCATTAACTGTGAGTACATGCTCAACATGCTCTCAATATGTGATACATTCGGAGTAAAACAATTTATATACAGCAGTACACCAGGGGTTTACGGTTTTGGAAAAAGGCTCTGTAATGAGAGTACTTCTTACGCTCCTCGAAACGATTATGAAAGATCAAAAGTGGAGGGGGAGCGAGGTATTATTCATTTCTGTAAAAATTCCAATGTGTCGTACACTATTATCCGCCCCGACTTTGTCTATGGACCAGGTGATCTGCGCCGGATCAAATTATACAAAAACATACAAAATAAAAGATTTATTTTAACAACTAGCGGACAAAATTATTTACACCCTACCTATATAGCGGATGTTATTCAGGGTTTCTTGATCTCTATAGATAAACCTAGCGCCTTAAATCAGATTTTCAACATCGCTGCTATGAATGATATAACGGTAATTGACTACCTATCCATCATTGCTAATTTAGTGAATTCGAAAATTATTCATATAAACATCGGATATGCTTTATCAACTATTTGCGCGTCTACAATAGATAGCCTATCCAGACAACTCCTCAATAGAGAGGGATTTGTCTCAAGAAATAAAATCGATTTTTTATCACTGAACCACAGTTCTTCTATTAAAAAAGCTCAAGAATTATTAGGATACAAACCTCAATTTACAGCACAAGAGGGGTTAGAACTGACAATTCAACATTTAAGACTTATGGGAGAAATTTGATGATAAAAATTTTTTTCGCAAATCACGCACAATTTGAAGGAAGACAGACAAATTTAGGCGATTGGGCCATATTTGAACAAATGTATCACGATTTAAAAGAAAAACAAATAGAAGACGATAATATAGAAATTATTGTTCCTTCATTAGACCCAATTTTTACTAACAAAAAATATCAAGAAACGACATTTACCCGTGGCGGAATAAAAGGCATAGTAAATACATTAAAATGGCTTCTAACCTTTCAAGACACAAAAACTGAAATAGAAGTCTTTGGCGTAAATTATGAGAGATTTGCTTTAAGCGAGCTCAACAAAAAGCTCTGCAGCAAACTTACCATCAATAACGTAGCTGAGCTCCCAGCATTAGGTACAAAAGCAATGCCAAGCCTTTACTCTCTTGGATTCGGTTTGGCAAAAAAACAAGTTACATTGATAAATGGTGTTGAAAAGAGCATGCAAGAGTGGGAAAAACTCAATTTAAAAAAATTTGTAACAATCAGCCGTCAACAAAACATAGAACAGACAAGTTTCTCAGAAAACTCTTTTGACTACGTATGGAATTTCGTATACATCCCAAGCGCAACAAACCCCGATAATCTCATCGAAGAAATGAAAAGAATATCAAAGCGATATGTAGCTGTTTTTTCAGTTAACGGAGGAAATGTGGGGTACTATGTCCACACGGCCCTTCACCATATAAACAAAATACCATGGACTCATGGTGACAAAAGATATAACCAAAGAAAATTTGTAATTCAGAAATTTAAGGAACATGGTCTGCGTGTAATAAAAACAGGGTTTGTAGATTGCCCTATATGGCCTGATTCTATTGGTTTCAGAGACATGCGCCTGCACCGCAACAATATCACCTTTGATAACGTTAATTGGGTAAGCCCTTATACTGACATGACATGTTAAAAAACAACAAAATCCCCTTCTGGATGAAACTTTTATACCATTGTTGGGAATCCTTTCCAATGTTCCTATCTATAAAAACACTATATGCGCACATTTTTTATGTAATTGGAGAAAAAATTTGACTAAAATCGCACGTAAAAGAATTTTTAAACGATTAGGGACGGCTTTGACCATTTTCGCTCTTATTGCGGTTATAAAGAAACTGTGCTCAATGGATATTAATTATCATCAAATCCTAGAAAGAGAGATGATTATTAAGATATTTGGCATAAGCCTCGCCTTTGCCCTGCATATGTTTATACTTTGCATTCCATGGAAGGGTTTTATTGAAATTTTGACAAAAAGAAAAATACAATTTAATGATGCAACTTGGATACTAAACAAAGCCAATATGTTGAAATACTTACCTGGCAATATCCTTCAATTTGTGGGAAGAAATGAGCTTGCTTTACGGTACGATATGAATCATATGGATGTGGCGTTTGGTACGGCATGCGATACTTTGATGCTGACAGGAGCAAATATTTTATTAGCAGTGAGTTTTAATTGGCAGGGTGTTACAACTTGGTTTTTCAAGTACAAAAGCACCTACACCTATATGGGACTCCCCCTCATAGCTCTAATCGCCCTTTTCTTTTTCGCATCATTCAAGTGGAGAAAAGCGGTCCTGCAATTTTTAACTCGATTAAAGGTCTTTTTAACGCCAAGATCCATTTTCAGAGTATCCTTATTCCTTCTGTTTTACATGGTTAATTCATGCTTTGTAGCATATTTGTTCCTAATAACTTTGCAATATATTGGAGGCAGCCATATTCCTTTTTCAAATGCATTGAAGGTTCTCAGCGCCTATTCGTTATCGTGGGTCGCTGGATACCTCGTCATTGGTTCTCCTGGCGGACTGGGAATAAAAGAAGCAACATTAGTCCTCCTTTTACACAACATCGCGCAGCCAGAATCGGCCCTATTAGCCGCTGTCATTTTTCGTTTTATTACGATAATAGGAGATTTTATGGCCTTGGCTTTTTCTTTTTTATTTCACAAATCATTCAGATTGAGGATGGCAAGCAATGAATAAAAGCGATTTCATAATAAAACTTTTTCCGCGTCTTCTTACATACAAACTCAACAGGTATACAGGCTATAAAAATATTAACCCTATTACTGTGACCTACTCTGTCACAGCGGCTTGTCAATCACGCTGCAAAACCTGTCAGATCGGTCATATGTATATGGAGCATCCCGAACGCGCAGCAAATGATCTTCGCCTTGACGAGATAGAGCAAATTTTTTCAACCATGAAACCTGTGTATTTTTTTAATATCAGCGGAGGGGAACCTTTTTTGAGGGACGACCTACCTCAGATCGTGGAGTTAGCCTGTAAATATCTTAAACCACGCATTATTCATACACCAACGAACGCAATCCTCTCTGAAAAAATTGAACGAAAAACCCACGAAATCCTCGAAATCATAAAAAAGTACGATCCTAAAGTCCCCTTCACCGTAAAGCCTTCCATAGATGGGATTGGCGATATGCACGATGAAATACGCGGAGTAAAGGGCAATTTTAAAAAGCTCCTTGATACCATTGAACGCTTGAAAGGAATTGAAAAGGAGCATGAAAATTTTCACTTGGAACTGGGAACAGTCATCTCTAATTTTAACATCGACTCCCTGGACGAAATTGAAGATTTCGTCCATTCCTTAGGCGTCGAAAGCTACCGCAACGAAGTGGCTGAACAGCGGACTGAATTTTTTAACATTGGTGATCCTATCACCCCCGATGCGGTCACTTATCAACGTCTTATCAAGAATTTTTCACGCAAAATCAAAGAAAACATGACGTCGAAGAAAAACCTTGCCCGAACAACGGAAGCCCTCAGACTGGTCTATTACGATATTGCAGGCAAAATATTGGAAACAAAAACTCAAGTTCTTCCATGCTATGCTGGCGTTTCAAATGTACATATCAATTTTGACGGCGGAGTTTGGCCTTGCTGCGTATTGGGCTATGAAAAACAAATGGGAAACCTGCGAAATTATGGGTATGATTTTCAAAAACTCTGGCTGTCAGAAGAAGCTCAAAATGTTCGCAGCTTCATACAAAACAAAAACTGCGCCTGCCCTCTCGCTAATCAAGCCTATTCTAATATTTTACTCCATGTTCCTTCGCTTATAAAGGCAACTATACTTATGGGTAAATTTGCAAAAACAGGCAGATTGTAGCCTATTTTAAAGATGAATAGAGATGACTATCAATGAAAATTACTATCGCTGGTTCCGGTTATGTGGGCCTCGTCGCGGCGGTCTGCTTTGCTGAAGTCGGTCACCAAGTTACCTGCGTCGATGTGGACGTCAATCGCGTGAAGGATCTCCAAAATGGAATCGTCCCAATTTACGAGGACGGGCTTGAGGAATTGATGCATAAAAATGCCAAGGCAGGACGGCTCCTTTATACGGCAGACGGGCCTTCGGCTTACAGACAGGCCGACGCGATCTTTATCTGTGTGGGAACGCCTGAAATGCCTGACGGCTCGGCCAACTTGAACTATATCGCCGCCGTAGCCCGCCAGATCGCCGAGTCAGTGGAGCGGGATTGCCTCGTGGTCGTGAAATCCACTGTGCCTGTGGGGACAAATGATAAGGTGGAACAGTTCATCCATGATTTCCTCGTTCACGACGTGACAGTGGAAGTGACGTCAAATCCGGAGTTTTTGGCCCAGGGCAGCGCCGTACACGACACGCTTCACGCAGCGCGGATCGTCATCGGCGTCAACAGCCCTACAGCCGAGGCAACATTACGCGCAATCTATGAACCTTTCCACCTGCCGATCGTGTCTGTGGACCGCCGTTCGGCGGAAATGATCAAATACGCCTGCAACGCTTTCCTGGCGCTGAAGATCAGCTACATGAACGAGATTGCCAACCTCTGCGAGAACGTGGGGGCCGACATTCAGGCGGTGTCGCGGGGCATGAGTTACGACGCGAGGATCGGCGCAAAGTTCTTGAACGCTGGAATCGGTTATGGCGGTTCCTGTTTTCCCAAGGACACAAAGGCGCTGAAATGGCTGGCGGCTCAGCATCATTCGAAGATAAAGACCGTGGAAGCGGCCATTGAGGTTAACGCTTCGCAGAAGACGCTTCTGTTCCGCAAGGCTTCGGAACGGCTTATTACATTCCACGGCCTGAAAATCGCCGTACTGGGGCTGACTTTTAAGCCGGGAACGAACGACCTCCGCGAAGCGCCGGCGCTGGACAACATCGCTCTGCTCCTGAAGGCCGGCGCTGAGGTTTACGCCTATGACCCCGAGGGACAGGGCGCGTGTTCAAAGTTCTTTCCCGAAGGCAAAATCGGCGAAGGTTCGGTCACTTATTGTAAAACGCCTGAGGAGTGCATCACCGATGCCGCAGCTTGTTTCATCTTTACCGAATGGCCTCAAATTGCTGCTCTGCCTCCCCACTGTTATAAAAAATTCATGAGGACTCCATTAGTATTTGACGGAAGAAATATTTATAAATGTGAAGAAATGGCAATATGGGGTGTGGAATATTACTCTATTGGACGTTCACGCTTCATAAAACGTTAAATCTTATCCTTAATAGACAGGCAGACATAGTTACATCCTTTAAAACAAAGGAGGAAACATACATATGACAATCGAGCAGAATAAAAAATTGTCAATAGTTTCTATCATCATAGTTTCCATTGTACTATTGTCCCTTTTCTACTGTTTCTATCACAGGCATATTCCATTTTCCTCAGATAGTACCACCCTTTTGCCCGTTGCACAGGATATACTTAATGGAAATATCTTTATGCGAGATTGGATTGTCGGCAGCAATAACTTCGTTTTCAGCGAGATCCTTTTTTATTGTGCAGGGCTTGCTTGGGGACTCTCAAAATTAGTCTTATTGACTGTCATTCCCAGTTTATTTCTCGCCTGTTTTATCGTCATATTCTCCTATACTTTTGTTTTTTTTGATAAAACACTAATGAGCGTTCATGCTGTCCTAAAAATGATTCTCTGCCTATTCTATATCTTGCTTGTAGGGATTATCCCTTTGGAATCGGGATATACCCTGCTTAATGCAAACTCACACAATAATTTATACCTATTCGTCGTGTTTTGTGTTATCTGTGTTTTCTATTTTCTCGAAAAAAATTCAAAGTCATGGTTGATAAGTTACTCAGTCCTTCTGTTTTTACTGTCTTTCTCAGAGGACGTCACTATTATGATTCTCTCGGGCCCTGTGGTTGCCTTTTGCCTTTATCATCTCATTTACGGGCGGCTGCCCCCGAACTTGAAGACTTCCCGCAAAAATTATCTAATTTTGCTCGGAACTACATTATTGTACGCTCTCCTTGGCAAACTGGCCTGTTTTTTCTTAGCGTCATACGGCGGACTTGTTACCCGGGGAATACCTTTGAGATTGATTTTATCGCCTGCAAAGGTATGGGAGCGTATCATAAGTTTTTTCCCTCAACTATCTGTACTCTTTGGATATCATGTCCAAGACGGACTAGGCTTTGGTTCACTGCTACAGTTTCAGAATACATTTATATGTATTGTTATGATCTGTTGGGCGATATCGTTTATTGCAGGTTCGTTATTCTTTTATCGCCTCTCTTTTTTTGACAAATTTTTAATTCTTATATCCATCGCAAACCTGTGCGGCTGTTTTTTTACCGATGTAGCGGTGTTCCACCGCTACATCGTGCCAGCCTATCTGTTTGGGATGCTTTTTATGCTTAAATGTCTTTTACGTATGATAATATACTGTGTTACAATTATTATTAAAAAGAAGACTTTCATAAGAAATACAATATGTATTGCATTATTTGGAATCTTTGGAGTTTGCTGCAGCATAACAAGCTACAGACGCATCCATATCATGCGGACAAGCAGATTAAGTGACGGTCAAGATGAACTAAAAATAGTAGAGATAATTCAAGCTAAAGGTTTTGGAGATGGTTACGGCGACTTTTGGTGCGCATCTATGCCATCGTTTTACTCTGATTTCAACATCAAAATTTACCCAATTTACGCTTTAAGTAACAGCCTTAGCGCTTGGCCTGAGTTAGTCAAGCGCACTTGGTATGAAGAACAGGATAAACATTTCATCATCATGCCTACGCCCCCTTCCACATCCTTTATTAACTATGACGACATGGTAAAAATCCTTGGCGTTCCCGATGATTCTTTTTCTCAGGGGCGCTACAGCGTATATTACTGGCAAAAAGATATTTCACCATACATTAAGCATCCTGAATCTTAAGTTCTCATTCTCCTTAATTCATGTGACGAGGTGTTTATATTGAACTTTAAAAGTCCGTTAGACAAAAAGTATACTGTCGTCATTCCCTGTTATAATGAGGCAATAACTATTGCCAAAGTTGTTAGCGATTTTAAAAGGGAACTGCCCTCAGCCCGCGTAGTCGTTATGAATAATAAATCAACCGATAACAGCAAACAATTTGCTCTTGCGGCAGGTGCCGAGGTAATCGACGTCACTCGGCAGGGTAAGGGAGCCGTTGTACGAGAGATATTTAGAAACATCGACGCTGACGTCTATGTAATGGTAGACGGTGACGATACCTATCCGGCAAGCGCAGTACATAAGCTTATCGCAGCTGTTATCGATGGTCATGCAGATATGACCATAGGTGATCGGCTAAGCAATGGTTCCTATTCAGAGCAAAACAAACGGGGTTTTCACGATTTGGGCAATAATCTTGTACGATGGCTTGTTAATTTTTGTTTTCACAGTGACCTGCATGACATCATGACGGGTTACCGGGCTTTTAATAAATGTTTTGTAGAAAATATCCCTATATTATCCGATGGTTTCGAGGTCGAAACGGAGATGACAATTTCCGCGCTGGATAGAAAACTCTCGCTTTGTGAAATTCCTATTGACTATAAAGACAGGCCCAAAGGCAGTTTTTCAAAATTGAATACATTTAGAGACGGATTCAGGGTTCTCAAAACGATTGTCTCAATTTTAAGGGACTACCGTCCCCTACTGTTCTTTGGCTCTTTTGCATTGTTAGCTTTTATCCTAGGACTGGGGGCGGGATTACCAGTATTGGCAGAATTTGTGCGTACAGCCTATGTATCTCATGTACCGCTGGCAATTTTAGCAGTGGCTTTTATGATCCTGTCAGGCCTGCTGATGACCTGCGGTTTTATTCTAAACACCATGGTAATGCATAACAGGCAAGGAAATGAGCTCTCACTTGTTCGGCAACGCTCCGTAAAATAAAAAACAGAAAAACTATACTAAGCCACCTCCATCAAGGAATTTGCTCCAATAAAAATCATCCCCGGAAGCGTTGATCGCAGGTCTTTCTGCGTTCAACGCTTCCGGGGATGATTATGTGTGGTCTGTTCTGCTGTTTCAGGCGGCCTGGGCCTGCCGCAGGTGGTTTCTGAGCTTGTGGAGCCTCTTGCTGACGGCCTGCTGGCTCATGTGGTATTTTCGGGCCAGGTCTTTTTGGGTGAAGCCCCCAGCCAGGCTCAGGGCCATGTCCTGTTCCTCCGGCGCGAGGCCGTGGAGGATCTCGAAGACGCTGAAATCCTCGCTGGGCGCGTCGTAGCCGGCGTCGATGCGGTCATCCAGCGATTCGTACTGCCGGCCGCGGCGCAGCGTCCCGGAGACGTCGCGGATCCGGGCGGGCAGGCGGTAGTAGAGATAGAGCGTCAGAGGCTGGCCGGGATGCCCTTCCAGCCAGCGGCGGATCAATTCGAGCAGGGCCATGGCGGCTTCCTGGACCAGGTCTTCATATTCGGCGCCGCGCCCGGCATAGCGATAGGCCACTTTGCGGGCGAAAGGCATATACTTCGCGACGGCGGCGTGGAGCTCTCGGTCGGCCGCCGGAAGCATGGTTAATGGAACTGGCGCGGGGTCAGGTTCGGCGATGCGGTTATTCAAGGTGTAAAATCCTTTCTCCCCTCTTCCGGGGAAAAGCAATCTGTGGATTGAGAGTTTTGGTTTCATCTCTCACTGTCTACATCATTAAAGGTGTGATGACATATAATACAATACAACCAGTGATCATTTTTTTCAAGAAGCAAAAAACAGCCCCGAAGCACGGCAGATTTTTCTGCGCGGAATGCTTCCGGGGCTGCTTTATTCGGTGCGATCTATTCAAATGGCGGCGCGGCGGAGAACGGCGCCGCTCTTATTTTCCCTTGTGGAGCTTACTCGTTGTCCACGAGCACTGTAACCTCGCGGTTGATCAGCTCGGCCTTAAGGGATGCGGTCAGGGGATCGGCGAAGGCGCCGCCGGCGGTCACGAGAGCGCCCATGGCGGCGCTGGCCTCGTCGGCGGTCAGCGTGGTCTTGGGATCGCTCAGGGAGATGCTGCGGGTGTCGCCGCTCTCAACGCCGAACTTCAGTGAAAGGGTTCTGGTCATGATATTCACCTCCTTTCATAAGGGGTTTTACTGCGCAGGCCCATCGGAGACGGGGCCCGCGCTTTCAGCGGAAGCTGAGGTTACTCCGCGGAGACGAGTTTCTCGTCGACGCGGACGATCTTGACGACGGGAGCGGTGATGACGCCGCCGATGGCGTTTGACACGTCCAGCAGAAGCTGTCCGTCGGCGCTCGCGTCAATGCCCTTTAACGACACGCTCTTGACTTTGTCGGCGCCGCTGGCGAGGGTGCCTACCTTGGTCTTGATCTGGAGTTTGCTGTCGATGGGTGTAATAACTGCGGTCATGGTATTTCACCTCCTTTCTTTCGGTCTACATCATAAAGAGTGCGTTTCTGACGACCTATTTACAACTTGTCATAGTGACAAGTGGACGTACCCCTTTTGGGGATCGGGCAAAATCACCCGGAACCCGGCGGCTCGAGCCTGGCGGCACAGCAGACCCTGCGCTCCGGCCCTGACGGCCACGTCCACCGCTTTCCCCTGCAGGTGCAGGCTACACGGCGCTCCGCCCACGCGGGCGTTGTGTTTTGCGCAGCGGGTTCCGCTGGTGACGGCCAAAGGCTGGGATCTCAGGCTTTGGAGCCCTATCAGCTTCGCGCGCAGCCGGGGATCGGTTTTATCGAGGCCGCAGCAGCGGCATTTGAGGGCTTTCAGCTGTTTCACCAACAGGCCGGCGCTTGTGCGCGCGGCCGGCGGCGACAGGCCCCTCTCTTCCGCCGGCGGAACTTGAAAATTCCCCGGCGCTGAGGGCGGCTGGTTCTTTCAGGTCTGGACGAGAAAATTGATCAGCATGATCAGCATCACGTAGTTGTCCATCTCTGCTGCTCACATCCTTTCTCTTGGTCTGTATCATAAAGAGTGAGATTAAGATGTGATAAATACAACTGGTGATCAAAAATTGTCATGAAAAAGCAAAAACAGCCCCGGAAGCATGGACGCAGATTTTTCTGCACCCATGCCCCCGGGGCTGTTTAATGGAACAACGTTTTATACCGCTTTGATCCTACAATCGGCAGAAACTGTTTTTTCAGCAGACTGCGCCTTCGGAGCGCTCTGTAAAATTCCTTTTTAGCCGGAAAAGCCTTCGTTTCCGTAAAAACGCCGCTTGTTCTCGTACATCAGCCGATCGGCGTGGGTCAAAAGAGCGTCGGCGGTTCGGCCGTCGGTAGGATAGCGGGCAGCGCCGATGCTGACCGTTATGGAGATCGTCAGCTTGCTGTCGATGGAAATGGGCAGCGAGATCTCGCGGCAAAGCTTTTCCAAAAAAGCCTGGCTTTCCTGCGAATCCATGCCCCTCAGCAGCAGAGCGAATTCATCGCCTCCAATGCGCGCGGCCAGCTGCTCCTCGCCCGTGTGAGTCCTGATGCGCCGGGCCATCTCGATGAGCACGAGGTCCCCCGCTTTGTGTCCGTAGTTGTCGTTGATCTGTTTGAAGCCGTTCAGGTCAAGATAGGCGATAAGGAACTCCGTTCCGTCTTTGGAGCAGCTGAAGATCTCGTCGTTCATGCCGCTGATGAAGGATCTTCTATTGGAGATATTCGTCAAAGGATCGCGCATGGCGATAAGCTCCATGTCCATTCTCATTTTTTTCATGTCGAAGTAGTTCTGGCAGATAAAGGCAGTCACCAGGGCGCCGATGACGGCGCAGAAGGCGTAAAAATAAATCCAACCGCTTTCGTACCAGCGTATAAGCGGCGCGATGCTGATGACCCATTCGGTGTTGAGTATGGCAAATCGGCGCTCCACAGCGTGTTTCATCTCCGAGATCTCATCGGCGTTTTCACGGGCATTCGCGGACTTTATGATCACCTGGGGTTTTCCCGTATCGGGGTTGATGCGCCAGATCCGGAACATCAGCCCATGGTCGGAGAGCCCGTCAAAGCTCACCGAGTTCAGAGCCTCGGGATAGCGCAGCGTCACCGAGACGAGGCCCCAGAGCTTCTTCGCCGGGTCCGCGCCCAAAAAGACAGGCAGCCGGCCAACCAGAGCGTGTCCTCCCTGCATCAACTGAAAGGGGCCGCCGAGGGTGAGTCTGCCGGAGTCACGAGCCTGTATGGCTTCTTTGTTTCCGGCGCCGGCGCCAAACATGTCGAAGCCGAGCAGGGCATCGTTGCTTTCACGAGGATAGACTTTCGCCACGATGCCGCCAGGGGCAAGCAATATGTTTCTGATTACTGGATCGTTGGCGATGATCGGGGCGATCCTCTCAAACTCGCGGATCTCGCCGTTGCCTTCGATGACCAGCGCTGAAAGGGCTTCGACCTTGTACAGCAGGGCGAGGATGGCGTCGTTGATCATGCCGGCTTTTTTCAAGGCCTGATACTCCATGTAGCGCGTCCGCGAGACATCTCTCGAGTGTTCAAAGAAAGCGACGCCGCCCGATATGAGGAAGAAAATGAAAAAAAAGACGCACATATAGAGCTTTGTCACCCGAAATTGGAATTTTTTTCTCTGACTGAAAATTACAACCCTCTCCTTTTGTGGGGTTTCGCTTTAACTTGAAAAAACATCATTTTATTATAACAAAAAATATGATAATAGCAAACGGTTTTTCTCGAAAAAGCCTTCTATGAGCGGAATCACGGGGGCTTGCGCTCTCACTCGGAATAAAGTAGAATTTACATGTCCCAGCGTTTAAAGAAGCGTTGAGCAAATGTGTCAAATACAAGGAACTCTTTGTGCGGAAAAGACTGAGGGCGTTCTGCCTGTATTTCCCAAATTCTTTTGGATGCATAACGAGGCGTACATTTCCAGAAGGATGGCGATTGACGTGATCTATCGTGAAAAATACGAGCAATGGATTCGGGCGCCATGGATCGACGAGGCGACTCGCGCTGAGCTGGCGGCGCTGACCGACGAAAAGGAAATTGAGGATCGCTTTTACAGGGATCTAGAATTCGGCACGGGCGGCCTCCGCGGCGTCATGGGCGCGGGGACCAACCGCATGAACCGCTACACGCTGAGGAAGGCGACCTACGGGCTGGCCTGCTATTTGAAGGCGGAATGCCCCCATATCTGCCGGCAGGGCGTAGTTATCGCCCATGACTCGCGCAACCACTCTGAAGAGTTCGCGCTGGAGACGGCCAAGGTGCTCTGCGCCTGCGGCCTGCCGGTGAAGCTGTTTAAAGAGCTGGAACCCACGCCAGTGCTTTCTTTCGCGGTCAAGCACCATAAAGCGGCGGCGGGCGTGGTGATCACCGCAAGCCACAACCCCAAAGAATACAACGGCTACAAGGTCTACGACCAGTACGGCGACCAGCTGGTGCCGCGCTATGCCAACAAGCTGATCGAGTACGTCAACGCTGTGGCGGACCTGTCGGCGGTCCCGGCCTCAGGCGGCGAAGAGCTGCTGACCTGGATCGGCGGCGAGACGGTGGAAGCCTTTCTGGACGCGGTGCAGAAACAGTCGCTGCCCTGTGGTGATCCCGCAGCTCTGAAAGTGGTCTACACGCCCCTTCACGGCTCGGGGAACCTGCCCGTGCGCGGGATTCTGGCGCGCTGCGGCTTTACGCAGCTGTGGGTGGTAAAGGAGCAGGAGTTGCCCGACGGCAATTTCAGCACCGTGAAATCGCCCAACCCCGAAGAGCGGACCACGCTGTCGATGGGGCTGGAACTGGGCCGTCAGGTGGGCGCCGACGTGGTGATCGGCACGGATCCTGACTGCGACCGCATCGGCTGCGGCGTCAACGTGAACGGCGAATTCAGGCTGCTGACGGGCAACCAGATCGGCGCGCTGCTGGTCAACTTCGTGCTGTCCCAGCGAACGCTGACGCCCAAGTCCACGCTGATCAAGACCATCGTGACGGGCGAACTGGGCGCGGCGGCGGCGCGGAGCAAGGGCGTCCACGTGGTGGACACACTGACGGGCTTCAAGTATATCGGCGAGAAAATCACGGAATACGCGAAAAGCGGCCAGTGGGAGTTCGTCATGGGCTACGAGGAAAGCTACGGCTACTTGGTGGGCACCCACGCCCAGGACAAGGACGCGGTGGTGTCGGCCATGCTGATCTGCGAGATGGCTTCATGGTACAAGGGCCAGGGGCTGACGCTGTTTGACGTGCTGGAAGACCTGTACAAAACCCATGGATTTTTCCTGGACGCCCAGGACTCCCACACGCTGAAGGGCAAGGACGGCGCTGAGAGGATCGCGGCCATGATGGCGGCGCTGCGCGAAAAGGAAGGCCTTTTCAAAGGCGTCGCCCGAGTGCTGGACTACAAGAAGGGCTTGGACGGCCTGCCCAAGGAGAACGTGCTCAAGTTCCTGGCAGAGGACGGCTCGTGGTTCGCCGTACGCCCCTCGGGCACGGAACCCAAGATCAAGATATACTACTCCATCAAGGCCAGCGGCGAGGCCCAGGCTCTGCAGAGCCTCGAGGCCCGGCGCGGCGAAATCCGGAACGTTCTGGGGCTGTAGCATAACGGCCGGAAGGTTTTCTGCAAAAAGGCCGCGGTCGAAATCCCGGCGCGCGCTCCCGCTCCCTCAAAGTTTCAAAAAATCCACATAACAGGAGGTTTTTACCATGAGCGACCTGTACGACGCTCTGAAAGTCATCAAGAGCAAGGAATTTGTCGATCTGACCCATTCCTTCAAAGCGGGAATCCCCCATTGGCAGGGATTCGCCGATATGACCGCCGAGACGGTCTATCACTACGACGAAGGCGTGGGGACGCGGGGCTCGGGCTTCCTGGCCCATCTCTATGGCCACGTCGGCCAATGGGGCACCCACGTGGATCCTCCGGCTCACTTCATCAAGGGCGGACGCTTCCTCGACGAACTGAGCGTGAAGGACATGATCTGCCCGCTAGCGGTGCTGAACGTCTCCGAAAAAGCGAAAAAGAACCCCGACTACGCCGCCCAGCCCTTTGACCTGGAGGAATGGGAGGCCCGCAACGGCCGCCTGCCCGAGGGAGCCTTCGTGATCCTGCGCACGGACTGGCACAAACGCTGGCCCAACGCCGCGGCCATGGCGAACGCCGATGAAAAGGGCGTCAACCATTTCCCCGGCTGGGGTATGGAACTGCTGAAGGTCCTGATCGAAGACCGCCGAGTCAAGGCCGTGGGGCACGAGACTACCGACACCGACCCTGGCTGCACAGGCAGCCTGCCCTGCGAAACCTATGTGCTGTCG
Source organism: Pyramidobacter piscolens (assembly GCA_004558205.1). Classification (GTDB taxonomy): domain Bacteria; phylum Synergistota; class Synergistia; order Synergistales; family Dethiosulfovibrionaceae; genus Pyramidobacter; species Pyramidobacter piscolens_A. The sequence continues at coordinate 235,712 of SFDM01000001.1, forward strand.
AAGGACATCTATCAGATCGAGCTTTTGGACAACACGGACAAGCTGCCCGAATGGGGTTCCGTGATCGTGGCCTCCTGGCCAAAACCCTATCAGGGATCGGGCTTCCCCGCCAGGGCCTTCGCCATACTGCCCTATTAGGAAGAGCCCGTTTTTTCTCGTTCAAACACTGCGGGACGCTCAGCACCCCCGAGCGTCCCGCCATGTTTTTTCATCTGTAGTTAGCTGCTGACCGGCGTCACTCGCTAAACGTGCAACTCTGCTCGAACCCTTCCCCGGCCCAATCCTCACCGTACAAACGTACGCCTCCGGTTGGGCCGGGGGAAGGCT
>SFDM01000074.1 GCA_004558205.1 Pyramidobacter piscolens
CCGAAGCTCCTGTGATCACCAAACTCTTGCCGCCTACGGCGCTGTCCTTGCTGATGACCAGCTGATCTCCTGAAGCTTCAGCCACAAGGGTGGTCTGGGTGTGGATGCCGCCCGCTACCTGATCGAGGCTGACTTCTGTCTCCAGGTCGCCCGAAACGGTGTATATCTCGCCGTACCAGGTCAGAGCGACCTTATCGTTGCTGATGCCTTCAACGGCCGAGTTGCTGTAGAGGAGAGTGTACTTCGGGTCGTGGAACACCAGATCGCCCGAGGTGAGAGTGATGTCCGTGCTTCTCACTCCGCCGTATTCGGTGGCAAAAACGTCGCCGCTGGCCGCCGCGTTTTTAAAGAGCTGGTCGGTGTTGGTGTGCAGCTTGCCGCCGTTCAGGTCGAGGGAGCCGCCTGTGAGGCTGATTTTTTCCACGGCCGTCGCTTTGCCGTTAACGTAAGCGCCGCTTACGCTGCCGCCTTCGCCGATGGTCATGGTTCCGCCCTTGAGGGTCATGGAGGCGTTGCTCAGAATGAGGCTGCCGTTGATAGAGCTGTTATTGTTCATAGTCAGGCTGTTGAAGGTGGCTGATGCGCCATTGCCCAGAGTGAAAATGGAGTTAAGCGTCTGATTGCCTGCAGCAGTGAAAGAGCCTTCGGAGACCGTCAGGCTGCCCGTCAGGTACTGAAGGTCGGAGTTGATCGTCAGAGTACCCGCGCCGGTCTTGGATACGTCGCCGTCGCCAGCGATGGTGTCCATGCCGTCGCGTGTCGCGTTGCCGATGGTGAGAGTGGCTCCATCGGAGATGTTGAAGGTGGCCTTTGCTCTGTCTAAATTGGAGTTGTAGCTGTCCAGATAGAGGAATCCGCCCGCGGCATCCGTGCCGGTCACGGTGTTTCCCGTATAGCTCAGGTCTTTCGTGACGTTGAACGTCACCGCCGATGAGGCGCTGAACACGGCGCCGCCCTTGGCCTTATAACCGACGGCGCTGTTGTTCGTGAAAACACTGTCCGTAAAGACGAGACTTGCGTTATAGGGAGTGCTATTATAGTCGGATTTCACATAGGCCGCTCCGCCGTAAGCAGAATATCCCTCACTCATCTCAGTGACGGCCTTGTTACCGTTAAAGGTAACGTTCGAGATTTGCAACGCCGACGAAGTTTTTTGATTGTCTGCGGGGCCCCACACATCGCTTCTGACATAGAGCGCTCCGCCCCACGCCACGCCGTTAGAGCCCTCAAGTGAAGTGCCTGTAGATATGTTACCGGAGAAGGTACCGCCGTCAATTGTCCCGTCGGATCCCCAGAACGAGAGTCCCGCGCCCATCACGTAACCCGATTTGGCTTCGTTGTCCTTGACGGTAATGTTTTTCATGTCAGCTGTTACGCCATTTACGTAAAGCGCCGCTCCTTGAACTTGATTTACCGATGTGGCGCTGTTGCCCTCAAAAATCACGTTTTCCATGACGGCGTTCATATTCTGGATTCCGATAGTTCCGCCGTAGGTGCCGTTTACGGTATCGTTTGTGGCGTAGGAGTTGTTTGTGAAACTGGTGTCTTTGATGGTGATGGTCTTTTTCGTTTCACCTTCGCCCCTGACGCTGACAGCGGCGCCGCCGCTTTGTCCGCTGGGCTCCGTATGTACGACTTTGTTACTGGTGAATTGGGAATTGGTGATCGAAATATCCGATTTTGTCACCGCGACGACCACTCCGAGCATCTGGTTCTGGTCTCCAGCGTCGGCGCTGATCACGTTGTCCTTGGCTACGAGTTTATCGATAGCGAGGCCGTCCTCTGAGTTATAGCTCAGCTTTCCGATAGTGGCTGCGCCCGCGTTGAGAACCTTCAGCGTGCCGTCGCTGGCCAGACTGACCACGGGGCGGACCGTCCCGGTTCCTTTAAGATCGACGGTGCTGACCTCGAAGGTTCCTTCGTTTTGAACGGTAGCGGCGTCAAACGTTGCCGTGCCGCCGGTCTGCTTGAAGGTACCCGCGTCGACCGTGACGGCACCAAGGTTCAGCGTGCTGCCCTCGCCAACGTTCAGAGAAATGGTTCCGCCGTTCTGCGCGGTGACATCACCTGAATAAGCGCTGTTTTCTCCAAGATCA
>SFDM01000011.1 GCA_004558205.1 Pyramidobacter piscolens
CCCTACTGCCTGGGCACGGTGCGCCATTTCAGGAGCCTGATCCCCATGGCCCAGGAACACCACAAGCCCATTTTCTGCCTGACCAGCGCCGACGGGGCGTTAGGAACCCACGTGAACGCCGTGAAGAGCGCGCGGGCCGACTTTGAAGACCTGGCGCGGAAGATCGCCGCGCTGATCGAGATATAAAGCGAGGTGAGCTGAAATGATGCAGGATATAGGAGACGTGATCCGGCGCTACCGAAAGGCGGCGGGAATGTCGCAGGCCGATCTGGCGAAGCTGTCGGGCGTGGACCAGACTCACATCAGCAAAATTGAGCAGGGCGAGCGCATGCCGTCGGTGGAATTGCTGTCGCAGCTCACACGCTGCCTGCGCATTCCTCCGGCGGAGCTGATGCACTTTGACGATACCGAGATGATTCCTCTAACCGAGTTTGCTCAGGACACGTGGAAGCATGAACAGGAGCTGACGGGCATCGTCCGGGAGCTGAACGTCCGGAGAAAACAAAAGGTCCTGACCTACGCGCAAGAGCAGCTGAAACTCATGTCGCTGAAGCGCGGAAGACCGGTTCAGGCTGAATAAAGCCGCAGCGGGCAAGCAAGATGCGATACTCTTGCTTGCCCGCTGCTAATATACCCTCATCCAATATCTTTGCCATACTTGAGGCCGCGTTCTCGCGCCAACTGCTCAACGGCCTGGAAAGGCATTTTCGTAATGCCTTTGTCATCACAATACAATACCTCACCAAGCACGCCAAAAGGAAAACTCTATGGCAGTGAAAAGAGATGCGCGGAGGTGGAAGAGAATCAGGGATTGGCTTCCTGTGAATGGCCTGTGGAATATCGAGCTACTCATGCTGGTAAAGATCCGCCCTATGTTGACATGTTGAGCATCTATAGGAGGCTTGATCAGTTCTATCACATGCAGCATATGCAGTTCAGAGACCCACTCCCGCCACTCTGCCAGATAGGAAAGACCTCTGTGCCCGCTCCTTGCCCCCGAGATTGAAAAAATACTCTTTTATGCTATACACAGTCACGACTCTATGGCCTCGGAGTTACCTCGGAAAAATTGGCCTGTGCCTTTTCTGCGGTCCCCTTGAGCCATGCGGGAAATGTCAAAATGGGGGACACTTTTTGCACGGTCAAAGGCGACCGCTCCTGTTCAGCAATTCATACAACGGATGATAGAGTCCTGTTGGCTCGTAATAGTCCGTTCCCACGCATTTGAACCCCAGTTTTGCCAGTAACTTCCGCGAGACCTCGTTCTGCGGATGATGCCCCGCGCAGAGCCTTTCCGCGAGAAGCCCCTCAAAGCCATAGGCGATCACGGCCGTTGCCGCTTCCGTGGCATAGCCCTTTCCCCGGTATTTTTTGCGCAGATGGAACCCGTTTTCGTAACAGCGCGCTTCCCCCTTGAAAGGCCGAAGGCCGCAGCAGCCTATCAGTTCGCCCGTTGAACGTTCAAAAAACGGCCAGTACTGGACGCCAAACTCTCTGTCGTTTTGAACTTCAACCGCCAGCCTGCGCAGGATATCCCGCTCCGTAAAGACGCCTGCGGCGCAAATGAACCTCGTAACCTCAGGATCGCCCCACAACTGGACGGCCAAGTCCACGTCGCCGTCCCTCCATTTAGAAAAACCGACGCGCGCCGTCTGCATAAAATAATCCCGCATTTTATCACGCCCTTCACCGCTGATATGCATCTCTATTCGTGCCATAGGACACAACCATTCTACCCCATGGACGGCGATCCATCAATTCGTTTACAGGCAAAACCAAAGAGGCTAAAATGGACTCATGCAAAAAATAAAATGATTCAACTGAGCGTGACGTCATAAGGAGGATATGGAAGATGCCCTTTGAGATTCTGCGCGGCGACATCACGAAAGTGGAAGCCGACGCCATCGTAAACGCTGCAAACTCACGGCTGCAGGCTGGCGGAGGCGTCTGCGGCTCTATTTTCAAGGCGGCGAACCCGGCCAAGCTCAGCGCCGAATGCGCCAAAATAGGGCACTGCGCCACGGGACAGGCCGTTATCACCAGCGGATGCGACCTGCCGCACGCTAAATACGTGATTCACGCCGTAGGCCCCGTCTGGCAGGGCGGCGGCCACCAGGAAGCGCTGCTGCTGCAAAGCTGCTATGCCGGCGCGCTGAAGCTCGCTCTGGAGCATGGCTGCCACTCCGTCGCCTTTCCTTTGATCTCTTCCGGCATTTACGGCTACCCCAAGGAAGGAGCCCTTCAGATCGCTCTGGCGGCCATCGGCGGATTTCTGCTCCACCACGACATGTTGGTCTATTTGGTCATCTACGACCGGAAAAGCTTCGCCATCAGCAAAAAACTCTTCGCCTCCATCCAGAACTACCTGGATGAGAACTGCGTGATCGAGGAAGACCTAAAAGCGAGAAAAGCCCAATGCGCGGACGAATTCGAATTCGCTTCATTCCGCGCTGAAAACCGCCATCCGTCTGTCGCGGCAGCTGAAAAAGAAGCTGGCGAACTCTTCTGCGCGAAAAAGTCATCCAGCTTTATCAAAACTCCCCAATCCCCTCCGCTGCCTCTTCCGCGAAAAAGATCCGTCACAGGCGCCTCCTATCCCATGCCCCGCTCGTCCAGCGCCGCCGATCAGCCCAGCACGCTTGAAGAGGCCCTCCAGCAGGTCAGCGAGACCTTTCAGCAGACGCTGCTCCGCCTGATCGGCGAAAGCGGGCTGAGCGACGTGGAAGTCTACAAGCGCGCCAACGTGGACCGCAAGCTTTTTTCAAAAATCCGCAGCCATGGGGACTACAAGCCCAGCAAGCAGACCGCCATCGCCTTCGCGATCGCCCTGGAACTGGACGAGGAGAAGACTGCCTATCTTTTGGAGCGCGCCGGCTACGTGCTCTCGTGCAGCAGCAAATTTGACGTGATCATCCACTATTTCATCCGGCACAAAAACTACGACATCATGGTGATCAACGAGGCCCTTTTCGCTTTCGAGCAGGAACTGCTTCGCGCCTGACCGTCAAATGTCGCCTTCCAAGCGACCCACAACCTTCAAAAAAAAGCTATCCTCCATTCGTCAAACTCACACAGGACGAATGGAGGAATTTTTTATGACGCACAAACGCACAGAACTAGTTTTCATCCTTGACAGAAGCGGATCTATGAGCGGGCTGGAAGGCGACACCATCGGAGGCTTCAACGCCACGCTGGCCAAACAAAAGGCCGAGCCCGGCGAAGCCCTGATCACCACAGTGCTCTTCGACGATCAGTACGAGCTGCTCCACGACCGCATCCCCATTCAGGCCGTCGCGCCCATCACGGCAAAGGACTACTACGTCCGCGGCGCCACGGCTCTGCTGGACGCGGTGGGCAGAACCATCATGAAGACGGTCAACGCCCAGAAGCAGACCATGGAAGGCTATCGCGCCGGCAAGGTGCTCTTCGTGATCATCACCGACGGCATGGAAAACGCGAGCCGCGAGTACAGCTGCGGCAAAATCAGTTCCATGATCAGGCGCGAAAAGGAGAAATACGGCTGGGAATTCCTGTTCCTCGGCGCCAATATCGACGCCGCCGCCGAGGCGAAGCGCTTCGGCATCGGAGCCGACCGCGCGGCCAACTTCCACGCCGACAGGAAGGGCATAAAAATGAGCTTCAACGCGGTCAGCAATATCGCATCCTGCGTCCGCTCCTGCGCTCCTCTCGGCGCAGACTGTATGGCCTCCGTCGAAGATGACTACAGGAGCCGCAAGTCAGAACGTTCCTAATGCTCAGCACGCGCGGCGTTTTCCACGTTTGCCACGCAGACGCCGTTGTTGTCGGCGCCAACCCAGTTTTTGCAGTTGGTGGAACCTGTGGTCACAAAGGTCTCGTTGTTGTCGCAGCGTCCCTGGCTCTGCCTCCAGCAGGCGCTGCAGCCCTAGTTCATCACGATAGCGCGCAAGCCCATAAAAACGTCGATCAGCCCCTCGTCGATGGCCTGCGCATATATTTTGCTCGTAGCTGGCGCAACGTGAACGCGGACGTGTCTGTCAACCTCTCTGCCCTTCCAGAGACCCGCGCCGCGATGCGAAGGCTTTCAATCGAGCCTCCCATGCAGCGGAAGGATCCTCCGCAAAGACCGCCGTAGTGACCTGAGCTTCAGCAAGCAGGCTGCAAACGGTAATTTTGAGCGTTTTATCCATTTCGCGCAAAAATGCCTTGAAAGTTCCCATTCACCCTAAACATCCCATCAAAAATCGCCAATAACAAAGAGTCAGAGTATCCTCCCCTGAAAGGATGCTCTGATTCTTTGTTGTCGAGACACTATCGTAAGTCATCTTCGCTATTTTTTCTGGTCCGCGGCGCCCTTGCAAAGCGCCGCGCTCTCTTGTATGCTTATATCATTCCAACTGACGGAAGAAAAAACTATAAGGCCTATTTCAAAATTCCGATTTATGAACTTTTATAAATCGCTTCATTTTGATTTGGACACCCGCTATAATTAGAGGGCATCATAGAGGGTAATCAAAGAGGGTAATCAACGGAGGAATCAAAATGGCTTTACCCATCAATATCATCGACCTTATCAACCGTAAGGTAGTAGAAAGCGCTCGTGTGGAGTACAAACGCAACTGGAACCCCGAGGCGATTTTGCACTCCATCTGCGCGTTTGCAAACGACATTGACAATTGGGGCGGCGGATACATCATTATCGGTGTCGAGGAAGAAGATGGGATGCCGAAGCTGCCGGTTCCCGGCCTTGAAAAAAGTTCCATAGACCGAATCAATAAAGAGCTTTTACAAAAATGCAATCTTATAGAACCACGATGCGGCGATGGAGGAAGCTCTGTCCAACGCCGTGTATCATAAGTCATATCAAGTCGGAGAACCGATTACCATATCCGTTACGCCTGACAAACTGGAGATTACAAGTCTGCCCGGCCCCGACAGAACGATTTCAGCCGAGGATATTGCAAACCGAAGGATGGTTTCACGCCGTTACCGTAACAGACGAATCGGTGATTTTTTGAAGGAATTGAAGCTTGTCGAAGGGCGCAACACTGGTATTCCTACCATACTGCGCGCAATGCAACAAAACGGCTCTGAAGCGCCTACATTTGAAACGGACGACGAAAGAACGTACCTTACCGTCGTTCTTCCCGTTCAAAAGTCATTTTTAGTACAGCTCAATTTAAAAGATGACAAACCACTGAAAATACGGAAAAATATTTCAGATATTAAATCACTCATTCTTGATAGGCTTGCACGCGAGAGAGAATTGTCTACGCCCGCTCTTGCCAAAGCGATTGGCTACACCAAAGCAACAGATGCAGTCAGGAAAGCGGTTAGGGAACTAATCGCCTCGGGTGAGATCGAATACACAGAGCCGAAAAATCCTCGTAGCCGAAACCAGAGGCTGAGACTTATATGCGACAGTGAGCAAAAATGACGGATGGACGCTGAGCGGAAAAGCTCACTCTATAGTGTATGACCAATGTCAGAGCTGTGGGTATACAGCGCCTCTGGACGTTTTAACTCATTTTATTCAAATCAGCTGCTGACCATCAAGAGCTTCATCCGTTCCAACATCGCCAGCAGTTTTATGATGCCGCAGGTTATCCTGCCCGAGGACAGCCTCTCGTCCATTTCCTTTGTAGAACCGCTGAAGCTGAACGTCGCGGTCATATGGCGCAAAGAGTCCTACATCACACAGGACGCCAAGCGTTTTATCCATTTCGCGCAAAAACGCCTTGAAAGTTCCCACTCATCCTAAACATTCCGTCATAAAACGGCGATAACAAGGAGTCAGAGCATCCTCCCGTCCTGGAAGGATGCTCTGACTCTTTGTTATCGAACCGCTATGAACGCAAAAAGCTGAACGCTATCCCTGCCCAGCCCGATTTTTATTGCAGATGACGACACGTCAATGCTAGAACGGCTTGTCCTTGATCTTCGCCGCCCCCGCTGTTGACGCGCCGATCACCGAGGAGGATTTTGAAAAAAGGGCTCAGCGCCACTAGGTCACTCAGTTTTGCGCTTTGTAACGCTCTCCAAAAGCCTGCATTGCGTCAAGAATCGGACGCATGGATTCGCCCAGCGGCGAAAGCGCGTATTCTACATGCGGCGGTACTTCGGGATAGACAGTACGCGTGATAATTCCGTCATACTCCATGGAACGCAGGCTGTCCGTCAAAATTTTCTGACTGATCCCTTCAAGGTTCTTTTGCAGCTCGTTGAAGCGCCATGGACGGACAAGAAGGTTCCGAATAATCAGCAGCTTCCACTTGCTCCCGATCAGCTGAACGGTGGTTGCCACCGGACAGGCAGGCAGCGCATCTTTTTTTATCATCACACGGCACGGCTCCTTCTCATGTAAATGTAACATTCATATAAGCATGTTGCTGTTATTGTATCATGCAGCATCAGTGAATTCAACGACCCCGTGAACAAGCACTTAAGGCATCGGTGTTTTCCGCCGCGACCTCCAGCTATGGCGTAAAGATTACAAAAAGGTGCGTACCCCATAAAATAGTGCGTACTTTTCAGCGCCCCAACCGTCCCTATAATGATACGCACAGAGAGCAGAACGGCTCGCTGAATACGACACGGAGGTCATGAATATGGCACTTTCTAACCTGTTTGGATGGAACAAAAAAGACGATACGGCTCCGGCCGCCGCTTGCGGTACGGCCTGCGGTTCCGGCGACAAGCCTTCCGAAGCCCCGGCCGCCTGCGGCGCGTCCGACACACCCGCAAAGAAGCCTTCCGCTTGCGGCAGCGCCTGTGGGGCTGGGGACAAGAAGTAATTTCGTCCCGTTTCACCCAAGGTTCCCGGCGCCCTCCGCGCCGGGAACCTTGATCATTGTTCCGGTCCTATTCCGGCTTCTTATAAAATCACACAAGCGAGGATTTCATCATGAAAGAGTATTTTTCTTTTCAATGGCATATCACAGACCAGTGCGACCAACGCTGTAAGCACTGTTATATCTTTTCGGAGGACAACTGCAAAAAGCTGGATTCCATGGATTGGAACCAGATGGAAGATACGTTTTATAACTGCTTGGATTTCTGCGAGGTCTATGGTCGTCTGCCCTATTTTTACATTACCGGCGGCGATCCCATCCTGCATCCGAACTTTTGGCAGCTGCTGGAACTGATGAAAGCGCATGATATTCCGTTTGCCATTCTCGGAAACCCATTTCATTTGAACGATGCGGTCTGCCGCCGTATGAAGGAACTGGGCTGCCAGAAGTACCAGCTTTCCATCGACGGCATGCGCGAGACGCACGACTGGTTCCGCAAGCCTGGCTCCTTCGACTGCACGCTTGAAAAGATCGCCTGCATCAAAAACGCGGGGATTCGCGCTGTGATTATGACGACGGTGTCCGGGGCAAATATCGGCGAGATTCCCCATATCATAGACAGAGTCGTGAAATGCAAGGCCGATGTGTTTGCCTTTTCCCGCTACTGCCCCACCAGCGAGGAAAAAGACGTAGGGATAGAGCCGACGCGCTACCGTGAATTGCTCGCCCAGTGCGACCGTAAGTTCAAGGCCTATGAAGAGTCAGGCTGCGAGACCTACTTCAACAAAAAGGACCACCTCTGGACGCTGTATGAATACGAAACAGGCTCGTTTAAAATTCCGGAACACGTCGAAGCCGGCATGATTTACGGCGGCTGCAACTGCGGCAACTGCCATCTGACGATCCTGCCCACCGGAGATATTTTTGCCTGCCGCCGAGTACAGAACAGCCGTGTCGGCAGCGTGTTTGAGGACAGGATTGCCGACCTGTGGGCGAGCAAGATGGAAACTTATCGGGATTACACAAACTTTAAGAAGTGTTCAAAATGCGAGCTGCTGGCCTTTTGCCGGGGATGTCCGGCGGTCGCAAGCGGCAAGGACGGCAATTTCTACGCCGCCGATCCGCAATGTTGGAAGGATGTAGAATAATGAATATTTTGGATTTGATAAAGTACCGCCGTTCCATCCGCAAGTATCAGGACCGCCAAATTGAACGCGCCGACCTTGAAAAAATCATGGAAGCCGGCGCCTACGCGCCAAGTGCCGGCGGAGGCCAGCGGACGTTCCTCGTTGCGATACATAACAAGGCGCTTGCGCAGCAGCTTGGGACGCTCAATCTCGCGCAGTTTGACAGAAGCCGTTTGGCCGGCTCCTACGTTTCCAGCGAGCAGCCCAGCATCATCGGCGACCCGGCCATCAAAAGCGGCTTTTACGGCGCGCCTACTGTCTGCGCTATTTTTGCGCCCCAAAACTTTCTGTACAGCATTCCCGACGCTTTCTGCTGCGCTGAAAATATGGCGCTGGCGGCGGCGGAGCTGGGCATTTCCTCCTGCATCGTCGCCCGGGCGGAGGAAACTTTCGATAACGAGACAGGCTCGGCGCTCTTAAAAGAGTGGGACATTCCCGAAGACTACAGAGCCCGCTGTTTCGTCCTGCTCGGCTACTGCGAGGGCGATTACCCGAAGGCAAAGCCAAGAAAAGACGCGCGATGCCGGATTATAGAATGAGGTGCGGCAGATGGACCTCGGAACATGCCTGAAAAAACTGGAATATGTCGGAGTTCTTGCCTTCGCCACGGTGGATGAACAGGGCGCGCCGCAGGTACGCAATATCAGCGCCATCCACTATGAGCCCAACGGGCTTTACTTTTTTACCGCCAGGGGAAAGTCCTTCTGCTGCGAGCTTCTGCGCGACGGGCGAGTACAGATCCTGGGCTGCACAAAATACAAAGAGATGATACGGCTCTCCGCGAAGGCTGTTCCCGCAGCAGCGGAAAAACAGAGCGAATATATCGACGCAATTTTTCAGGAACAGCCCTACCTTGCCAACGTTTATCCGGAAGACACGCGGAAAATAGGCATCGTTTTCGAAATCAGGGACGCCGCTATAGAATACTTCAATCTCGGCGTCAACCCGATTTTCAGAGAAAGCTATCTTCTTGGAAACGGCAGCGTTACACCCAAGGGCTATCAGATCACAGAGAGGTGCATCAGCTGCGGAAAATGCGTAAAAAGCTGCCCCCAATCCTGCATCAAGGCCGGCAATCCATACCGTATTATTCAAGAACATTGCCTGCACTGCGGCGCCTGCTATGAGGGCTGCCCCGTAAAAGCCGTTGAAAAGCGATGAACCAGGCTCAGCGGAGAATCTATCTGATCAAATCGCTGCTTGCCGAGCAGCGCCGGTATGAAAACATCACAATACCGCAGGGCAAGAACGAGCAGGAACAATTTTTGCGCTCGCTTATGAACGTCCGCCCTCCGCAGCCAGCCAGCGATGATTTTCTAGCCGTTCAAGACGAATATTTACGGCAGCGGACGGCAGAAAAAGGAATCGTAAAACTGCAGGAGCTCTCGCCTGTGGGAAACAATCTTTTTCTATGGCAGGGAGACATCACGAGGCTTGCGGCTGACGCTATCGTCAACGCCGCCAACAGCGGGATGACCGGGTGTTATTATCCCTGCCACGGCTGCATCGACAACGCGATCCACACCTTTGCCGGAGTCCAGCTGCGGCTGGAGTGCGCCGAGCTGATGAAGCGCCAGCGGCACGGCGAACCCGCGGGACGGGCAAAAATCACAAAAGCCTACAACCTGCCGAGCAAATATGTTCTTCACACCGTCGGCCCGATCGTCACGGCCGCGCTTTCCCGTAAGGACGAAACAGAGCTTTCTGACTGCTACCGCTCTTGCCTCGCTTTAGCAAAACAAAGCCCTATCGAAAGTATAGCGTTCTGCTGTATCTCCACAGGCGAATTTCATTTCCCAAATGAACGGGCGGCAGAGATTGCCGTTCAAACTGTAAAAGACGATCTGCAAAAAAGCAAAATCAAGGTGGTATTCAATGTTTTCAAGGATGAAGATTACAGAATCTATCAAAGACTCCTCGGAGCGGATAAGAAAGCTTAAAAATGAGCTCGAAGCCGCCGACGCCATCGTCATAGGCGCGGGAGCGGGGCTTTCAGCCGCGGCGGGATTGACCTACGGCGGCGAACGGTTCAGAAAGCATTTTTCTGACTTTGAAAAAAAATACGGCTTCCACGATATGTACTCCGGCGGCTTTTATCCCTACGAAACATTGGAGGAGCATTGGGCCTATTGGAGCCGAAACATCCTCGTCAACCGCTATATGGACGCTCCGAAACCCGTTTACAGCGCCTTTTTTGAACTTGTCAAAAACAAGGATTATTTTGTGATTTCAACCAATGTGGACTCTTGCTTTCAGAAGGCCGGATTCAACAAAGAAAGGCTGTTCTACACGCAGGGCGATTACGGTTTATTTCAATGCAGCGAGCCATGCTGCGACGAAACTTTCGAAAATGAAGCGCTGATTCGCCAAATGGTACGGGAGCAGGCGGATATGCGTGTTCCGTCCGAATTGCTGCCTCAATGCCCGCGCTGCGGCAAACCTATGACCATGAACTTGCGTTCGGACCATCGTTTCGTCGAGGACGAACGATGGCGCCTGTCAGCGCAGCGATATAAAAATTTTATGCAGGCTTGGGCAGGCCGGCATATCCTCTTGCTTGAACTCGGCGTGGGCTACAACACCCCGGTTATTATAAAGTACCCCTTTTGGCGGATAACCGCCCAAAATCCCCAGGCTGTTTATGCCTGCATCAACGCGGGAGAGGCGGTTGCCCCGCAGAAAATATCATCGCAGTCAATTTGCGTCAACGCGGATATTGCGGGCGCCATTCGAGATATGCTTTGACGTTTCTTCCATCTTCTACCTTTCATCGTGACTCTACTTTCAAGGCGCTCCATTAGCCCAGCTTCTCCCGTTTATTCATATACTATTTTACAATAAAAACGCAAAATGGGCACGGAGGGGACGACCCGAGGGGTATCCACCAAGCGAGTATAGGCAGGCCGAACAGGCCGAGATAGTCTTTAGCGAATGCATGGCCCCTCGGGCCGGTCCCGGACGTTAAGTTCAGCTGTTCTATTGATAATTAATATCATACTATGCGCACAGACAAAGAAGGCGTTCCCGCGTCTATCGAAGCAGCGGGAACGCCTTCTTTATTTCAAAACTTATTGGGCGATCGTTCCTTTGATCTTCGCCAGAAGCCCGCCGCAGAGCAGGATTTCTATCTCGTCGCCAGACAGGGGCAGACTGGCCTTAAAATCTGTTCCGCGGGTCAGGTTCTTGACCGTCACCGATTTTGACTTGATCTGCCCGGGCCAGTCCTCGACCTCGAGCTGGTCGGCCAGTGCAAGTTTGTCGTAGTCCGCTGGATCGTCGAAGATCAAGGGGACCACGCCATGGTTGATCAGGTTATTGCGGTGGATTCGCGCTATTGACTTGGCGATAACCGCCTTCACTCCAAGGTACATGGGCGTGATGGCGGCGTGTTCGCGGCTGGATCCCTGGCCATAGTTCTCGCCGCCGATGATGACGCTCGTCTTCATGGCCTGGGCGCGGGCCACGAAGTCGGGGTCGTACCTGGAATAGGCGAACTTGGCGATCAGAGGGATGTTGGAGCGCATGGAGGAAAATTCGGCGCTGGCTGGGGTGATGTCGTCGGTGGTGATGTTGTCGCCGGCCTTCAGGCTGATCTGGGCCTTCAGCGTCCCGGCAGGCGCGGAGTTCACGGGCAGGGGTTTGATGTTGGGGCCTCTGATGATCTCCACGGCGCGGCCGTCCTCTATCGGGGCGATAAGCAGGTTATCGTTGACAGGGTAGGCTTCCGGCTCGCGAACCTGCGCCAGCGCCGACAAATCGCCCATGACGTCGGCGGGATCGGTGATGACGCCCGTGACCGCCGTGGCCGCCGCCACTTCGGGGCTGACGAGGTAGAGCTTGGCGTCGGCGGTGCCGCCGCGACCTTTGAAGTTGCGGTTGGAGGTGCGAACCGAGATGCCGCCCGTCGCAGGAGCCTGGCCGATACCCGTACAGGCGCCGCAGGCAATTTCGGTGATGCGCGCGCCCGCGTCCACCAGGTCGCTCACCACGCCCTCGTCGAGGAGCATCTTGAAAATCTGCCGGGTGCTGATGGCTATGGTGAGGCTCACGTTATCGTTCACTTTACGGCCTTTGAGCACGGCTGCGGCCTTTTTGATGTCGCCATAGGAAGCGTTGGTGCAGCTGCCGATGAAAACCTGCTGTACGGGCAGCTTGGGAACCTCGCGCACTGACGTCACGTTGTCGGGCTGGTCGGGACAGGCCACCATGGGTTCGATGACTGACAAGTCCAGGCTTACTTCATCGTCGTAGGCGCATTCTTCGTCGGGAACAAGAGGGACGAAAGACCTTTCTCGTCCCTGCGCGGCAAAGAACTTCCTCACCACTTCGTCGGCGGGGAAAACCGACGTGGTGGCCCCCATCTCGGCGCCCATGTTGGCGATGGTTCCGCGCTCAGGCACCTCGAGGGTCAGAACGCCCGGCCCCACGTACTCAAAGACCTTGCCGAGCCCCCCCTTGACGCCGAAACGCCGCAGCATCTCCAGCACCACGTCCTTGGCTGAGCTGCCGGGACGCAGGCGCCCCGTCAGATTGACTTTCACGACTTCGGGCATGCGAAGGCGTACCGGCAGCCCCGCCATAGCGGCGGCGGCGTCCATTCCACCAGCGCCCAGGGCGAACATGCCGATAGCGCCGCCCGTGGTGGTGTGGCTGTCGGTGCCCATCAGCGTCTTTCCCGGAATACCGAACCTCGCGTAATGGACGGAATGGCAGATACCGTTGCCGGGGCGTGAAAGCCAAAGGCCGTATTTCTTCGCGACGGACTGAAGGTAGATATGGTCGTCGGGCGTTTTGTTGTCCACGTAGAGCAGGTTATGATCCAGGTAGCTCACGGAACATTCAGTCCTGACGCGGGGCAGGCCGAGGGCTTCGAAAGCCAGGTAACTCATGACCGCCGTGATATCGTGGGTCAGAGTCTGATCGATTTTTACGTAAATTTCTTCGCCGGGGATCATTTTCGCGGGGCTTGTCAGGTGCGCCGCGATGATCTTCTGCGTCAGGTTCCGCATTGTTCTGTATTCCTTTCCCGATTCAAAAAGTTATTTGAAGAACGCAAAGGCCACGCTGGCCAGAAGCAGGATGATGGCGCCTCCGATGCGCGAGGAAATCTGGGCGTAGGACATGAGGTTCATCCTCTTGCCCGCCCCCAGAACTTGAAGGTCGCCGGAACCGCCGCGGTTGGCCATGCAAAGGCCGGCGGTCATGGCGGACTCGACGAAGTTAAACCCGAAGATCATGCCCACAAGACCGGAACCGACGATCGCGCCGAGCACCACCATGAAGCTCACAAAAACAGTCCTGAGGTTCAGCACGGCCAGGAACTCACCCAGGTCGGTAAAGGCGATGCCGATGCCGCACATGCACATGCACATCAGGGGCTTGGTGAGGAAATCCGACAGGCGTTTGGCGCCGAGCTTGGCTTCCTGGGGGATCACGTTGCTGACGTTCAGAATGGCCGAAAAGATGACCATATAGGCGTACATGTGGATGGACACCTGGCCGATGCTGGGCAGGATGCTCTTGGAAAAGATCCGGGCCGCCGCGAAAACACAGCACACCAGCATGAGGCCGCCGGCCATATGGTATTGATTTATCTCGGGTTTGGGCGCGCTGTCCTCGGGAAGCCTGTATTTATCGGCGTTTTTCAGGAGCTCGCCGTTGCCCGTAAGAGCGGGGAACTTCTCGCCCAGAGCGTTCAGCGCCACAGCGCCCAGAATGGCGAAGTTATTGGCGATGTTCAGTATGGCGAAAGCCACAGAATAATAGGTGGATTTGCTCTGGCCCGTGGTGGCTTCCCACATCTCGCTCAGGGGAATCGCTCCGGCGCCGTTGCCTCCGCCCATAATGGGCAGCACGTAAAAGTTCAGCACTTCCTTCATGTCGATGCCACACAGCATGGCGCCCCCGATACCGAAAGCGGCCGCCGCGGCGATGCCGCCGAGGATCGCGGGAATATAGCCCGTGAACGCCTTGAGCAGCTGTTTCCGGTTGACCGTCAGCACCGCCGAGACGATCAGCAGCGAGATGAAGATCGTCTGAAAGCCGAAATCATCGTAGAAAAAGGTGATGCCCTTGGCGTATTTTTCGGGCAGGATCTTGTAATACTCGAGAGCGGCCGCTCCAAAGAAGGTCATGACGGCGCCGCCGCCCACGTAGTCCTTCCAGATAGGAAGGCGCTCGCCGATTTCGAAGAGCACGAAACCGACGGAGAACATGATCGCCACGATGGCGAGCATGTCGTCGCTGGGCATCTTGCCCGTGAAGGTGACCACATAAACGACGGCGATGAAGATCCCCATCATCCACATGGGAACGCCGTATCTCGTGGAACGCCAGAAACCGGAATTATCTTTCTCTGCCACAATAAACCCCTCCGTATGAAATAAATAAGTTCAATAGCGTTTTTTTCCTGATTGTTCCCTCAGGACTTTTTAATCATAAAAAACGGTTCGCTATTTGTAAAATACGCATACATACATGGTTATCATGACAAAAAAAGCATGTCCGCTTCAATTAAAAAAGCTTCAGCCCTCCTCGAAGGCATTCCGCGCCGCCTCAAAAAAGGCCCGTTCCACGTCACCGACGTAAGCGTCTTTCCTGTAATGCAGCGCGATGCTCCATTCCAGAGAAGGGACGCCGATCCGGTAGATTTCCGGCGCCGCCGGGCATTGAGCCAGCCTGGTCGTCATCTCCGGCACAATCGCTACCCCCAGGCCGGCCGCCGCCAGGCGTAGCGACGTAATGTTGCTGGTGCTCTCGAAGACCGTCTGCGGCGACAGGCTGTATTCAGCTAAAAACTCCCCCACCCTCCTGAAAAGGCCATGCCCTTTTTTCGAGAGGATAAAGGGAAGATCACCCAGAGTACGGGGATCCACGGTCATCGAAACGCCGTCCACCCGATGGCGTTCATCGATCAGACGCGGCGGAGCGGCAAGGACGAGGCGCTCTCTGTACACTTCCATGGTTTCAAAGCCGCTGTCGGGAAAGCAGGGCAAGATGGCAAAATCCACCCGCCCCCGGGAAAGGTAGTCCAGCAGCCTGTGGGTATGGGTGACGTCCACGTCCACGTCGATGCCCGGATAGCGCCGCTTGAACTGAGGCAGTATGAGAGGCAGCATGTAGGCGGCGCGCTCATGGGGAACGCCCACGTGGAGGCGGCCTTTCATATTGCCTGAAATATCGCGGAACTCGCTCATCATCCGGTCTTTTACGCGCAGAATTTCCTGGGCGTTCTTCAGGTACTGTTCGCCCGCGTAGGTCAGCTTCAACGGCGACGTGGATCTGTCAAAAAGTTTGACGCCCAGCTCGTCCTCGGTGCGCGCGATAAAGTGACTCAGCGAAGGCTGGGAGATATAGAGCGCCGCGGCAGCCCTGGTGATATTCTGGTGCTCCGCCACGGCCATAATGTATTGCAGCTGCCTGAAATCCATGATAAAACTCCCCCTCTTTCAGATCATGACATTTTTTGCATGTCTGGCATCTCTTTAAGAGTATTTCATTTATGCTTGCGCTTCGATTATAATCGAAAAACAGTTTTAACGGAAAAAATACGAGAGGAGTCTGTAAAAAAAATGCTGAAGGACACCATCGGTTCACGGATCGTCGAAACCATTGCCCGCCCGCCCCGGGAGGTCGTGGAAGAGTTCAGGAAGTACAGCGCCGGCAACGCCAGTGACGGCATGAGAGGCGGCGGGACCATGCGCCACGAGATCAAACCGGTCTATAACTGCGGAGGTTTTGTGGGAACGGCAGTGACGCTCCACCTCAGCGTGGGCGACAGCCTTCTGGTCTGCAAGTCCATCGAGGTCGCCCAGCCCGGTGACGTGATCGTCATCGACGCAAACGGCACCTGCGACAACGCTGTCTGGGGCGATATCCGCAGTCTGGCCTGCAAGATCAAAGGCATCGCCGGCGTGGTGATCGACGGAGCCGTGCGCGACGTGGCCGGCATCCGCGAGACGGGCTTCCCCGTCTACGCCCGCGCCGTCACCTGCCGCAGCAGTTCAAAGAACACCCATGGAGAGATCAACGTGCCTATCTCCTGCGGCGGCATCCCCGTCAACCCCGGGGACATCATTGTGGCCGACGAGAGCGGCGTCGTGGCTATCCCTCCGGCGAACGCGGAACAGGTGCTCCAAGTCTGCCGCAAAAAAGTTTCCAGCGAAGCCCTGATGCGCGGGGAAGCCCTGGCGGGCAAGGTTGTCCCCGAGGCGTTCCTGAAGCAGATGGAACAGCTAGGATACTAATTCATACTGATTTCCTGTTGAACGGCTTAATATCGAGTATCTGGGGCCGTATCATGGGCTTCCAACCGCTCAGGCATGCTTGACCGCCACGGAGCCTGCCTATACTCGCTTGGTGGATACCCCTCAGGTCGTCCCCTCCGTGCTCATTTGGCGTTTTCATGGCTCATAGGCAAGGAATTAAAGTCTTCGTTCCTGGTTCTGCGTTTTCTTCCCTCGGTGCTGTGCCGGGGGATATTTTTTTGTCTTCTTGTCTCTATAATTTGGCAAATAAGATACTGTTATTTTTTGCTAAATTAGGATAGAATGTTGATGTACCAAATTTTGTGATCCTCAGAGGGAGGCGTTTTTTGTGAAGAAATCTGTTATGAAAAGAATCGCTCTCGCGTGCGTTTTGGCGCTGTCGCTCGGCTGTGCCGCAGCAAGCGCCGCAACGGTGGTAAAGATGTCCCACGTGGGCCCTGCAAACGTGAAGGACAATGTGGTCCACTACTTCGTCAAGGAATTTACCGAGCGAGTCGTGGCAAAGACCGACGGGCGCATCACCTTTGAACTCTATCCCGACGAGCAGCTGGGGTCCGAAGAACAGCGTATGGAGCTCATGATGAAGTCTGGCCTGAACCAACCCGTGGCCGACGTGGCGTCCTTCGCCGCCATGGGGACGGTTTTGCCTGAACTCTATCCTTCTTCGATCCCCTTTATGTTCAACAGCTATGAGGCGGCTCATATCTTTTTCGACAGCAGCGAATACTGGGGCAAGCTGAAAGAACTCTTCCGCGAGCGCACAGGATGCGTCCTCATTGAAGCCGTCGAAGAGGGCGGATTCCTCGCGTTCACCAACTCCGTCAGGGAGATCCGCAGCCCTAAGGACTTCCCCGGCCTCAAGTTCCGCGGTATGGATGAAGGCCAGGTCGCGATTTTCAAAGCCTTTGGCGCCAGCGGCACGCCCATTCCCTGGGGCGAGCTCTATATGGCCCTGAAGACCCGCGTGGTGGACGGCCAGATGAACCCAGCGTTCTACATCCTTTTGGGAAGCCTTCCTGAAGTCCAGCGCTATATGACCCTGGCGAACATCCAGTACTCGGACCAGTTCCTGGTCATGAACGGCGACCTCTACGACAGTTTCAGCGACATGGACAAGAAAGCCATCCTCGACGCCGCCAAGGAAGCCAACAAGCTCACCCGCGCCCGTATCGAAGCGGAAGACTCGGAACAGGTCGAAGCCTGCCGCCAGAAGGGAATGCAGGTCTATGCCCCCAACGCCGAAGAGATGGACCAGTTCCGCTCCATCGGCCAGCCCGGCTACATCAACTGGCTGAAGCAGAAGGTTTCGCATGAATGGCTGAATCTCGCTCTGAAAGACGCCCAAGCCGCCAATGAAGCGGCCGCAAAAAAGTAACCAGAGCCGGGCGGGACGTCATTATGGATTCTCTCGATAGGCTGAGCCGCTTTATAGAGCGTATCAGCGCTTGGTTCGGCGGTTTTCTTCTCTTAATAAACATCAGCGACATCGTGCTGGGCGTCGTCGCGCGATACTTTACCAACGCCGCGCTGATCTGGACCGAAGAGGTGGCCCGCATTTCGCTGGTATGGCTCGTCCTTATCGGCGCGGCCTCGGCGTTCGTAAACGGAGACCACATGTCCATCGATTTTTTGGCAGTGCGTCTTCCCAAGGCGCTTAAAGCTCTGGCCAGGGGCGTCGCGCTGGGAGTCCAGCTCACCGTCCTGGGCGTCCTGATCTTTTTCGGCTCGCAGAACGTGATGGGCATGTGGAACATGAAAACCATGGCCCTGGGCCTGCCCAAAGCGATTCCTCTAATGGCCGTTCCGATCGGCATGTCCATGCTGCTGATGGTGATCCTGGCGAAAGAACTGAAATCGATCGCCGACGCCAAGGAAAGGAGGAAGGACTGATGCACGGGATATCGCTGCTGCTCACCTTTTTCGCCCAGATGCTCATCGGCGTGCCGCTCTACGCGGCGCTGCTGATGACCGGATTCCTCGGCATCCTCGGCACGGGCAACCTCTCGCTGCTGCGCATCATTCCTCAGCAGTTTTACGGCGGTATGGACGTCTTCTCGCTCATGGCGATCCCCTTCTTCATCCTCACGGGAATCCTCATGAACCGCGCGGGACTGACGGACCGCCTGATCGACTTCAGCCGCCTCATCGTCGGCTCCGTCCGCGGCGGCCTGGGCTACGTCAACGTGGTGGGCGGCATCATCCTGGCGGGCGTCAACGGCAGCGCCGCGGCCGACGCTTCTGCCCTTGGATCCATCCTGATCCCAGCCATGGAGAAAGAAGGCTTTCCCAAAGCCTACGCCGCTGGCTTGACGGCCGGCAGCTCGCTGATCGGGCCCATCATTCCGCCGAGTATTTTCATGATCATCTACGCGTCCATGACCAACACATCCATCGGCGGCCTTTTCGCGGCGGGAATGCTTCCCGGCTTCGTGCTGGGCTTTGCGTTCATGGCCATGAACTGGTATTACTCACGCAAGTACAACGTACCGATTACCGATACGACGGAGGTGCGCGCTCAAAAATGGCGCATTCTCGGACGTTCCGTCCTGGCGCTTCTGGCCCCCTGCATCATCGTGGGCGGCATCATCACTGGATTCGTCACGCCCACGGAATCGGGTGCCCTGGCCGTCGCTTACTGCATTTTCGCCGGTGTCTTCGTCACTCGCCAGCTCACGCTCAAAGCCCTGGGTGAGTCCATCCACGAGACCGTCCGCTTTTCCAGCGCGATCTTCCTGATCATGGGAGCCGCCTCGGTGGTCGGCTGGTATCTCAAGTGGGAGCGAGTGACCCAGCAGTTCAGCCAGTTTATCATCAACTCCGGCTTGATGAGCAGTCCCTGGCTGCTCATGATCGTCTTGAGCTCTATCATCTTCGTGATCGGCATGTTTATGGAAGAAGTCGCCGTTTTGACGCTGCTGACGCCCGTTTTTGCCCCTATCGCCATGAAAGCGGGCATCGACCCCTTTCATTTCGGTGTGGTGATGACCCTGAACGTGACCATCGCATTGATCACGCCGCCCGTTGGGGCCTGCAACTACATCGTAGCCGCCGTCGGAAAGGTGCCCCTGGGTGAACTGTTCAGAAAGATCTGGCCGTTCATCGCCGTGGCAATGCTGGTGCTGCTGATTATCATCACCTTCCCCGCCTTTACGACCACGGCGCCACGGCTCATGGGGCTTTAGAGGAGTGTTGTGTATGGGAGAGAATTTTTTTAAACGCGCAGAAATTCCTCTGCCCCTAACCGTAAAACCGGCTCGGGACAGAGTGCCCCTCGAGGAATGTGGGGAGCCGCTGGTGCCCTCCAGCCTCTCCCCGGATAAAATCCTCGTCAGAAGCTGGTATCACCAGGAAGGGCTTAAAGGCAGCCTGCCCGAGTGCTTCGTCCGCGAAAGCGTCTACGAAAAGCTGCTGCTCGTGGCCCGCCGCCTGCCTGAAAAATGGCATCTGGTGATCTGGGACGGCTGGAGAAGGCCCGAACTTCAAAAATCCTTTTTCAGCACTCTGGAAGGCCGCATCAAGGCGGCTCATCCCGACCTCTCACCGGAAGAACTGAAGCGCCGCACGTCGATCTTTGTAGCCTGGCCGTCCACCGATCCCGAAAATGTCTCGGGACACTGCACCGGCGGCGCCGTAGATCTGACCATCGCCGACGACCGCGGCCGTTACCTGGAAATGGGGTCGGGCTTTGACGAGCCCACTGAACGCTCCTACACCAACCATTACGAGAAGATGGAGCGTCTCGAAGGCGCGGCGCTGCAGGCGCGCGACAACCGCCGTATTCTGGTATCGTTGATGTCGGAAGAAGGGTTCTCCAACTACCCCAACGAATGGTGGCACTTTGACTACGGCAACAGGAAATGGGCCCTCAGAACCGGCGCTCCCAAGGCCATTTACGGCTACACGGAACCGCCCTTTCGCTGGCAGTAACCCGTTCCTCTTAACATTCAAAAGAAAGAGCAGGCCGTCTTCGGCCTGCTCTTTTGCGCGCTCAAAGGAAAGCAATCGCCATTTCCCTATGACGACGAAAATAAATTGTGCTTCATTATTTTGCAAAAAGAATGAACTATAATGCGATATTTCCTTGACACAGAATCGTGAGTTGATTTATAATGGATGAATTAAACAGGAGGTGAGCGATATGACCCATGCCATAGAAGTGGTCAATCTGCACAAATCATTCGGCTCTCTGAACGTCCTGAAGGGCGTTTCGCTCAACATCGATGAAGGAGAAGTCGTCACAGTCATAGGGCCCAGCGGGTCGGGAAAGAGCACGCTGGCCCGCTGCATCGGGCGTCTGGAGCATATCAACGCGGGAGAAATCACCGTGTACGGACACCGCGTGGACAACGAAAAGATGTCCAACGCTCAGCAGTCGGAGCTTATGGGCATGATCTTCCAGCAGTTCAACCTTTTTCCCCATCTGAGCGTTATCGAAAACCTCGTACTGGCTCAGGTCAGCGTGCGGGGCAAGTCCCGTGCCGAAGCCGAGAAGACGGCTGACGAGCTCCTCGCGAAAGTCGGCCTGGCGGACAAGCGCGAGGCCTATCCCGCCCAGCTCTCAGGAGGGCAGCAGCAGCGCGTCGCCATCGCGAGGGCTCTCGCGATGGAGCCGAAGGTCATGCTTTTCGACGAGCCGACCAGCGCTCTGGACCCCGAGCTTGTGGGAGACGTCCTTGAAGTCATCGCCGACCTGGCGAAATCGGGCATGACCATGCTGATCATCACCCACGAGATGCTCTTCGCCAAGGAAGTGTCCGACCGGGTGATCTTCATGGCCGACGGCGTGATCGTCGAACAGGGACAGCCCAGCGAGATTCTTGAACGCCCGAAGATGGAAAGAACCCGCACGTTCCTCCAGCGCGTCCTTTCGCACTACGGCGCCGCTGTCGCCGAGGAGGCCTAAACCATGCAGCTTGATTTCTCTGTACTCACACCCTATATGCACATGTTCTGGAACGGCATCTGCATCACCATCCAGGCGTCGTTCCTCGGCGTAGCCATCGGCTCCGCGATGGGCATTTTTATCGGCGCGTTCCGGGTTCTGCCCATTGCGCCGCTGCGCTACCTCATGGCCACCTACATCTACGTTCTGCGCGGCACGCCCCTGATGATCCAGCTGTTCCTGATCTACTTCGGCCTGCCGGCGCTGGGCATCAACCTCGACGCCTACACAGCCGGCATCATCGGCGTGGGCATCAACTCCTCGGGCTACGTGGGCGAAATCGTCCGCGGCGGCATCGAGGGCGTCCCCAAAGGACAGTGGGAAGCCGCGAAGGTGTTGGGACTCTCTTACTGGCAGACCATGAAGTCCATCATCCTGCCTCAGGCGATCCGCCACATGCTCCCCGCCATCGGCAACGAGTTCGTCACGCTGATCAAGGAATCATCGCTGCTTTCGGTCCTCGCCATCAGCGAACTGACCATGGTGGGACAGCAGGTGCGCAGCGTCACCTACGCGTCCTTCGAGACTTTTATTTTCGTCGGCCTTATTTATCTCGTGTTAACCAGTGTCACCAGCGGCGCTCTGCAGCTGCTGGAAAACCACTGGAAAGTAAAATAACCCACCACAACTGCAAAAAAGACCGGCAGCGCCAGCTCCTCAAGGAGCGGCGCCGCCGGTCTTTTTTTATGCCTTTTTCTGGATCATGGCGAGGACAAGCTCCGCTGTTTCACGAGGCGTCAGGCTGCCGCCGTCGATCTTCACGGTGTCCATACGCTGATAGAGGGGCAGGCGCGCAAGGCTTCTGTCCAGAACGTCGGGAGTCCTGATCCCCCTGCGGATATCGCCGTTTAGGCGCGCTATCAGCTGCTCCCTGGAAAGCGTCAGGGTCAGGGCATGAAGGGTCACGCCGTCGAGAGGCAGGCGGCTTTTCAGGTCGTCCAGAATGGACTGTTCGTGCATCACCCAGCAAAACAGCACATTTTCGTAAACCGGACACTGAAGAAAACGGCTTAAGACGGAAAGGATATTTTCCATGACCATCTTCTTCGTCTCGTCGCAGAGAACGAAGGGATTCATGGTCCAGCACCAGTCGCCGTCAAGAAACGCGCAGGGCGGCAGCAGATTGAGAAGCTCGCGGCAGAGGGTCGACTTGCCGGCTCCCATGGCGCCGTTGATCAGGATCAGCCGTTTCATGCCTGCGCTGTATCGGGGTTGGTCTTCCACCGGCGGTGGAACCAAAACCACTGTTCGGGCGCGCGGCGCACCATTTCTTCAAGGGTTTCGTTGGCTTTCAGCGTCAGTTTCACGATGTTGCCGCGGCTCCGGCCCTCCTGTCCCGTCGCGAGGGGCGGCAGGATGCACATCTTATAACTGAAGGGAGCCAAGCGGATGCTGTAGATCGGGATTAAAGGGACCTGGGCGGTCAAAGAGAGCGCCGCCGGCCCCTCCACCATGGTGGTATGCCGTCCGAGGAACCACACTGGCACGGCATCGCGCCCTGCGTCCTGGTCGGAAAGCAGGGCGACCCATTTTCCCTGAAGAGCGTGCTTGACCATGGTCCTGACGCCAAGCGCCCCTTTGCGGAGCGTGGTGATTTTCATGTTCTGACGGTATTTTTCGATCAGTTCCGCAAAATCGGGGTCGTCGGTATCGCGCACGGCCGTCTCCAACGGATATCCCGACAGGGCGACCCAGGCGCCGCACAGTTCCCAGTTGCTCATATGGCCCGTCAGGATAAAACAGCCAATTTTCTGGGCGCACAGCCAGTCAAGGTTTTCCTGCCCTTCCACTTCCGACACCATTCTCAAAACCAGCGACGGATCGTTCTGCGCCGCCAGGACTTCCACGATCATCCAGGCATAATGCCGATAGATTCTTTTCAGAGTGTCGCGCCGCCAACGCAGGTCCTTCTCGGGGAAGGACAGCCGCAGCGATTCAAGGACCAGCTTTCTTCGAATGGGAATAAGAGCGAAAAGGCCTCGGAATATACCGTAAAGAGTCTTCGCCCTCCACCCAGGGCGGGCGAAACGGCGAAGGCTCTCCACAGCCAAAACGGACAGCTTCATTTAGCGGAGGCCGACCATAAAGTACTTTTTCTTGCCCAGACGGATCAAAGCGTAAAACCCGCACAGCACCTCTTCAGGCTTCAGAAGAGCGCCTTCTTCCACGCGGACGCCGTTGACGGACACGCCGCCGCCGGCAATCAGGCGTTTGGCCTCGCCCTTGCTCTTGCAGGCGCCCACTTCCACGAGCACGTCGGTCAGCGCCATAGGCAAAGCGGCCACCTTGCCGCAGGGCGTCTCCGCCGCAAGGGTGTGCAGCATGGCGTCGGTCAGGTCGGCGGGCGTAAAGGTGCCGCCGAAGAGGATATCGCTGGCGCGTTGGACGTTGTCGGCCGTCTCTTTTCCGTGGACGATTTTAGTCACTTCATAGGCCAGCACGCGCTGGGCTTCGCGCTTTTCAGGCGCCGCGGCGTGACGGGCCATGATCTCGCCGATATCCTCAAGGGGCATGAAGGTGAAGTACTTGAGCAGCTTTTCAACGCCCTGGTCCTCGCTGTTGATCCAGAACTGATAGAACTGATAGGGCGAGGTGCGTTTGGGATCGAGCCACACGGCGCCGCCTTCGGTCTTGCCGAACTTGTGGCCCGCCGAGGTGAGAAGCAGAGGGTTGGTGCCGCCGTAAACTTCGCCGCCGTCGCACTTGCGGATATATTCGATGCCGCCGGTGATGTTGCCCTGCTGGTCGTTGCCGCCCATCTGAAGCCGACAGCCGTAGGTCTTGTAAAGGTGATAGAAGTCATAGGACTGAAGCAGCGTGTAGGAGAACTCAGTGAAGGACAATGTCTTGGTCGGATCCTCGATACGGCTGCGGACGTGTTCTTTGGCGATCATGTAGTTGATCGAGAAGTATTTTCCCACGTCGCGGAGGAACTCCAGAAAGTTCATGGAGCTCAGCCAGTCGTAGTTGTTCACCAGGATCGCCGAATTCTTGCCGCAGTCGAAGTCAACAAAATGAGCCAGCTGGGGTTTTACGCCCTCCACGTTCAGCCTGATCTGATCCATGGTCAGGAGGTTGCGCTCCTTGCTCTTCATAGACGGATCGCCGATCATGCCCGTACCGCCGCCGGCAAGCACCACCGGCCGGTGTCCAAGGCGCTGAAGCCAGGCCAGGCCCATCAGAGGGATCAGATGGCCTACATGGAGGCTGTCGGCAGTCGGGTCAAATCCCACGTACGCCGTGACCATCTCCGTATCAAACAACTTCTCAAGAGCTTCTTCATCGCTCATCCAGTCGATAAATCCGCGTTCACGCAGGACTCCAAGCGCATTACGAGCCAATCGAATCAATTCCTTTCAGGTTAAAAATAAGCTGAATCAATGATAACACAATCACGAGCAAAAAGAAGGACCGAAGAAGGAGAAACTCGATTCCACTTTTAAGCGGAACATGCGAAAAAACAGTGACCTGCGCTTATGCTTCGGGCCGCGGGGAAAGAGACCAACCAGCCAGACCGAGCGCCCAGGCATGCAAAACGCTTCACAGCCCTGCTCCCTGCCAACAAGAAGACAGCGCCGCCACTCATTTTCAAGAAACTTCGCATTTTTTGCAATATTTATCGTTTCGGAATTAAAACCTAATTTCTATAGCTTTTCACACCGCCGCTTTAGGACTATACTCAGTCAGACGGCTAATTCAATAGACACGAAGACGGCTATTTCATCAGGCAAAACAAAAAGAACGCACGTAAATAACCTCGCTAACGAGTGCGAATTTTACAGAATCATGATTTTTAGGCACACGATAAAAATTGACTATGCGTTCAGAGGCTTTTCTCAGAAACGAGATATAAAAGTTATTTTCAGAAAGGATCGGTTATCTTGAGTTCTAACATAAAGGACAGGGTATTAATCGCCATCGATAACAGCAAGGACACGCTTGTGGAGCTTTCCCACCGGATTCACGCGCAACCGGAGCTGGCGTTCCACGAGCAGAAAACGGCAGCGCTTCTTTGTTCTTTTTTAGAGGAGAGAAATTTTAAAGTCACCCGCGGCTATGGCGGTTTGGAAACGGCTTTTTACGCCGAAGCCCGAGGTAAGGCGGAGCGCCCCAAGGTAGCTTTTCTGGCGGAGTACGACGCGCTGAAAGGCATCGGCCATGGCTGCGGCCACAATATTATCGCCACCTGCGCGGTAGGCGCTTTTATCGGCGCAGCGGCAGCCGTAACGGAGCAGGACGGTTCGGTCTGTATTATCGGGACTCCGGCAGAAGAGGGCGGCGGCGGCAAGGTCATCATGCTCGAAAACGGCGCCTTTGACGGAGTGGATTTCGCGCTGATGATCCATCCTACGGCCGGTAAGTCCATGATCGGGCGCGGCGGCCGGGCGGCCGTCGTGGTTACAGTCAGCTTCCGCGGACGAAACGCCCATTCGTCGGATCCCAGCAAGGGAATCAACGCTTTGAACGCCCTGCTCAACCTCTTTGCCGCGATCGACATGATGCGCCCTTCAATGCCCCTGGGAGCGAACGTCAACGGGATCGTCACTCATGGCGGCGAGGCGGCGAACATCATTCCGGGGTATAGCTGCGGAGAATTTTCCGTCCGGGCTCATACGCTCCACGATCTTAAAAACATCGTAAAAATCATCAGGCAGTGCGTGGAATCGTCGGAGAAACTGACGGGGACAAAGGCTGAAATGGAGATCGGCCGTTATTACGGAGAACGATATCCCAACAGGCCCCTGGGCGAAGCTTTCAAGGCCAATATGGCGCTGTTGGGAGAGGAAATGTTCTATCCCACGCCGAATATGCAGTATGGCTCGTCAGACATCGGCAACGTATCCATCAAGCTGCCCGCAATCCATGAATACCTGTCCATAGCCCAGGCGGGGATCAACGCCCATTCGGCGGATTTCGCGGAAGCGGCGCTCTCCCCCCGGGCGGACCAGGTGTGCATCCTTGGCGCAAAAGGACTGGCGATGACGGCTATGGACGTTCTGACGAACGCAAAACTGAGACAGGAGGCTTTGGAAAGTCACGAAAAGCAAATCCCCGATATTTATAAACATGAATCATAACGGCATTTCCTTTTCTTTTATTGATAAGCGTAGAACGGCATCGATCAAAAAAATAAAAAGTAGGTGGCACAGATGAGTATGATAGAAGACAGAGACAAGCGTGCTGAAACTTTTGCCCAAAAGGTTGCTCAAGAACTGGACGTGGAACGGATGCTTGAAGACCTTCAGGCCTTTAATAAACTGGAGAGATACACCGGTTCTCCCGACGGAGAAAAAACGGTCGACCTTATTACAGAACGAATGCGTTCTCTGGGCATTCCTGTGGCTCGCGAGTATTACGATATCTACCGCAGCCTGCCCTTGGACGCCAGCGTGGAAATTATCACGGGCGCTTCCGTACCGAAGAAATATCGCGCTACGCCTTACGTCTACAGCGGCTGCGCCCATAATCTCCAAGCCCCTGTGATCTTCGATTCATACAGCGAAAGCGGAGACTGTCCTCAAGTTCTGATGGAAAAACGTTTTGCGGCCTTTAAGGACAAAATAGTTCTCACTCACGACAACACTTACAAGTTTGCCTGCATGGCAAAGCAGGCAGGGGCTCTGGGGATACTCAATATCTGGGTCGCCGATATCGCCCATCACGGCACCCTGGGCGGTGTCTGGGGAACGCCCGAACCCGACGATCTGCAATATCGCTATCCCCATATCCCCTACGTCGAACTTGTAAAAAGCGACGGCGAGGAACTGAAGTCCCTGCTGCGCCAAGGAAGCGGCGTGACCGTCTCCTTAAACGTCTCCATGGACAACAGTATCAAGAAAAGCAGCATGCCCATCGCTACGATCAAAGGGGCAAGCGACAAATTCGTGCTTGTCTCAGGGCATTACGATTCATGGTATGAAGGTATCACCGACAACGCCGTCGCGAACGTTTCCATGATGGAGCTGGCGCGCGTCCTGCAGGAACACCGTTCGGAACTGAATAGGACCGTAGTCCTGGCCTGGTGGTCGGGGCACTCTGACGGACGCTATTCAGGCTCGACTTGGTACTTTGACCACCACTGGCATGAGCTGAAAAACAACTGCGTCGCCCACGTCAATATGGATATCTGCGGCTGTAAGAGCTCTGATCTGGTAGGATTCAACACGTCCATGCTCGAGGGAGCGTCCTTCGCGGAAGATTTTCTGAAGGAATTCAACAAAGAAACGCCCATCCCGCCCGTGCCCATGGCGCGCTTTGCCGATCAAACTTTTTGGGGGACCCACGTACCTCTCGCCATTATGCCCAAGTTTTCGCGCAAAATCCTGCCCGGAGAACGCACCTTCTACTGGTGGCACACTAAACAGGACACCATCGACAAAATCGATCCCGCCATCGTACTGCGCGACAGCAGGGTCATCGCAAAACTGGCCTGCATCTTTGCCAACGCGAAAAAACTCCCCGTCGACCTTGCAGGATTTGTCGAAATGATGGACAAGAGACTTCATGACATAGAGGAACAACTCAGCCCCGATTTTGAGATGTCGGACCTGTTCCCCTATATGGACCGCCTGAAAAATGTGATCGAAAAGCTAAATCTGGCGCTGAAAGATCAGGAAGACACCGACGGGATTATCACCGCCGTCGCGGGAGAACTGACGCGTATTACCTACACATCTTCCAGCCCCTACCATCAGGATTTGGCCGTGGAAAGCCCTCAGTTCCCCAAACTCAGCTGCGCCATGGGACAGACGCCTGAAAACACGCAGCCCGATTACTATCTTGCTCTGAAAACCCTTTTCATGCGCCAGAAGAACCGGCTGAGCGGCCAAATCTGTGAAGTCATCGAAAAATGCGAAAATCAGCTCTTCCGCTGGAAAGCGGCGGAGAGCGATCAGAAGGTTTAAGGGTCATGTTCAGGTATGTTCTGAAGCGCTTTCTCCTGGTCATCCCCGTGCTGCTGGGAGCAACCTTTCTCGTGTTTTCGATCATGGAGCTGACCCCTGGAGATCCTGCGCGCCTCATGCTGGGCAATGAAGCAACCCTGGAGGACATTCACAATTTAAGAGAGGAAATGGGATTGAATGATCCCTTTCTCGTACGGTACGCCCGTTTCGTCATCAATATGCTCCGGGGCGACCTGGGAACTTCCTACCGAAACAATCTGGAAGTTTCAAAACAGGTGCTTCAGAGGTTGAAAAACACCATGATCCTCGCTGGGGCAGCGGTTCTCATAGCAGTGATCATCGGCATCCCCGTGGGCATTATATCGGCCATAAAGCAATATACGGCCTTTGACAATATCGTCATGATGGTGACGCTGTTCCTGGCGGCTTCCCCGGTCTTCTGGATGGGATTGATGCTCGTCATCATCTTCGCCCTGAAGCTGGGCATACTGCCGGCGGCGGGCATGAAAAGCGGTTTTCCTGCCATGCTCATCAGCCTCATCCTGCCAGCTTTTACCCTTTCCAGCAATACGCTGGCGATTATTGCCAGGACAACGCGCGCTTCCATGCTGGAAGTAGTACGGCAAGACTATATCGATACGGCCCGCGCAAAGGGGGTTTCAGAGTACCGGATTACGGTCAGACACATGCTCACCAACGCGCTGATCCCGATCATCACCATCATCGGAATCAGCTTCGGCGGACTGCTTGGAGGATCGGTCGTCACTGAATCCATTTTCGCCTGGCCAGGCGTGGGGCGTTTTATCGTGGAGTCAATCAACTTCAAGGACACGCCTTCAATCTTGGCTTCCGTGGTGATGCTTTCAGTGTTCTCCACCTTCGTCAACCTGTTTGTGGATCTTCTCTACGCTTTTGTGGATCCGCGCATTAAATCTCAATATCAATCAGGAAAGGGGCGTCTCTCTTCCAAATGAACAAACACACGGAAAAAAATACGGCAGCTCGAGACAGGACGCTCTTTCAGCAGGCATGGAGGCAGTTTCGGCGAAATCGCAGAGCCATGATCGGGCTTTTCATCATCGCCTTTCTGTTTCTTGTAGTCATCGTCACCGTCTTGATAGATCTTTTTACCAATGACGGCGTGTACACCCAATACGTCGTGAAACAGAACCTGGCGAACAAACTGGCCAAGCCCAGTCTGCAGCACATACTCGGCTGCGACGAATTCGGGCGGGATATGCTCTTCCGGATTTTATGGGGCACCAAATACTCCCTGTTGCTGGGCTTCAGTGCCGTTACGCTTTCCTTTCTCATTGGAGGGCCTCCCGGAATGTTCGCTGGCTTCTACGGCGGAAAAGTGGACAACATCATCATGAGAGTCATGGATATCTTCATGGCCTGTCCCTTTATCCTTCTGGCCATGGCAATCGTCTCGGCGCTAGGCGCCAGCACCTTAAACCTGTTGATCGCGCTGGGCGTGTCAGGGATGGCTTCTTTCTCGCGCGTCGCCCGCGCGGCGGTGATGTCCGTCAAAGACAAAGAGTTCGTGGAAGCAGCTCGGGCTGTGGGAGCCAGCGATTTTACCATTATCTTCAAGTACATCCTGCCGAACGCCATGGCTCCCATCTTGGTTCAGCTCACTCTGAGAATTGGCTCTTCCATCCTGTACGTAGCGGGGCTTTCGTACATCGGCCTGGGAATTCAGCCGCCAACGCCTGAATGGGGCGCCATTTTGACGGCCGCGAAGATCTATATGAGGAACGCCTGGCACATTTCGGCATTTCCGGGGCTTTTTCTGGTTATCACAGTCGTCGCGTTTAACCTTTTCGGCGATGGGTTAAGAGACGCTCTGGACCCAAAACTGAAAAAGTAAGGGAGGTACAGTGACGGTGAATTCAATTCTTGAAATTCGAGATCTGACAGTTCGCTTCGAGACGGACGACGGCGTCGTAAAAGCCCTGAACGGCATTAACCTCAAATTAGAAGAAGGCATCACCCTGGGGCTGGTCGGCGAGACAGGGGCAGGAAAAACCACCCTGGCCAAAAGCATTATGCGCATTATCCCTCAGCCTCCGGGAAAGATCATTTCAGGGGAAATCCTTTATGAAGGCAGGGACCTTCTCAAGATGAGCCACGCGGAGATCTGTAAAATACGCGGGGCCCAGATCTCCATGATTTTCCAGGACCCCATGACGTCATTGAATCCGGTGATGACCGTAGGTGATCAAATTGCGGAAGCCATTCAAACCCATCAGCTCGTTTCCGCCGTCGTAGCTACGCAGAAAACCTGCGCGATGATGGAACTGGTAGGCATCAACGCAGACCGTATGGGAGACTATCCCCATCAGTTTTCCGGCGGCATGAAACAGCGTGTGATCATCGCTATCGCCTTGGCCTGCAATCCCAAAATTCTCATTGCCGACGAGCCGACCACCGCACTGGACGTTACGATCCAGGCACAAGTTCTGGAAATGATGCAGGATTTGAAGAAAAAATTCCATACGGCCACCATTCTCATTACCCATGACTTAGGTGTAGTAGCCCAGACCTGTGAAAAAGCGGCCATTATCTATGCGGGCGAGATTGTGGAAAGCGGGAGTATTCATGAGATCTTCAAGGAAATGAGTCATCCTTATACGATCGGCCTCATGAATTCAATTCCCAAAATCAATTCGGAAGAACGCCGCTTGAATCCCATCGACGGCCTCATGCCCGATCCCATGAACCTGCCCGCAGGATGCAATTTCTGTGACCGCTGTAAATTTGCCGCCTCCAAATGCTGGGAAAAGGAACCTCCCGTCGTCCACCTGGGCGGCGAACAC
The DNA here is from genome assembly GCA_004558205.1 of Pyramidobacter piscolens. Lineage (GTDB taxonomy): Bacteria > Synergistota > Synergistia > Synergistales > Dethiosulfovibrionaceae > Pyramidobacter > Pyramidobacter piscolens_A. The sequence continues at coordinate 30,894 of SFDM01000011.1, forward strand.
TTCGTAAAATGTTTCATGATAGAGAGTCGCCAGAAGCGCGAAGATTGGAAGGTCGAAAATGGACGACAATAAAGTACTCCTTAAAGTTGAACATTTAAAGAAGTACTTCCAGACGAAGCGTGGTACGCTGCTCGCTGTAGACGACATTTCATTCGCGATCAGGGAGGGCGAGACTTTAGGGATCGTCGGCGAATCGGGCTGCGGAAAGTCGACACTGGGGCGCGCCATCCTCCGCCTTCACGAGCCCACGGCAGGATCAGTTATCTACAACGGTGAAAATATCCTGAACTTCGACAGGGAACGGATGAAAAAAGTCCGTTCGGACATGCAGATCATCTTTCAGGATCCCTATTCTTCGTTGAACCCTCGCATGACGGTAAGCCAGGCCATCGCCGCGCCGCTGCTTATACAAGGAGTTTACGGGCCCCATGAAAAAAATACGCTGCAGAAAAAAATTGACGAGATGATGGACTTGGTGGGACTGGCCAAGCGCTTCGCCAACTCCTATCCTCATGAGCTGGACGGCGGACGCCGCCAGCGCATCGGTATCGCCCGGGCGCTCTCGCTAAACCCAAAGTTCATCGTCTGCGACGAGCCCGTGTCCGCGCTGGACGTTTCGATTCAGGCGCAGGTCCTGAACCTGATGCAGGACCTTCAGGAAAACCTGGGTTTGACCTACATGTTCATCACTCACAACTTGAGCGTGGTCAAGCACCTCTCGAACTCGATCATGGTCATGTATTTAGGCCAGATGGTCGAACTTGCCGACTCGCGCACCCTTTTTAAGGAGCCGTCCCATCCCTATACACAGGCGCTCCTTTCGGCCATTCCCGTTCCAGACCCCGACGTGAAGATGCAGCGAGTAATTTTAAAGGGCGAGATTACGTCGCCTATCAACGTTCCAGAAGGATGCCGCTTTGCCAAACGCTGCGCTTACGCGCGTCCCGATTGTGAAACGCGCAAAGTCAACCTGACGGAGATCTCTCCGGGACATTTTGTCGCCTGCCGTCTTTTTGAGCGCTGAGACGGGACCTGATGTTATTAGCCTAGCGTTTAAGCGGATAGTTCCGGCTTGCAGGCAGAAAGGAGGCGTGAAAAGGGAAAAAAGACGCTCGTTTCAAAGTAAAGACAATAGCAAGTTCTATGACGACTTTTTAGGATCACCCATAATCTGTTAAGGAGGAAAGAAAATGAAGAGAGTTTTCACTGTACTTGTAGCGGTAAGCGTACTTTTCGCTTCGGCAGCCTACGCCGCGGAGGAAACAAAGGACGGCAGAAAGATTAAAGACGAGATCGTTTTTGCGCAGAGTTCAGATTTGACGACCATGAATCCCGTCATAGGGACTCAAGAAAGGGCCTATTCCCTGACTAACCACATTTATGACACACTGTTGGCCTATGACAGCGAAATGAAGATGCATTTCTGCTTGGCTACGAGTTATGAATGGCTGAGTGATCTGAAACTTCAGGTGAACCTCCGCAAGGGCGTAAAATTTCACAACGGCGATACGCTGACTGCCAAGGACGTGGTTTTCACATTCCAGCAGAGAGGCGCGCGCGGCAGCGCTTTCATAAATTACGTGGACATGAAGAATTTTGAAATCGTCGATGATTACACGCTGATCATCAACTTCAAGACGCCTCACCCCTCTTTTATCTACCAACTGACTGACCCCGCCTTCGGTATCATGCCCAAGGATTATTTCGAATCGAAAGGCGCGGCCTACTTCGCCGCCAACCCCGTAGGCTGCGGTCCCTACAAGATGAAAGAATACGTGACCGGCGACTACTACACTCTAGAACGTTTTGACGATTACTGGGGCGGCCCGGCCAAAACAAAATACCTGACCATGAAGATCATCCCCGAAGCGGGCCAGAGAACGATTATGCTCGAAACCGGTGAAATCGACGTGGCCTATGAGATCCCCTATATCGATATCGATAGAATTAAGGAAAACCCTGATCTGCAGTTTTTATCGACCCCTTCAATGAAGATCGTCATGTTCTATCTGAACTGTAAGTCCGCGACGCCCATCAACAATAAACTGGTCCGCCAGGCCATTGAGTACGCCATCGATAAAGAAGCCGTTGTGAAGGCTCTATGCTATGGATACGGCAAAGTGGCTTACGCGATCGTCCCCGACGTCGTCTTCGAGTACAAACCCGTCAAAGTACCCCACCTGTATAACCTCGCAAAAGCCAAAGCGCTGATGGCCGAAGCCGGATGCCCCGACGGATTTGAGATGGAGCTCTGGACCAATGCGGTGCAGACAAATACCGAACTCTGTCAGATCATTCAGGATCAGCTCGCGGCCATCAACATCAAGGCAAAAGTCCTCGTCCAGGATGCGAACACCATTGATGCGCGTCAGGACGCGGGAGACGAATTCGGCATGTCGCTGCATTTCTATTCCTGCAACAGCGGTCACGCAGAATACACCTTGTCGAACATTCTGCCCACAGGAATGTTGAGAAACGACTCTCGTTTCAGCAACGCCGAGTACGATAAGGCCTATTACGACTGGCTCGTCACCACTGACAGCAAAAAGCGCGACGAGCTGCTGACAAAGATGTACGAAATCCAGAACGAGGAAACGCCCGTGATCCCCATCTATAATGAGGTTAAAATCCTCGGCGCCGTTAAAAACTTAGTCGGGCTTCAGTTGAGCCGCATCGGAGCCCACGAGTATCAAAACGCCGTGGTCTACGTGGACTAGGGACCCCCAAGAACTCTAAAAAAGAGAAACAGCAAAACAAGCGGGAGAGGAAACAATCCGACCAGGATTGTTTCCTCTCCCGCTTTATCAGGCGTCAATATCCAGTTTGATTAAGCGTCTGGGGCGCCCAGCCCCGGCTAAAGGCTGGCTACCGATGATTTTTACATACCCTCCGGCTTCAAGTTTCGTGATAATGCGATTCATGTTTGTGACGCTCATACTGCAATAGCGGGCCAGCTCAAAGGGAGTGATCACGTCCAGATTGTACTGGCGGATCACCCGTTGAAGCGTTTCAAGGGTGTTCATTCCAAGGTTCGTACGGCTGGAGATCTCCTGAAGATTGTTTTTCAGGGATTCGCTCTCCTCCTTTTCGTTTTGCACGAAAAAGGGCCCCGCGGTTTTTCTGTCTTCATAGGTGATGTAAAAACAGCTGTCGTTTTTGCTGATCGCCATCAGCCGAGCCTGGTCCGAGTTGCTTTTGGCCTCCCGCTGTGTCCGGCCGAGACCAATGCCTATTGCAGCAGAACGGACGCCTGTCGTCGAGGCCAAACGGTCGATCAGGGCAAAGTTGGAAAAGGAGCGTGTTTCATTTTCCAGCGCCGACCGAATGGTATAAATATAGGAAAGTCCCTTTTCATGGATTTCCACGGCGCCGTCAATTTGCCTGGCAAAAATGTAAATTTTATCCTGCTGGGCATGCTCCCGCAAAAATTGATGATAATCGTCGTTTCGTCCGTCCAGAGAATGCTCCTGATGGAAAGCAGCCTGTATTGAAATGACAGCGATATGATTTTCATTGCCCATCTGAAGCTGATGACGAAGGCGCAGCTTTTCGAGCTGGTGAAAGATGATTTCCATGGTGGGACGCACCATCGCGATAGGGTAGCCTCGCTGCGCCACTTGATTGTAAACGCGCTCTATGCTGGAAAGACAGATATCCACAAGACCACTGTCGTAATTACGGCAGTGAAACTCGATAATTTGATCCACCACGTCCTTCGCCAGCAGGTTTCTCGTAAAACGGAGAATCTTTAGTTGATCTAACAGGACCTCCACAGAATTGTAAAGGTTTTGCCCCAGAAGATTGCCGCTTTCATTCCATAAATCAGAACTGATGCGCTTGATCTCCCGATGAGTGAGCAAGCTCTCGCGAAAAATGGCCGAAATGAAAGCGCTAGGATTGCGGTATATGTATTCCCAAGGCACCTGCGCCACCGAATCGCGGTTTGCATACGCAAAGGGGAAATACCCTGTAAAAAGGACCACATCCACGTCCCCTTGACAAGAAGAAACCACCTTCCCCGCGTCTTCGCTCAGGCAGGGGAAAGCAGAACACTCTACAAACAGGGATTCCTGATCAATCAGGGAGAGCACATGGTTAATTGTCCCCTCCGACCCTATCAGAGCCACTTTCATTTTGATACCTCCCGTCAATTTTAGGCTGCATACAAGCTCTCAAGACGGCGTCAAAGCGCTCATCGATGTTCTCGATTATAGCAGAAAAAGCCCTACAAACGCAGAGCTTCAAAAGTGGATCTGGAGCCGGTGTCCAGATTCGAACGGGAGACCTTGCGCATTAGAGACCTTCGGCTTTACCAACCAAGATATGATGCGGCATTTTCAAGCTCTAGAAATTCGACACAGAGCATTTTTTTCCATGAACACCCATAGGACACCCAATCAAAAACGCCTTACAGGTAGAAAACCCGCAAGGCGTTGAAATTACTGGCGTCCTCGGCGCGATTCGAACGCGCGACCTTCCGCTTAGGAGGCGGATACTCTATCCAGCTGAGCTACGAAGACATTTTCAGTTTTACTCTCTTGAGATCCTTTTCATCATCTCGGGAGTTCCGCTTTTCCTAAGCAGGCAATTCTGAAAGGAACGTTTTACGCCTCCCCCTCAAAAAGTATCGCAGGGGAAACGACGCTCTATCACTTGCGTCAGGAACCGCGAACGGAAGAATCATAGCACATCAGGGCCTTTGTGGCAACTGATGAAAGGGCATTAAATGCTCAACAGAATGCTGAAATATTTCCTCCGTACGGGAGCAGTCGACACGAAGCTGTTCGATCAGCTCATCCCGGCCGCTGTACCGCGTGATCGGGCGAAGCTTATCGAGAAAGGCCAGCGTGAGGCGCTCTCCGTACAAGTTTCCCTGAAAACCGATCAGGTGAGACTCAATGCGGAGGTTCCCGTTGACGTTAAATGTGGGATTCCGTCCAACAGACACGGCGGCGGGCCACCACCGGCCGCCTTGCCAGGCCGCCCCCGCGTAGACGCCTTCCATGGGGATCAGCTTCATGTCACCGGGCAGGATATTAGCCGTTGGATAACCGAGGTCACGGCCGCGCTGCTCCCCCGTCACGACCTGAGAAATGATGAAAAAAGGGTATCCCAGCAGAGTGTTGGCGCGGGTGACGTCGCCGCCCTGGATCAGCTCGCGGATTCTGGAACTGCTGATAGTGCTCCCATCCTGCATAATCTGCTGAGGCACCAGCCTCAGCTGCCAGCCGTGGGACGAGCAGTAGCGAAGCAGAAAGTCGCTGTCGCCCGAACGGTTTTTCCCAAAATGAAATGCCTGGCCCACCACGATGCCGCTGATGCCCAGACGCTGGTCCAAAGCGTCGAGAAAAACGCCGGGCTCCGTAGAGGCCAGCTGCGGCGTGAAGGGGATCTCCAACGGATCGGGGATTGAAAAGACCTGTCTGATTCGCTCCTTTTCCTCTTCGCTGAAAAGCCGGGCCTTCAGGCCGTTCCCAAGCACAAAGCGGGGATGGGGCGCAAAGGTCACCACCGTCCACGCCGACTTCTGCGCGCGCGCCAGCTCCCGAGCCGTGTTGAAGAGGCAAAAATGCCCGCGGTGATAGCCGTCAAAAGCGCCAATACATACAATCAATCTATACGCACCTCCAGAGGGATGTTCGCCTGTGGATAGACAATGCATTTTTGACCTTCGTTTCTCAAAGCTCCCACACAAAGATTCTTTTTGCCCAGGACGATGACCCCTTGTTCCACAGGAACCACGCCTGCGTTTCTGAATTTCAGATAGCTCAGGTAAACGCCCAAGCCGTTGATGAGCCGCTGTTCGCAGAAATCGTTGGCGGTGTAGCAGCAATAGTGTTCCGCAAGCGTGGAAACGGGCCGGATGTGAGGTGCAAGGCCGTCGGCGCTCAGAGGCTCCTGAGGGTTAAAGGGCAGGGCGCCGGCACAGTCGTAATTTCCCACGCTCAAACGCCGCAGCGCGGCGAGATGGGCCCCTATCCCCAAGACCCGTCCGAGGTCTCGGGCAAGGCTTCTCACGTAGGTTCCCTTATGGCACCGGACCAAGAGCCGGCACTGCCCAACACCGGTCCGTCCCTGATAATCAATGGAGGTGATGTTCACCGGACGCGGGCTGATCTGCGGTTCTTCGCCGGAGCGCGCTATCTTATGGGCCCGTTTTCCATTGACAAAAACCGCTGAAATCCGTGGAGGTCTTTGAAGTCGGACGCCTAGAAAACCCGGAAGGGCATGAAGCAGGCTCTTTTCGTCATAGTCCGCCGCCCGCGTCTTGGAAAGGGGTTCGCCGGTCCCGTCGTCAGTGGAAGTTTCCCAGCCGAACTGCACTGTCGCCAGGTAACTCTTTGGAAGGTTCATCACGGCGTCGCAAAGGCGAGTGGCGTATCCGGCTAAAAGAACCAGCACGCCGCTAGCCGACGAATCGAGGGTTCCCGCGTGTCCAAGCTTGTGCTTCCGTCCCAGGATCTTTGACACGGAACTTACGCAGGCCCTGCTCAGAGCCCCGTCGATCTTGTCGAGGACGATCAGCCCGTTATACACGCTGAAGCTCCTTTTCCAAAAGCGCCAACCCTTCCTGCAAGGGAAGGGGGATTTTGCAGCCAGCCGCGTACTTGTGCCCACCGCCGCCCCACTTAGAGGCAAAAAGCTGAGCGGAGCATTCGCCGCGGGAACGGATGCTGCACCGCAGCTGATCGGAAAACTCGCTCACAAGCACAGCGACCTGAGTGCCCGCCACATGGGTCAGCATGTTCACCAACGCCTCTGAATCGCCCTCGGTAGCCCCAGTCTCCCTGAAATCCTGCCGGGAAATCCAGGAGAGCACGGCGCGGCCGTTGATCTGCTTTGCACGGCTCAGGCAGAGCCCCCAGAGATGCAGCTTCTCCAGACTGTCGTTAAAGTGAAGCAGCTCGTCAATTTTCACCGTGGAAACGCCGATTTGAAGAAGTTCAGAAGCGATCCTCAGCGTATCGGCGCTTGTATTGGAGAATTTAAAGTCGCCTGTGTCGGTGGAAATCGACACATAGAGGGCCTCGGCCATCGGGACGTCCCAGGAACACCCAAGCTCCTGAATCAGTGCGAAGACCATCTCCCCCACCGAGGAAAACTGAGGGCTGATCCAGTTCAGCTCGCCAAATCCTGCATTGTCCAGATGATGGTCAATGCAAATCTGCACCGGAGCGCCTTCCGCTGTGCGTTCCGGCGTGCTGATATCCAGGGCGACGACGCAGCAGCCATCCCTGGGCAGTGAACTGTACTGGCGATATTCTTCAATCCAAGGCAAAAAATGATAGCCTCCGGGCACTGGATCGGGACCACCCCATTCCACTTTTTTACCAAGCTTTTTTCCCGCGGAAACCAGGGCACTGGCAGAGCCTAATGTGTCGCCGTCGGGTTTGACATGGCAAAGGACACGCCAACAGGGTTCCGCCTTCAGGCGTTCAACGATCTTCTCCGGCGCCGTCATGCCCACCCTCCTCCGCATCGTCCCCGTTCTCTTCAGGTTCCTCCGGCGGCAAGGCCGCGGCGATTTTATCGAGAACGTGGTCCATCTCGCGCGCAAGGATCTCGCTGTCGTCAAAGATAAATCTCAGTTCAGGAACCGTCCTGAACGTGAGGACCCGCCCCAGCGAAGTTCTGACAAAACTGGCCACCTTTTCGAGAAGCTTGGCCACTCCCGCCCTTCCGCTTTCTTTCAAAGTCGTGTAATAGACCCTGGCGTACTTCAGGTCTTTTGAGCAGTCTACGGACGTGATGATCACTTCGCTCAGTTTTTCATCCTTGACGGAATGCGCTAAAATAAGCGAAATTTCACGCTGCAGCTGGCTGTTGATTCTTCCCATTCTATAACCTGGCATTGGATTTTCTCCTCTCCTTTAAACAGCGAAAGCCCCTCCGATCCCCTCGGCAACGAGGATAAGGAGGGGCTTTTTTTCGCCGTTAGAGCGTTCTCTTCTCTTCTACTAACTCATAGGCTTCGACAAGGTCTTCCTCACGGAAATCCTGATAATTTGTGAACGTCATACCGCATTCAAAACCGCCGCGTACCTCGCTCGCCTCGTCTTTCTCGCGGCGCAGCGACGCGATGGTGCCTTCCCAGATCACGATGCCGTCCCTAACAAGGCGCACCTTGCAGCCGCGCTTGACCACGCCGCCAGTCACGCGGCATCCCGCAATCTTGCCGACCTTAGGCGCTTTGAATATCTTGCGGATCTCCGCCTGTCCAAGGGCATTCTCCTTGATCGTCGGCTTCAGCAGGCCTTCCATAGCGGCCTTCACATCGTCGATAATTTCATAGATGATGCTGTACAGGCGGATCTGGACGTTTTCTTTTTCCGCAAGCTTGCTGGCGCTCGTTTCCGGACGGACGTTAAAGCCGACGATGATCGCGTTGGACGCCGTCGCAAGCATGACGTCGGACTCGGAGATGCGGCCCACGCCAGTGTGGACGATATTGATCCCCACCTCGTTGGTCCCAAGCTTCTCCAGCGACCCCACAATGGCTTCCGCCGTTCCCTGCACGTCGCACTTGATGACCAGGTTCAGGACTGGCACAGAGCCTTCCTGCATCTGGCTGTACAGGTCTTCAAGGGTCATGCGCTTGACGGCCGTATTGTTCTGAGTTTCTCTGCGGGCCTCATCGAGAACGCTGAAATGATCGCGGGCTTCCTTCTCATTCCTGATCTGCCTGAAATGTTCGCCGGGCTGAGGCACGGCGCTCAGGCCCAGAATCTCGACGGCGGTGCTGGGGCCGGCCTGCTTGACGGTCTTCCCCGTGTCGCTGATCATGGCGCGCACTTTTCCCCAGCTGCTGTCAAGCAGAACAATGTCGCCTGTATGCAGAGTACCTTGCTGGACGATGACGCTCGCCACTGGGCCCTTGCCCTTGTCAAGGCGGGCTTCGATGACCACGCCGTCGGGCTCCACCGTCGGATCGGCCTTCAACTCCTGCATCTCGGCAACCAGGGCGATCATCTCCAGCAACTGGTCGATGTTCTTGCCGGCCTTGGCGGAAATTTCTACCATAACCGTATCGCCGCCCCAGTCTTCGGAAACCAGGCCGTAGCCGCTGAGCTCCTGTTTGACGTGTTCGGGGTTGGCGCCGGCCTTGTCGATCTTGTTGATCGCAACGATGATGGGCACTCCGGCCGCCTTCGCGTGGTTGATGGCTTCGATGGTCTGGGGCATGACGCCGTCGTCGGCCGCTACCACAAGCACCGCGATATCAGTGCATTGGGCGCCGCGGGCGCGCATGGACGTGAAGGCCTCGTGGCCAGGAGTGTCAAGGAACACGATATCCTTGCCGTTATAGGTGATATGGGAGGCGCCGATGTGCTGGGTAATGCCGCCCGCCTCATGGGCCGTCATGTTGGTCTTTCTGATCGCGTCGAGCAGCGAGGTTTTGCCGTGGTCCACGTGTCCCATTACCGTCACGATCGGGGGACGGGGCTTCATGTGCGAACCGCGCATGCGGGTTTTGGAAGTCGTGATCGCGGGCGTTTCTTCCGCCGGCATCTCTTCCTCCTCTTCCCAGTCGATGCTCGCCTTAAAGGCGTCGCTCAGCGTCAGGAGAATATCGTCGTTCAGAGCCACGCTGGCGGGAACCATCATTCCGGCGGCAATCAGCTTCTTCACCGCATCGCCCGCCGAAACGCCGAACTTATCCGCCAGATCCTTCACGCAGGCCCCATGGGAGATCTTCACCGTTTGGGGCTCTGCGGCGTTCGCGCGCGGCGCCGCCGTTTTTGCCGCCTCTTCTTCCTTCAGGCTCGCTTCGACGAGCTGAATCACATCATCGTCAAGGGTGCTCATATGCGATTTCACGGTGACGTTCAACTTTTCGAGACGCGTGAGAAGATCTTTATTGTTCATGTCCAATAGTTTAGCCAATTCATAAACTCTCATTTTACTCAAGGGCATTTCCTCCTTCCGGAAGCAGTTCAACCAACTTCCTGGCAAAGCCGCTCTGCGCCGGAAGAGCTACGATCTGAGCCTGTCGAAGTCCCAGGAGCTGTCCGAGTTCCAAACGGCTTAAATCCGCCAAAATGTGCACCGGCACGCCTTTGGCATCTACATTCCTTTTCAGCGTTTCTGAATAATCATTGGACATCAGCACCAGGCAATCCCGTCGGGAGGCAAGGCATTCAAGGACGCGATCCTGCCCCACGATGAGTTCACCGGCTTTTCTGGCCAACCCCAAGGCTGATCTCAGTTCGTCGTTTCCGACATCCGATTCGACCTCGGGCATTTCAGTCAGCTGAACGCGCTCTCTCAACAGGTTCTGTACCTCCGTGGGAATGGCGCACTTCAATGATTTTTCAAGCAGCTTTTTCTTCAAAGCCAAAGCAACGCATTGGCTTTCAGGACACAAGTAGGCACCTCTGCCTGACTCATGGCCCTGGGAGTCGACCACCACCTGTCCGTCAGGCTTACGCACGACACGAAGCATTTCACGCGGCGGCCGTTCTCTTTTGCAGGCGATACAGCTTCGTGGATTAACGGAGCGCCTCAAGCGTTCTCACCTTTTTTTTCAAAAAGATCGTTCAAGCTCGGAGTTTCAACCGCAGCCTGAGTGGTATTGATATCCACCTTCCATCCCGTCAAGCGCGCCGCGAGGCGCACGTTCTGCCCCGCTTTACCGATCGCTAGAGACAGCTGATCTGCCGGCGCGTACACCTTCGCCGTACGTTCCTGATCGGGAACGACCTCAATGGCCGTGGTTTTTGCGGGAGACAGGGCGTTTTGGATAAACACCAGGGGATCTTCGCTCCAGATGATGATGTCGATTTTTTCCTCGCAAAGGTCGCTGCTGATATTTTTGATACGGGTGCCGCTGTTGCCGACGCAGGCTCCCACAGGATCGACGGCGGGATCGTTTGAAGCCACGGCCACCTTGGCACGGGCTCCGGCTTCGCGGACGATCGCCTTGATCTCCACGACGCCTTCGCGAATCTCGGGGATTTCAAGCTCCATGAGCTTTCTCAGAAGGCCGGGATGGGTGCGCGACACCACGATCTTCGGACCGCGGGTAGTCTGGCGGACGTCCAGAAGGAAAAATTTCTTTCGGTCGCCGGGCTTATAGACCTCGTCGGCAATTCGCTCTTCCTTGGGGAGCACGGCTTCACTGCGCTCGCTGATGCGCACCAGCACCTGGTCGTTTTCGGATTTGAAGATCGTTCCCGTAATAAGGTCGCCGATTTTGTCGTTGAACTCATTATAGACGATTTCCCTTTCGGCGTCTTTCAGGCGCTGAATGATCACCTGGCGCGCCGTCTGCGCCGCGATGCGGCCAAACCTCTCGGGATGTTCTTTCACAAGCACTTTGACGGTGTCGTTAACCTCCACGTCATCATACCCGAGAGCCCGCGCGTCGTCCAGGCTTATTTCGCTTTCCGTGGCCCGCGGCGCTTCCACAACCCTTTTGAGATCATAGATCGTCACCGCGCCGGTATGACGGTCTATGGTCACTTCCGGCTCCAGCTTGCCTTCTTTGAATTTTCTGTAGGCGGACGCCAAAGCGGCCTCAACGCTGGAGATGATCACGTCCTCGGAGAGCTTTCTCTCTTCCACAACCAGCTTCAGCGCGCTCAAAAAATTTGCCCCAAGTTCCATTTTTAGGCTTTTCCTCCCTTTTTCTTAAAGGTCTTTTTCTGTCCTTTATTTTCAACGTAGACCAGGTGAGCTGACGCTATTTTCTCAAAAGGAAGATCAAAGGGCTCGCCGTCAACGTCAAAGAGAACCATATCGTCTTTCACGCCGTCAATAACGCCGCTGAAGCGCCTTCTGCCGTCATGCATTTCCATAAGTTTGACGCTGACCGTTTTCCCCGCAAACTTCGAATAATCTTCGAAGTTAAACAGGGGACGCTCAATGCCGGGCGAGCTCACTTCCAGGAGGTAGTTATCCTCGAAGGATTCGCTCTCCTGATCAAGATAAGCGTCCACCTCCCGCGAGACCGCTTCGCAGTCGTCCACCAGGATGCCGCCCTGCTTGTCCACATAAAGCCGGAGCGTGGTAACCCCCGCTTCCTTTAAACGCTCCACGCCGACAAATTCATACCCTAGCCTGTCAACAATCACCTTGAGACCAACAGAAAGTTTGCTTTTATCCACTACTTATCACGCCTCGCTATCAAGATGCACGGTGATAAAAAACGAAGAGTGGGCACAGCCCACTCTTCACACCGAACCTCCAAATTCCTGAGTCATTGTAGCACAAAACCATATACACCGCAACGGCAAAAGGGAAAAAAGGTCATTCAACCCAGTAATTCGGCGCTTCCTTTGTGACGACCACGTCGTGGGGGTGGTTTTCCTTCACCGAAGCCGCGGAAATCCTGACGAAGCAGGCGTTTTCCTGCATATCGGGAATGCTGGCAGCGCCGATATAGCCCATGCCCGAACGAAGCCCTCCCACAAGCTGGAAGATCACCTCGCCGGCCGATCCCTTATAGGCCGCAAGTCCTTCGATCCCCTCAGGCACAAGTTTGTTGTCCTTGGAATTTTCCTGGAAATAGCGGTCCTTACAGGCGCCGCCGCGCATTGCGCCAAGCGATCCCATCCCGCGGTAGCTCTTGTAGGAACGGCCTCTGTAGATGATGACTTCGCCGGGACTCTCTTCAGTGCCGGCAAGCAGCGAACCGATCATCACGCAGTCGGCACCGGCCGCGAGAGCTTTGACGGCGTCGCCGGAGTAGCGGATACCGCCGTCAGCGATCAGCTTTTTGCCGCTCTCTTTCGTCACCGCCGCCACGTTTAAAACCGCCGCAAGCTGAGGCACGCCAATCCCCGCCACAATGCGCGTGGTGCAGATCGATCCCGGTCCGACGCCGACCTTGACGGCGTCAGCGCCGACTTCAATCAGGGCTCTGGCGGCCGCGGCGGTTGCGATGTTGCCGCCGATCAGCTGAAGGTCAGGATATTTCCTGCGGATCTGAGCCAGCGTGTCGAGGACTTTCTTAGAATGTCCATGGGCTGTGTCGACCACGATCACGTCCACGTGGGCGTTGACCAGTGCTTCGACGCGGTCGAAGACGTCATGCCCGACGCCTACGGCGGCACCGCAACGCAGACGCCCCACGGAATCCTTGGCCGCCGAGGGGAAATCCTTCACCTTTTGAAGGTCCTTAATCGTGATAAGCCCTTTCAAACGGCCTTCGCCGTCGACGATAGGAAGTTTCTCCACTTTACAGTTGCGGAGGATGTTTTCCGCGTCGGCCAGGGTGGTTCCTTCCGGCGCGGTGATCAGCCCTTCTTTGGTCATTACGTTGGAAATGGGCTGAGTGTAATCGGTGACGAAACGCAGGTCGCGGTTGGTGATGATCCCCACAAGTTTCATGTGTTCGTCTACGATCGGAACGCCGGAAATGTGGAAGTGGCTCATCAGGTCGGTAGCTTCCTGTACTGGATTGTCTGGATAGCAGAAGAAGGGGTCGCGGATCACCCCGGCCTCGGAACGCTTTACCTTGTCAACTTCCGATGCCTGCTCTTCAATCGTGTTGTTGCGGTGGACGATACCGATGCCGCCTTCGCGGGCGATGGCAATGGCCAGCCTGGCTTCGGTGACCGTGTCCATGGCGGCGCTGCAGATCGGGATATTCAGTTTAATCTCCGGCGTCAAATAGGTGTCGATGCGGACTCCCGCAGGCAGTACTTCGCTGTATTGAGGTTCGAGAAGTACGTCGTCAAAGGTAAATCCTTCATAGGGTGCAATGTGTTTTTCGATGTCCATAGGCTCCTCCGGCTATCATGAAATTTCGATGGATTATACTCTAAATTGTGCTATTTTCAAGCCCTACTCGAGAAATTCGATTTTAAACTCCTTTTAAGAGTTGAAGACGTCCAGACAAAAAGCGCTTCGGAGCTGCCCGCCGGCGGCACGCCTTCGCCTGATTTAAAGGTGATGCCAACGCGGTCCTTCCCCAGAATGGACTCCAGAACGCTGATCATCTGATCCTTCCAGGGCGCAAGCTTTGGGGTCTGAGCCGTCACGACGGCGCTGACCCACTCGATCGACCAGCCCGCGTCGGATACTCTGTCGAAGGCGTCCTTCAGCAAAAGGGTGCTTTTCACATCCCTGTAAATTTCGCTGTCAGCTGGGTAAAGGGTGCCAATATCCGGCAGCCCTGCGGCGCTCAGCAGGGAATCGGCTATGGAATGGCACAAGGCGTCGGCATCTGAGTGCCCATGAAGGCCCAAAGGCGAAGGGATGGTCACTCCGCCGAGCACCAATTTCCGTCCGGGCCGAAAGGGATGCACGTCGTAGCCGATCCCGCAGCGCCGTTCGCTCCAGCTTTCCGCCAACATCTGCGCCATCTGCCAGTCCCCCTCTTCGGTAATCTTGTAGTTGAGACGCTCTCCCAAGGTATAATCAAGCTTTCTGCCCTGGGCAAGCCACAGTTCCGCCTCGTCCTTAAAGGAATAGGCCTGAGCGGATTCAAGCAGAGCGAGCAGCTCCAGCCGGGGAAACAGCTGAGGCGTCTGGGTGATCCATACGTTTTCGCGGTCTATGGCACATATGCGCCCGTGGGCCATCTTCTTCAGAGCGTTTGCTTCGGGCAGCAGTGGAATTACGGCATTGGCTCCGTCGAAAGCCGCCAAAAGCCGCCGGCACAGTTCGGTGCCCAAGAAGGGACGGGCGCAGTCGTGCAGCAGCGCCAGGTCGGACCGTGCCGCACGAAGCGCGGCCAACACCGACAGGGAACGGGCGGCGCCGCCTGTGAGCAGCCGCACGCTGGAAAGGGCGTTGTCCTGCAGAGGCTCACAGTCGTAACGGGGCGGCAGCACTAGAAAAATTTCCTGCACCAGGCCTTCTTCCCGAAGTGTCTTCGCCGTCTCCAGACTCCAGCGCCATAGGGGCGCGCCGCCCAAACAGCGGAACTGCTTAGGCACGCCTCCAAGGCGCTCGCCCTTTCCCGCGGCTAAGATCACGAAGGCGGCGCTGCTCAACTCTTAACCTCTTTTTTTACGCGGCCAAAGACCATGCGCCCCGCAGAGGTTTGAAGCATGGACGACAGGGTCACTTCCACTGTTTTCCCGATATAGGGGCCGCCGTCCTCGACGACTAGCATGGTCCCGTTCTCAAGGTATCCAATCCCCTGGCGCGAGTCCTTACCCTCCTTGATGACGTCAATCGTCACCGTATCTCCGGGGAACAGCGTCGGCTTCATGGCGTTGGCAAGGTCGTTCACGTTCAGAACTCTGACGTTCTGAATCTGGGCGACCTTATTCAGATTGTAGTCGGTAGTGATGATCTCGCATCCGTACTTCTTCGCCATGGTCACGATCGCAGAGTCCACCGTGTCCATTTTCAGTTCTTTGACCGACGACTCCACAAGTTCCAGCTTCACTTGCGGGAGAGTCTGCATCTCCTTCACCACATCCAGCCCCATGCGCCCGCGGGCGCGTTTCCCCTGCTCCTTGGAGTCCGCCACGTTCTGAAGCTCGGCAAGGACAAAGGACGGCAGGATCAAGGTACCCTGAAGAAAGCCCGTCTTCGCGATATCAAGAATTCGCCCGTCGATGATCACGCTGGTGTCAAGGATTTTCCGAGGAACGGTATCTCCTGAACTTTCCACGTCGACCACTGCCTCGGTGAGGTCGCCCTTCCCTGAAGCCAGCCTGTTTTTCCGGCGCAGGTTCAGTTTGTCCTTTACCGACGTCATGGCTCCACGAATGTCGCCCTGACGCTTCACGAAGATCCATGCCATGATGAAGCCTATCAGGACATTCAGCAGCACAGCCACGTAGGGCCCTAAAGGCATGTCGGCAAAGGGGAGCGCCACAAGGTTCGCCAGCATCAGTCCTACGATCAGCCCAGTAATGGCCGAGGAGAGCTCCGGCCAGCTCGTAGTTCGCAGCTGCTTTTCGAAAAGCGCGCCTACGGAATGGAGCATGTACATAAAGAGCGGCGTCATCAAAATTCCGATAAAACCAAAGAGAATGATCGAAATAATGGTTGCAATAAAGTCGGATAAGAAACCATGAGGCACTATTTCTCTCAATAACGGAGTCCCAAGCTGATATCCGGCAATCCCGCCCAACAGCCCCAAGAGGCCTCGGCACACATAGCCCATAATTCTGTTAAGTCCCTCTGTCATAGCCTCGCCTCCAATAATCTTATTCAAGCGCCGTGCTTTCGGCGCTTCGCTCTGTTCTGCTTTCGCAATCTCTTTCTCTGTCGTGTCCACTTATCGTTCCTTAACTTCCTGCCGGCTCTCCAGCGCGGCGTGCAGCGTCACCCGGTCGGCGAATTCGATGCTTCCGCCCACGGGCAGCCCATAGGCCAGGCGGGATTTTTTGACGTTCAGATCCTTCAGGACGTCGAGCAGCGCGTAAAAGGTCATATCGCCTTCAATACGGGGATTGGTCGCGATGATGACTTCCGATACGGGATACTCCTCCAGCCTTTTTCTCAGCAGACCGACGGTCCGCTCCGGCAGAGCCTCGCGATCCTCCAGGGGAGAAAGCGACGTCCCCAGCACAAAGTAAATCCCGTTGAAAAGCCCCGACTGCTCGATGCTGATCAGATCCTCCAGGGTTTCGGTGACGCAGAGCAGCGACCGGTCCCTTAAAGGATCGCTGCAGATCGGGCAGGGCTGCAATTCCGTCAGGTTTCCGCATTTCTCGCACGTTGTCAGGCGTTTGTTGATTTCTGCAATGGAACGGGCCAGATCTTCATCGAAGTCATTCCCCTGCTGGAGGAGAAAAAAGGCCATGCGCCGCGCGCTTTTTTCTCCCACTCCAGGAAATTTCTTCAGCATGGAGATCAATCGCTCCATCGGTTCGGGGAGCGCCATCTGCGCTAAAAGGGCAGTCCCAGTCCGCCGGTCACTTGTCCCATACGCTGCTGCATCATGTCCTTTGCCTTGTTCGCAGCATCGGACACCGCCGCCAGAATCAAGTCTTCCAGCATCTCAATGTCCTCGGGATTCACCACTTCCGGAGTAAGTTTGACCCCCGTCAGCTCTCCCTGCCCGTTCACCGTGGCCGTGACCATGCCGCCGCCAGCGCTGCCTTCAATGCGGCTCTGCTTCAGTTCATCCTGAACCTTCTGCATCTGAGCCTGCATCGCCTGGGCCTGCTTCAGCATCTGATTCATGTTTCCCATTCCGCCTCTGTTTCCAAAGTTCATATCCATACATCCTTTCAGTTTTTCAAATATCTCAATGATGGTATTTCGATCCCTCATGGATCATGGCCGCGCGGTAAATCTGCTCACTCACGAGCAGGAGCGCCATCTCGTGCGTAAAGGTGAGCTTTGACAAAGATAATACCACATTTCCACGATCACGCAGCGCCTGAGAAATCCCATAGGGCCCTCCGATCAAAAGGATCAGGCGTCCCTGCCCGCCGCGCCCCAGCTCGGCGTACAGTTTCGACGCAAATTCCCGGCTGCTCCACAGGCTGCCGCGTTCATCGAGCAGGAAGACCCGGTCGTCCTTTTCTATTTTACTCAAAAACTCGGAGCCTTCTAAAATCACCCTTTGTTCTTCGGTGAGATTTTTCCCCTTGCCGGGTTCGGCAAGAAAGACCCATTCCACGGGCAGCAGAGGCCTCAAACGCAGCTGATAATGCTGCCATCCCTCAACTATAAAGGGCTGACGGGGTTTTCCCATGGCCATAACCAGTATCTTCATCGTTTCAAAGCAATCCGCCGCCGATGGTGTTCCATCTCGAGAATCCTCTCGTGAGCGGCTCTTTGCGCTTCTTCCAGGCCGCCCAGGCGGAGCGTTTCTTTCCTTTTGCGTGCCAGGACGCGGCGCAGGTCGTCCACCATGGAACTCGCGGCCCTTTGGATTAAGGCGCTGTTAATATAGTCCCATAATGAAGCCACGAGTTTTTCCATTCCGGCGGAAGCGACCTCCGCCTGGGGCGACGTCAAAAGCGACGTATAGCGGGGCAGCAGGCCGTGCCGTTTGCCGCTTTCGATCCTGTAGAACTGAAGGCACTCCATGCCAAGACGCTCTTCGCGCCTCGACTCCACCTCTACGGGCGTAAAGCTGAGCCTGAATAATTCCGCGCTCTGAGGACCGCTGTACACGTGCAGGCAGGCAAGGGCCAGGGCCGTCTCCTGGGTCAGTTTTCCCAGAAGGTCCTTTTTCTCCGACACGTCGCCGTTTACCCGGTCCAAGCTACTCAGAAGCCGGCGCAGACGAAGGCGCAGAGCGTCGATCGAATGTTCCTCTTTCTCCGTCATGGAAGAATCTCTTCTCTGCGGTCCAACCGGCAATATTCGCGCACCAGCGTCAGGGGAATGCGGTTCAGATAGCTCTCTGGCAAAAGCGCGAGAATTTTCCAGAGCCGGTCCGACGGATGGTCCGAATGGGATTCCAGGTCGCTCATATAGCGCTGCAGCTCCCTTGAAAAGGCCCGCTCCTGATCGGTCAGAGGGTATTCGTTATAGTTCTTCTGGCGCAGATAGTTACGAAGATCCTTACACTGGCGGCGCAGCATCTGGGAATATTCGACAGAACGGTCCATGCCGCGCGGGGGCTGCGGTCCGTATCCGTTGAGCGACAGGGAGCCGTCGCGCCGCAGGAGCAGGAAGGAGTCGAAAAGATCCCGGAGCGCCATGAGCTCCGATGGAATGCCGGCAATTTTCCTTTCCGACAGCAGAACTGTGGTCGTAATCCGCCCTTTGTGGCCGCGCAGAAGCTCCATCATGCGGCTGACGTAGTTCCTGAAGCCGTTCAGCGCTCCGTAGCGGCTTCTGTAACAGCCTCTGAGCGCCAAGTCTTCCTGATAGAACCTGAACCAGGATTCAAGGTCGGCCACGACCAGAAAGACGTCGCGCCCTTCGCAGGCCTGCGAAATCGCGCTCTGGAAGCCCAGCCGCAGCGGTGTCAGGCTCTGATAGAGGTGCTCGTTGCTGTAGGACATGAAAAGTCCGTCGATGTCCAGCCCCAGGTCATCCCAAAGCAACCGCATCTCTTCGACTTCGTTTTTGGACGTGTCCAGAGAGATCAGAGAGACCCATTGATTGTCGTAGAGCGCGCCGTGGAACAAAGACGACAAAAACTGCAGAGACCCGTGGAGGGAGACGCCGGCGATAAACACCGACTGTCCGTGCTGAATGGGAAACAGTGTATCCACCGCGGCAATGCCCGTCTTAAAGAGCGAACGGCGGCTGTACCCCGAATCCGTCATAGGCGGCACCACCGGCAGATTGACCTCGTTGCTGCCCAGCCAGACCTGCAGCGAATCCCGGTTCAACGAATGCTGACCGTCGCAGATCCGTATCTGACAGCGGTCCCGTTCAACGGCCACCACCCGTCCCACGAAAGAATCGCCGGAACCGTTCTCTACGGTCACAATGTCGTTCAGAACCACGCCTGAGAGATGTTCGACCCAGAGGGACGAACGAGATAGAGCGCTGACGTTGTTTGAACCACTCCGGGCCAATTTCATGCCAATCCCTCCCCGCTTGCCAGGACCTGCTGCATCCACGCAAGGAAAGTCCTTCTGCGGATGTCTTCGTCTTCTCTATAATGAAGCTGTATGTCCAGCCTCGCTTTCAGGATGGAGTCGATCAGCGGCGGAAGCGACCTTTCGGCGATGGAGCACAGAGCTTTCTCGTCTTTCGCAGTGAATTGGACGGGCCTTTTCGCCGGCGCCGACGTGCTTAAAAGCGAGAACTCTACAAAGAGCTCTCCGAAAAGAGCGATCAACCCCTCCAGAACGGGCTTGTTCTCTTCGCTGCACTCTTCGAGAAGGGCGTGGAGTCTTCTCCAACAGCGCCCCACGGGCCCCAGGGTTCCCCAGGAGTCCTCCGACGGCGTGAGATATTCCGCTTGTTCCGCCAGCACGATTCCCGTTTTCATAAATCGGGGCAGGCGCGCCATATAGGGGTGATCCACCACAGGAGAAAACCCCTCTTCGTAGCGCCAACCAGCGATAATGGAAGTGGAATTTCCCGCTTCGTCCGGCGGTGAGGCAAGATCGAGAAGTTCGCCGAGAAGGCGGCGCGCGATATGGGGATAGCCGTCGGGAAGCAGAAGTTCCTCCGAGCTTTCGCCATACTCTCTGATCGACTCCAACCACAGATGAAGATCGTCGATCAGCAGCAGCCGCCGCCCCTCGCCGCGCCTCCTGTTCATCAGGAAAGCCAGAGAAACTGACGCCATGGACTTAATCGCGAGTGTCGCCCACGGCGGCGTCCACAGGATAAGCGTCCTTTTCGCAACGCCGGCGCGTTCCGCAGCCCTGCGAAAACGCCTGAGATCCTGCTGTCCGCCCTGACAGAAGACGTAAAGGCAATCGGCGCGCTGTGCCGCCGCTATCTGGCTAAACAGCAGGGCGAAACCGCCCGAAGGCGTTCCCAGCAAGGCCACGCCCTCTCCGGCGTTGAGCTGCATGAACTCTCCCAGTGTCTTCAAGCCCCAGAAATTGCCTTCGTCCCCTCTCGGAACAGCCGGCGTTTTCTTTAGATCCTCTGGATCCGCGTCGGAAAGGGGCAGCATGACCCTTCCAAGCGGGTCGATCACCGTTCCAGCCTTGACGTCGAGAAGATGTTCTTCAAGGGTCTGCCCCGTTAAAAAAAGAGGCGTCCCGATAAGAAGCTTCTCGGGGGAATCCAGGGGGATCAACTCCACTACCCGGCCGACATGGCTCCTGACCTGGCCGTACCAGCTTCCGTCTTCCGTCCGGGCCAATTCATCAAGATTTACGGAGAAATCCACTTCTATCTTCACGCATTCCGCGTGAATCGACTGAACCAATGAAGAACGCACAGACATCTACATTTCCTTCCCTTCCACAGAGGGCAGCGGGATCCAGCAGGGGGCCGACGATTTCAGAAAAAGCGCTTTCTGGGATGAGGAAAAGCGTTCCAAAATGTTCTCTTCATAGAGGACCACTTCGGCGTAGGACTGCCTTCCCCAGGAAAGCAGATCTTCCGCCGAAATGGACTCGGAGACCATTTTTTCCTCACAGCCAAGCACGGACCAGAGACGGAGAAAAGCGGGCGATCCAACGATAAGCGCGTGTTTTTTCATTTCTTTCCTCCTCAGCGTTTCAGAGCAATAAAACGCTTCGCACCACAGCGCTGTCAAGCTTGCTCTGAATCCCTGCCAGAATCGTCATAAGATTGCGCCATTCGCAAAACTGCCGCGCCATGTAGGAGACCATGACCTGCACGCCCAAAGGATCTTCGTGCCGCAGCGTCATCAGCCAACGCAAAAAAAACCGTTCCAAGCTCAGAAGCGAGCCTTCGTTCAGCGACTGAGCCTGTTTCTGCCAGAAGGTGCCGCGCAGCAGCACGTCTATACGTTTTGCCGAAAACATCAGCTCCGGTGTCAGAGTGCCGCCTGTCAAAAAACGCACCTCATACCCTGAAGGCGCCCCCATTTGTTCATGCAGCCATATTCGGATGTTCCAAAGGTCGGTGAGAAGCGCCAGATATCGCGAGATCACCTGCGCACCCGGCCCCTGACACTGGGCGAGCAGGCGCCCCCCCCAGCTGAAAACGCCTTCCAGGTAGTGCCATTCGGCGTCCCAAAGCCGATTGGTCGAGTCCAGAACGGCGACGGCCTCGTTCAGGAGATCGGAAAGCACCGTGGGATCGTATCGGCAGCTCTCCGCTATTTTTTCCCTTTCCCCCTTCAGGCTCCATAGGTGCCGCCAGAAATCTCCGGTCAGTTCGCCGTAACCGGGCAGAAAGGGGACCTTCGTCAACTGCCCCGACTGAAGAGATCTCAAAAAAAGCTGCCCGTTTTCCACGTCGGACTGGATTGAGAGAATGGCGGCCATAACGCGGGCCGAGCCTTTGCTCCAGTTTTTAATATCGAGGAAACGCCGTTCGGCCACCGACGCCACAAGACGTTCCAGCCTGTCGGCCAGGGGACTGCTGGCAAGCATAAAATCACGGCGGTAACTGGGACCATAACTGGAGTTCAGGAAGATATTCTCCACTCCGGGCAGACTGCTTTCAAGCATTTCTTCCAGAGTCTCGGCAGAGAGGAAATCCCTGAACCGCGAGCGCAGGCGCGCGTTCACGTAATCGTAGTTAGATTCTTCCCTGGCCGCTGAACACAAGTCTGCGGCGGTACTGCTCCCAACGCGTCTGGAAGGTACAGTCAAGCAGAGACCCTCCCTCCTCAAGCAGTATGAATCCGCCCCATCGTCCAAGATTTTTCTCGGTCATTCTGGCGTCGCGAAAAACGGGCCCCAGCACATCCAACTCCAACCGCTCGGCCTGGACTTCCACGTTTCCCCGAAATCCGTCGGCGGCGCACTGTTTCATCATCCTTACAAGATACTGGGCGTAATGCTCGCTCTCCCGGTAGGCTAAAAGATAGGCTTTCAGGGACTCCTCAAGGCGCTTGAGGCGGCAATTCACCAAAATTTTCCTGCCCGCGCTGTTCGCGGCTCTTAAGGTCCGCTCACGCTGCGCCGACAGGGAGGCTAGGATTTTTTTCTGCTCCTGCACAAGCCGGTCCGCCTCGAGTTCCGTTTCGCTTCTCCGCTGGGAAATCAACGCGGAAACGCGCTCGCTGAAGTCGGCTTCCATGCCGTCGAATTCGGCTTTCAATTCCGCGCCAAGAGCGTCGTGAAAGCTCCGAGGAAAAGACGATTCCCCTTCCACGTTCCCGTACCTATGCCGCAAACTGGAGAATCAGCATGATCGCCACCACAAAGCCGAGAATAACCATCGTCTCGGGGATCGCTTCAAGGATGATCATGGTTCCCGCGGTCTCCGGTTTTTCAGCGATGGTTCCCGCGGCGACGCTGCCTATTTTCGCCTGGGCAAAAGCCGTCGCCAGCGCCGGTATTCCAACTGCCAGCGCGGCTGCAAGCGCTACGAGTCCTTTTTCCATGGTAAATTCCTCCTGTACGTAAATGGTCTGTAGGGAATACCTTTATCAACGTAAAAATTCCCCATGAATTCCACATAGTGAAGACGCGCTGAGTGCAGGCTGGACTCAGCAAAGGCCAGAACAAAATTGAGAAGATGGATTGCCAGCGCCATGAAGAGCCCCAGCGCGGAAAGGCCAAGCACGTCCACGAACTTGGAGGCGGCCACCGCCAGTATGGCGGAGGAAAGGCCGATGGCTCCAATTCTGACATAGCTCAAGATGTGTCCAAAGGAGCTCATGGACTCCACCAATCCCCCGATACCGCCCCCCGCCATGAGGAGGATCAGCCCAACCACAAGCAGGGCCAGCCCGGCGGGAAAGGCCTGCGGAGGCAGCATCTTCCGCACCGACATCAAAGCGGCGATCATGGCCAGTATAACCAGGATGTTGCCGCATTTTTCCATGGCGTGCTTGGGCTGCCTGGATCGTAGACCCTGAACGACACCGACAACCATCCCGATCAGAATATGGGCAAGCCCCAGGGCGACGGTAAAGAGCAGCACCGGCATGACCGCCTGGGATCGTTCAACCCACAGGGGCTCCAGATGAAAAACCCTATGAGCGAAATCGCCGAAAAACTCGCCGAAGGCGGCACCCCAAAAGAGGCTCCAGACGCATACGGTCATGAGGATAAACGCCGCGTCCTGCACCACTTTCTTTTTCGACCTCCGCCGCAGGAAACACATCAGCAAAAACATCACGAGGCCATACCCGGCGTCGCCGACAATACAGCCCGAAAAAAGAGGGAAGAACAACGCGATCATCACCGTAGGATCGGTGCTCCCATAGGCGGGCGCCCGTACGAGCTTTAAAAACACTTCAAAGGGCGCAAAAAATTTATTGTGCGCCAGCGACGTGGGAACCTTGCCATATTCCGCGGGGTCGGGCTTCTCCGAAAAGAAAGCCACTTTGCCTTCAAAGGCCTGCTCTAATTTGTCTTTAAACTCCTTCAGCCGCTTTTCTGGAAGCCATCCGCTGACGATCAGCGCGTGCCCCACGCGCTCGCAGCGATTTAAGGCCTGATGCTGCTCAAGTTCCCTGTCGGTAAGTAAAAAAAAGGCCTTCTGCCGCGATCCCCATTGGTCCTGAAGTTTACGGAGAAGGGATTTCTCTCCTTCAAAGACCCTGTTGATCTCAAACAGACGACGTTTTATAAGCTCAAGGCTTTCTATGTAGTTCTTACCAGAGCACTGTTGAGGGGGCTGCCAGAGATGGGCCCCTGCTCCGCTGAACGCGGCACGAGCCGCCGGCGCAAGCGCGGCGGGAACGGAAAGTTCAACCAGAGACTGCCCCTCTTTCAAGGTCTCGTGCATATGGCTCAGGACGCCGTCCTGACCGTCTCCCAAAAGGCCGGCGCCGGCCCTTTCAACCTGCCTCACGGCTGCGGCGCATGCATTTTTCGCACCCCACCACAACGAGAGGTCCCGGCCTTCCGCGTCGCTGAGCGCCGGCGTTCTGATCTGCCCCAGGACGCGTTCAAGAAGCAGCTTCTCCGCTTCAAGGGCTTTACGCTCCTCGAGAACCGCCGTTAGGTCCTGCTGAAATTTTTCGATACTCTTTTCAAGCTCCGATAGAATCGGCACAAAGGAATCGGGCAGTCTTTTGGTAATATCGGCTCCCGCCTGTCCTTCACCCCCGTCTTCACTTGGAGCGTCCGCCAGCTGGCCCAGCGCCTCGATAATAGCGTACTGCTTTTCGCGAAGGAGCAACAGCCGGTTTACGATACCGTCATCAGCCTGCGAATGCTCGGGCAGCGCCAGGTGAACGTGGCCGTCCTCCTGCAGAAAGGCAAAAAGGGGCACGCCGAGAGACGCGGGGGCGACCAGAGAAATTTTACGCATCTGTTCAATCATTTTTCGTCCACCGTCTCTCCTAAGATGGCCGCCAGAGCGGCCTTTACTTCGCCGCTCATATCGTCCCTTTCGGCGTCCTGCCGCCGAAGGCTCCAGGCGGCCTGGGCTTTCGCCAGAAGGACGCGCGTCTCTTCCTGATAGGCTTCGATCTCAGCCTGGTGCTCGCCGCGGATGTGGGCTAAAGTGTTGCGGAACATCTGCTGCGTTTTGAGGTCGGCTGCGGCGTAACGCTCTTCAATGCCGCGCTGATAGTCAATCCTGCGGGCATTCTGCTCGGCGACGATTGATTCAAGCTCCGCCCGCCAGTTCTCAGGCCCCTGTGCATTCATGACCGGTCTCCCGAGGACATCAAATATTCGCAAAGATCCCCGCGATCGATAATGCCGACTAAAAGGCGTCCCTCGACGACGGGCAGCCGCTTTACCTTGAGACGGAGCATCAGGTCGGCGATGTTCATGATATTCTCCTTCGTCTGAACAAACTCGCAGTCGGGCTGCATAAACTGGCTGACGCGCTCTTTGCGGATCTCCGAAAACTTCTTTGCCAGCAATTCGTGTTCTTGATACAAAAAAGCGTCCTGGGCAAGAATTTCAAGATAGGTGGGCAAGGTGGAGCGCAGAATATCCGACTCCGAGAAAAAGCCCACGAGATGCCATTGCTCGTCCACCACGGGAACTCCGCTCAGACCGTGGCTGTGAAGCACGTGCATGGCGTCTTCCACGGAATCGCGCTCCATGACGGCCGTTAAATCTCGTTTCATAAGATTTTCAGCTACCACAACGTCCTTACGCATGGGATTCCTCTTTCCAGGGCAGTAGATTCAATTTTTCGCGCAGCACGAGGAACATAAAAGAGAAAAGCTGAAGGTCGCGCCCCAGCCGCCAAGGTTCCTGTATCAGGCGGTAAAGCCACTCGCATCCCGTCTTCTGCCAAAACGCCGGAGCTCGCTTCAGATTTCCCGCAAACACATCGAAACTGCCGCCCACGCCCACAGCCAGAACGCCCTTCAGACGCGCGCGCTGACGTTCCAGCCATTTTTCCTGAGCAGGAACACCCAGCGCAGCAAACAGCAGCTTTGCCCCGCTGTTGTGGATTTCGGAGGCCACTTCGTCCGACAGGTCTCTGTCGAAATAGCCGTCCCTGACGCCCACAACCCGGAGCCCTTTATACCGCTTCGCCAGGCAATAGGCGGCTTTCTCGGCCACTCCCGGTTTTCCGCCAAGGAAATATACGGGAATAGACTCCACGGCCACAAGCCGGCAGAGCCTCTCCATGTAATCAATGCCTGCGATCCGCTCTATGACCGGCATCGACAGCAGTTTCATCGCCCATACCAGCCCGGCGCCGTCGGGCAGAGTAAGATCGGCTTTTGAAGCGATATGCCTGAACTCGGGATCGGAACGGGCCGAATTCAAACCCAAGGCGCTCAGCGTCACCACCATGCGGAACTCGGGGGAGCCGTTTTTAAGCCAAGCCAGACTCTTGGAGAGCGCGTAGTTCATGGAAATGCCGTCGATTTTCACGCCCCACAGTGCGTGTTTTACGGGACGGCCGCCCTTCCTCCCGCTGATCCCCCACAACGCCAACAGCAGCACCACGGCCATGGCGGGCACCACCATCTTCAGGGCGGACGACTCCGGAAGAAGCTGCATCAGCGATACAGTCCCCCCCACTAGGAAACAGATCTCGGTCACAAGGCGCACCGCGGCTGGGTGATCCACGCCCCGCTCGATGACCCGGTTGTAGAGGTCGGGCACGGGCCGGGAATGGCCATGCACAAAAGCATGGTTCACGAACCCCAGGGACATCTCGACAAGCGGCAGAGCGTAAAAGCCGAGGGGAATCACCACCAACGCCGTCAGGGTAATTCCCTTGCTCACGCCGATGATTGAAATACCGGCCACCAGGGTGCCCCACAAGGAGGCCAGCGGCGCGCCCAGCTGCCTGAAGTGATGTCCCAGGCGGCTCCAGTAAGCGCCCACAAGGATCAGGGACACCAGGGACACGACGAACGCCTCGTCGAGGTTCTGCCGGGAAAAGTAGGCCACGCAGACCATCAGGGACAAACTGACGCTCAGCAGGTGCCCCGCTAACCCCGGGACCTGGTCGAGACGCCGGAACAGCACTGGAAAGAGGGTCATCCATGCCGTGGTCAGCAGGACCGACTGCCACAGGGAAAGAAACAGGTAGGCGGAGGAACTGGGAGCGGATACGAAGGAGATGGACGCCCCCGTCAGAGCAAAGAACAGGCCAGGCAGGATAATAAAAGCAAAAAAGCCTCTCCCCGGATAGACCTGCTCCGCAAGCCCCACCACGAGGGAAAGCAGAGAACAAGCCACAAGGGCGCCCACGCGCTCGCTGCCGCTCCACAGGGCAAGCAGCATCAGCACGGCAGTCAGAGACAGGTCTCTCACGTAGAAATATTGATCTCTGCTCAATTTTTTTCTGAAAAACCGCTGAAACAGCACACATCCCACGGCTATTAAAAACAGCGGAAAAAGCATTTCCGCGTTAAAGTCGAACGCCAAAAACAGCTCCCCCTCTCAGATGGGCATAAAAGGGCCGCGCCCTCGATCATCCATGCTTACATTCTACCAAAAAAAAGCGAAAAAACAAATGCCCCTTGCGCTTTTCACAGGCGTTCTCCGGCAAGTCGCAAAAACAGGATGCCGGGAAAACTTTTTAAAGCCTTCCGCAGCACCCTGTTCCGTTGACCGTCAAAAACTTACAGGGCGGGGATGTGTTTCACGCCGCCCATATAGGGCACGAGCGCGTCGGGGAGGTCCACCGACCCGTCGGCGTTCTGGAAGTTCTCGAGCACGGCGATTAGGCAGCGTCCGATGGCAAGGCCCGAACCGTTCAGCGTGTGGACGTAGCGGGGCTTTCCGCCGTCGGCGGGGCGGTAGCGGGTGTCCATGCGACGGCTCTGGAAATCTTCGCAGTTGCTGCACGAGCTGATCTCGCGGTAGCAGTTCTGAGAGGGCAGCCAGACTTCCACGTCGTAGGTTTTGGAGGAACCGAAGCCCATGTCGCCAGTGCAGAGCACGATCACCCTGTAGGGGATGCCCAGGCCTTTGAGCACGTCCTCGGCATTGTCGGTCAGCTTCTCCAGCTCGTCGTAGCTCGTTTCGGGGGTACAGATTTTTACCATTTCGACCTTGTCGAACTGGTGAAGCCGCATGATGCCGCGCACGTCCCGGCCGTAGCTTCCCGATTCCTTGCGGAAGCAGGGCGTGTAAGCCGTGTAATACTTCGGCAGATCGCTTTCGGACAGCATCTCACCGTGATGCAAGTTGGTCAGGGGCACCTCGGCGGTGGGAATCATCCACAGGTCCTCGCCCTCCACCCTGTAGAGGTCCTCGGCAAACTTGGGGAGCTGCCCCGTGCCGAGCATCGTCGAGGAGTTCACCATGGTGGGCACGTTAAACTCCGTGTACCCCTGGTGCAACGTGTGCATGTCAAGCATATAGTTGCCCAGAGCGCGCTCCAGGCGCGCCCCCAGCCCCTTCATAACCGTAAAGCGGCTCTGGGCCATACGGGGACCGCGCTCGAAGTCCAAGATGCCGCATATTTCGCCGATATCCCAATGGGCCTTGGGCTCGAAGTCGAACTTGCGGGGTTCGCCCCAACGGCGGATTTCCACGTTCTCCGTCTCGTCCTTGCCGACGGGGACGGAGCTGTGCGGGCGGTTGGGGATCTGGAGCATCAGCGCCTGCATTTCATTGTCAATTTCAGCGACGCGGGCGTCGTCGGCCTTCACCTGATCGCCCAGGATCTTCATCTGCTCCATGATCGCCGAGGCGTCGCCGCCCTGGGACTTAATCTTGCCCACTTCCTTGGAGCCGGCGTTCCTCTTCGCCTTAATCTCCTCGACGGCGCTGAGCAGCGTCCGTTTTTCCTGATCAAGCGCCAAAATCTTGTCCACGTCAAAATCGTTGTTCCTTGCCTTCAGATAGGCCTTGACAGCTTCTGTATCCTCGCGCAGCACACGAATGTCAATCATTCCTGATTCTCCTTGTCTTCTCTGATTTGTTTTAAAAGGGATACCATTTCCAAAGCCGCGAGCGCGGCTTCCGCGCCTTTATTCCCCGCCTTGCTGCCCGCTCTGAGGAGCGCCTGCTCAAGGCTGTCCGTCGTCAGGACCCCAAAAGCTACGGGAATCCGCTGCTCGAGGCCGACTGAAGCCAGGCCCTTCGACATCTCCGCGGAAACGTACTCAAAATGAGGCGTATCGCCGCGGATCACCGCTCCGAGCGCGATCACGGCGTCATACTTGCCGGCAAGCGACAGTTCCTTGACGATCAGCGGAAGTTCCCAGGCGCCAGGCACCCAGTAAACGTCCACATTGTTCAGTTTCACGCCGTGCCTGCTCAGCACGTCTTTCGCGCCTTCCACCAGTTTTCCGCAGATCAGCTCATTAAAGCGCGACACCACAATAGCGTAACGTTCGCCCTGAGCGACTAAATTTCCCTGGATAACTCTCATGATAGACCTCCCACAAATTTACAAATAGACCGCCGCGATTCTACGACTGATTTTACTACATTTTTGGCTCCAACCCAAGAGAAAAGGTGCTAATGCATAAATTTTCCCCGATGGGAGGAAGGCCGAAGGTTCACCATCCCATTTCCGCAAGCCCCTCCAAAGTCAGGGACGGAGCGCTCTCCGCCGCCGGTTCCGAAGCGCCGCCAAGAAGTTTTTCCACGTAACGGGCGATCATGTCAATCTCGATGTTGACCGCCATTCCGGCAGTCAAGCCGCCGAGGGTCGTGCGCTCAAGGGTTTCCGGAATGACGGCGACGGAAAAGCCGTTCCCTTCCTCCTCGGCCACGGTCAGGCTGATGCCGTCCACGCATACCGACCCTTTGCGCACAATGTACCTGGACAGCCCCTGAGGAACGTCCAGCCGCAGCACGGCCGCCGTCTTCCCGCGAAGGAGCGAGCGTACCCGCGCTACGCCGTCCACGTGTCCCGCCACAATGTGGCCGTCAAGGCGCCCCGAGAGAGGCAAGGCTCTCTCAAGGTTGACCGCGTCGCCGGCAGACACTGAAGAAAAGCGCGATACTCTCAGCGTTTCCTCGGTCATCTCCACAGAAAAGGACGATGAACCGCGGCTCACAACGGTGGCGCAGACGCCGCTGACTGCCACCGACTCTCCCCGTTTCAGTTCTCCCGAAAAGGGGGCCAGGATATGAAAGACCGTCACGTCGTCTTTTTTCAAGATCCTTTGTATGGTGCCTACTGCTTCAACCAATCCAGTGAACATGGGCTGCCTCCTTCGATCCACAGGTCTTTGCCGATCCTGCGGACTTTTCTGAAAACCATGGGAACGGCGTCCTTCATACTTTCAAGGCAGAGGGATTCCGTCAGCCCTATCCCCTTGCCCATCAGCTGAGGCGCCATAAAAAGCTGATACTCATCGGCCAGGCCTTCTTTGATGAAGGAAGAGCAGAGGGTTCCACCGCTTTCCACGAGAAGCCGCGCCACGCCCAGCTCATAAAGCTTTTCGGCCACTTTGTTCAGATCGGGCCGGCCCCGGCCGTCCCGAGGCACAAGACAGACCTGGGAAGCCGCGCCGTCTGGAACGGGCTGCCCCTCGCATCCAAAAACCAGCGCCCTTTCCGTCAGCGCCCTATGGGATTCGACCAGACAGCGCAGGTCGCTGCACAGGACCACGGGACGCGGCGATTCCCCGTCCACCCAGCGGGCCGTCAGCGAGGGGTCATCGTGATAGAGCGTGCCGGAACCGACCAGGACAGCGTCGTTCTCCGTCCTCAGCATGTGCCCTATAGCCCGGGCGTCCTCGCCGGTAATCCATTGGCTTTCGCCGTTTTCCAGCGCCATGTCGCCGTCGGCCGACAGGGCGGCTTTCAGGGTAATCCAGGGGCGGCGGCGCACTTGAAGCGACAAAAATCCGCGGTTCATCCATCGGGCCTCTTTTTCCAGCAGACCGCACTGAACCTCCAGGCCGGCCTGTCTCAATATCTCAAAACCTCTGCCCGAGACCTTCGGATTGGGATCCCCTATGGCAGCGACGCACCGCGCAAGCCCCGCCTTGACGAGCGCGGGAGCGCAGGGCGGCGTGCGTCCCTGGTGACTGCAGGGTTCCAGCGTGACATAGGCCGTGGCCCCCCGGGCTTTCTCCCCGGCGTCGCAAAGGGCGATCACTTCGGCGTGAGGCGCGCCGAGATGGTCGTGCCAGCCTCGCCCCACGACCTCGCCGTCCTTGACGATGACGCACCCCACCAGAGGGTTGGGCGAAGTCCTCCCCGTGCCGCGCAGAGCCAGACTCAAGGCTTCATGCATGTAATATTCGTCAATCCACTGCTGCCTCATGTTCCTGTTCCTCCTTCTCGACGCTGCCCGTCAGATACTTGAGTATTTTATCAGCCTGCTTCGGCCCGATGCCCGGAACTTTCTGAAGCTCCTCCGCCGAGAGGGACGCGATCCGCTGAACGCTTCCAAAGGTCGCAAGAAGCTGCGTCGCCTTGTGTTTGCCGATCCCCTCCACGTCCTCCAGCGCTGAGCGGCTGAGGCGGCTGATCCTTTTATGCCGGTGCGTGGTGATAGCGTAACGGTGCGATTCGTCTCTGACGCGCTGGAGCAGCCGAAGGGCAGGATCGTTTCTCTCAAGCCGCAACGGGTCGTGGTCGGGCTCGGTAAAGACCAATTCCTCTCTTTTGGCCAACGCGATAGTGGGAATTTCCACGGGGACTTCTTTCAGGGCTTCCCTGGCAAAAATCAGCTGTTCAGGACCGCCGTCAATCAAAATCAGCTGCGGCATGGGCAGCTGATTCTGTATCAGCTGCCGGTACCGCCGCATCACCGTCTCGCGCATGGACCGGAAATCGTCGATGCCTTCCACGGTCTTGATCTGAAAACGTCGGTACAGCGACGGATTGGGAAATCCCTGCTCAAAGACCACCGCCACGCCGTAGGTCTCGTGCCCCGACGAATGGGAGATGTCGAAGCCGTCGATCCGCCAGGGCACCACGGGCAGGCTGCACAGGTCGCGCAGCCGCGTCAGCGCGGACCATGTATCCTCGTCCAGGTCGTCGGTCAGCGTGGCCGATATCTTTTGCCGCGAAAAACGCCACAGATTATGAATCGTGTCCCGAGCCTGCGCGGCCTCCTCGAAACGCATTTCTTTGGCGAGGCTTTCCATGCGGGCGCGCAGCCGGGCGATCAAATCGGCGGTCTGTCCGTTCAGAAGCATCAAGATGTCGTCCACGGTCTGAGCGTATTCCCGTTCAGTACATTTCCCGGCGCAGGGACCGGGACATTTTCCCACGTCGTACATGATGCAGGGACGCTGAATTTTCCCTTTCGAGAGATCCAGAGAGCAGTTTCTCAGAGGGAAGAAGTGTTTAATCAGCCTCAGCAGCTCGTTCAGCGTGCCCGCCCCCGTGTAGGGTCCGAAAATCTTCCCCGTGCGGGGCCTCTGCCGCGTCACCAACACTCTGGGGAAATTTTCCGACGTCACGACCACGTAGGGATAGCGCGTCCCCATTTTTAGCTCCACATTGAAAAAAGGTTGAATTTTTTTAATCAGCCTGCTTTCGACGATAAAAGCCTCCGCTTCTGTCTCGGTACGTATGAAACTGATGTCCTGCACGGTCTGCACCAGTTTGCGCAGCCTGGGTATGGCAAAATCCCTGTGGTTGAAATAGGAGGACACGCGCCGTTTCAGGATCTTCGCCTTGCCGACATAAATCACCTTGCCCTCAGCGTCATGCATCAGGTAGACGCCGGGCTTCAGCGGAAGGGTCTTCAGAATGGCCCGTATTCGTTCCATGCGCTGCGTTTCATCCATTCGGAAAAACCTCCTCAGGTTTCTTTACCTTTGTTTTTTTCTCGCCTATTTTCAGAGTGCCAAATTCTCATGTTCTCGAGTATAATGATGGGAGTATGACTCAATAATTTTACACCAGAACGGAGGAACTGTTTATGGCACTTGTACTTTATAATGATTTAACCCGCAAAAAGGAACCTTTTGTTCCCGTCAAGGAAGGCGAAGTTTCCTTCTACAGCTGCGGTCCCACCGTATATGACTATTTTCACATCGGAAACGCCCGTCCTTTTATCGTGTTCGACGTGCTCCGCCGCTATCTTGAGTTCCGCGGCTACAAGGTAAAATTTATCCAGAACTTTACCGACATCGACGACAAGATGATCGACCGCGCGAACCGGGATCATATCACGGTCCAGCAGCTGGCGGAAAAGACCATCGCCGACTATTACGAAGACGCCGACGCCCTCGGCATCAAGCGCGCCACCTATAACCCCCGCGCCACCGAGTACATCCCCAAGATCGTCAAGCTGGTGCAGCGCCTCATCGACAAAGGGCACGCCTACGAAGTCAACGGGACGGTGTTTTTCGACGTCAAAAGCTTCCCCGACTACGGCAAACTCTCAAAACAAAGCATCGACGATCTGCAGTCCGGCGCGCGCATCGAAGTGGACGACGTAAAGAGGAGCCCCCTCGATTTCGTGCTCTGGAAGCCCCAGAAACCGGGTGAACCCGCATGGGAAAGCCCCTGGGGGCTCGGACGCCCTGGATGGCACATCGAGTGCAGCGCCATGTCCATGGACCTTTTGGGCGATACCATCGACATCCATTCCGGCGGCATCGATCTGACCTTCCCCCATCACGAGAACGAGATCGCCCAGAGCGAAGCCGCTACGGGCAAACCTTTCGTCAAATACTGGATCCATAACGAGTACATCCTGATCGACAAGGAAAAGATGTCCAAATCCCTGGGCAACTTCCTGACCGCCCGCGAAGCCCGCAAGCACTATCCGCCCCTGGCTATCAGGATGTTCATGCTGAGCGCCCACTACCGCTCGCCGATCAACTTCGCTCCCGAAGGCCTGGAGCAGGCCTCTGCCGCCGTGGAACGCCTGAGAAACTGCTGGGCCGACCTGCAGTTCGCCAAAGGCAGCCGCCTCGGAGCCGCCGATGAAGCGGGCGCCAACCTGGCAGCGAGCCTCAATAAGTCCCGCGAAGATTTCATCGCCGCCATGGATGATGATTTTAACACAGCCGCCGCGCTTGGTGTGATCTTTGAAACCGTCAGAGAGGTCAACACTTACCTGAAGGGCAGCGGAACGCTTGATCCCGCTGCGGTTGCGGCCGCGGAAAAGTTCTTCACCGACGTGGAGGACGTGATGGGCCTGATCGGCATCAGCAAAGAAGCTCACGATTCAGAAGCCGAGGAAATCGAAGCCCTTATCGCCGAACGCAAAGCGGCGCGCCAGGCCAAGGACTTCAAACGGTCCGACGCGATCCGCGACGAACTGACCGCCCGCGGCATCATCCTCGAAGACACGCCCAACGGTACCAAATGGAAGAGGAGCATCTAAGGACAGGCGGAAACGTCCTAGGAGCGCTGAAAAAAATAACGGAAGGGAGCCCTTAAAAGCGGAGGTTGTTTCCATGGCCTCGTTTAAAGGGTTCCTTTTATTCCAAACAGAGACAAAAATCCCGCCGCTGGCAGCCCAGCGGCGGGATTTTTATGCGTAACTTTTTTGAAAATACGGCAAAAGCGGATGCAAAAGATCAGAGATAGAGAAACAGATATACCGTAATGGCTACAATAATAACGCCTGAAATAATGCCTAACATGTTGACTTTTTTCTCTTCCATAATCATAGCCTCCTCAAATTATACGCCTCCGCCTTGTTTGCCCTCGTCAATTCTGACTGAGAACGACTTTCCTTGGCAGCAACGACCCTGTATAGGATTAAATCTAAAAATAGTATATACTTCTTCCCCAAAAAGAAACGAGTAAAAATACGTAGCAAGAGGTACGTTAAATTACGTTTCTAAACGCAATGAAATTTGGAGAGAAAGAAAAATTACACTTGCCCACTTGCGGCGCCGCCCCGTCTGTGATATTATTCTACAGTCTTAAAAAGCCGGATTCAAAAGCCGAAGTGGCGGAATGGCAGACGCAGGGGACTCAAAATCCCCCGGGGTCACACCCATGAGGGTTCGAGTCCCTCCTTCGGCACCAACAGCAAAGACAACGGGAAGCGTTCTCTGAGAACGCTTCCCGTTTTTTATACAAGAACCTTCGCCGCACACAGAGATTCCATTAAAAAACTCTCCGCGGCAAATCGCTGCGGAGAGTTCAAGTGAATGGTTCCCAATGAAAACGAAGGCCGGCCATTCAGCGGCTGTTTGAAAAGGTAGTGTACCCATAGAAGTGCTTTTTCAGTGAGCACATCGATCATTGCCTACGTTTAAAGATACTGTACTCTAAAAAGGGAGTTTTTCCAATTTGCAGTACTCCGTAGTGGTAGTGCTGCATTTGACCTACTTGGGCAAACTCTAACGAAGGACACCGTTTAAGTATGACAAAAACCCCCTGCATTGGCGGGGGGTTAACTAACTCTAAATTACTCTGACTAAATATATTGGTGCGAAGGAGGGGACTCGAACCCCTAAGCCCGAAGGCGCCAGATCCTAAGTCTGGTGCGTTTGCCAATTTCGCCACCCTCGCGGCCTTCAAAATTGACCTTAAATAACAAAGAACCCGACCGAAGTCGGGGTTAAATTTTCTGGTGGATCGTACAGGAATCGAACCTGTAACCCTCTGATTAAGAGTCAGATGCTCTGCCAATTGAGCTAACGATCCATATAAAGTTGGTGGATCGTACAGGAATCGAACCTGTAACCCTCTGATTAAGAGTCAGATGCTCTGCCAATTGAGCTAACGATCCATATTAAATTGGGGTGGGAGACGAGATTCGAACTCGCGACCTGTGGATCCACAATCCACCACTCTAACCAACTGAGCTACACCCACCATGTGTTGATGCCAAACAAAAGAAGTACTTGGCGCGCCGGACAGGATTCGAACCCGTGGCCTACGGCTTAGAAGGCCGTTGCTCTATCCAGCTGAGCTACCGGCGCACGGAAAGATGGAGCGGAAAACGGGACTCGAACCCGCAACCCCCAGCTTGGAAGGCTAGTGCTCTACCATTGAGCTATTTCCGCACAACATTGGTCGGGGCGAAAGGATTCGAACCTTCGACCCCCTGCTCCCAAAGCAGGTGCGCTAACCAGACTGCGCTACGCCCCGTACGCTCGAGAGATTGGTGGAGCTGAAGGGATTCGAACCCTCGACCTATTCGTTGCGAACGAATCGCGCTCCCAACTGCGCCACAGCCCCTCAAACCAACAGAAGGCATTTTATAGTGTTATTGCGATCTTGTCAAGCGCCCAATTTTGAGATATTCTTTACCAGTCCAAGAACTTTATGACAGCACTTTGAGGAGACATGACGATGAATTACGGTCCAGAACTGATTTGCGCGCTTGTTCCCGAGCTTCGGAAGTATGCAGGCTGCCAGCTGCAGAAAATCGACGCCGGGACGGACTGGTGCGCTTTATCCTTGAAGGGGCAGCCCAGCTTGTTTTTCACGTGGAACCCCGAAATCTTCGGAATTTGTTCCATCGCTTCCGATAACCTGCGAGAACTCCGCTCGCAAAGCCTGAAGACGCCTTTCATGCTCGGCCTGCAGCGCCACTTGGGAGGCAGTTCCATCGTTTCGGTCTCCTCCATCGAAGGCGACCGGGTGCTCAAGCTCACGTTCCAGCGTTTCGTCGGCGGCGGCGTCAGCAAGGAGCTGACGCTCATCGCCGAGTTCACGGGACGCATGAGCAACGCCCTTTTCACCGACGAAGAGGGAATCATCGTGGAGGCGGCCAAGCACGTCTATCCCGAGGTCAACCGCTACCGCTCGGTAATCCCCGGAACTCCTTATACGCCGCCGCCGCCGATCAGCGGAACCGCCCTTTTAAGCTGTATGGCCGACGCCGAACTGGAAGCGGTGCTGCTCTCCCCCGCCGGAATCGGGCGCCCTCTGGCGCGGGAGCTTCTACGGCTGTGGGCCGAAGGGCATCATGAGCTGGTACGGCAGGCTCTCTTTGGACAGGAACGTGTCTTTCAGAAGATCGGCGGCTACCTGACCGTGCTGGGAGCCCTGCTGCCTGGCGCCGAGGCGTTTCAGGGCAGCGGACTCGCCTTCTGCCGCCGCTATATCGCCGGCGAGATCGAGAAGCGGGCCCTGAAAAACATCGCCGCGGGAACCCTGAAGCTGCTGGAGCGCCAGAGGGGCCGCCGGGCAAAGCACGTCAGCGACCTGCAGAGCCAGATTGAGAAGGCCGAAAACTGCGACAGTTACCGCATCGCTGGCGAAGCAATCCTCCAGAACCTGGGCAAGTCCGTGGAACGGAAAGGTACTGTGGAACTGGAATACTGGGACGAGTCGGGGCTGAAAAGGGTGCCCGTCAAGCTCAATCCGGCCCTGGACCTTCAGGGCAACGCGAAATTTTTCTTCAAAAAATATCAGAAATACAGAACCGACGTGGCCCTTGTCCGCGAGGAAGTGGCACAGCTCCAACAGGAGCTCGACGACATCGCTGACCTTGAAGCGAACTTGAAGCGCGTCGAAAGTGCCGAAAAACTGAGCCAGCTCTGCGAACAGGTCGCCATCCAGTATGCCGGAGCGGAGAAAAAAGCCCCAGCCCGCCAGAACGTCAAAAAGGCCAAGACGCCTCTGCCGCCCCACCTGAGGTTCCCGCTGGGCAACAGCGTCGTCCTGGTCGGCATGAACGAGCGGGGAAACCGCTACGTCACCTTTCAGGAGGCTTCGCCCGACGATCTATGGTTCCATGCCCACGAGGTCCCCGGCTCCCACGTGATCCTCAAGAATCCTCCCGCCGGAGGGGATGAGCTCGACAGGGCCGTCAGGGCAGCGGCTTCACTGGCGCTCTATTACAGCGACTGCACCGAAAAAAGTGCGGTTATCGACTACACAGAAAAAAAGCAGGTCCGCCACATCGCCGGAAGCGGACCTGCCAATGTCACCTACAAGCGGCCCCAAACCGTCCAAGTCAGTTCCGAGGACTGGAAAGAGGTCCTCGAAGGGCGCCGATAAGCTCCGGCGGCAAAGGGACCTTGAACTCCATGGGGCGTCCCGAGACGGGATGAACGAAGCCCAGGTGCCAGGAATGCAGAAACACCCGGTCTTTCAGGATATGCTGAGCCGGGTCCTTCGGGCCGTAGAGCATGTCGCCGTCCAGAGAGCAGCCCAGCGCCCTCATGTGGACTCGAATCTGGTGGGTGCGCCCCGTGTGCAGGCGAAGCAGCAGGAGATTATAGCGCGCTCTAGACCAGAGGACGCGGTAATCGGTCACGGCGTCCCGCCCGTCCAGAGTAACGCACATCTTGAGCCGGTTATAGGGATCGCGCCCGATAGGAGCCTCTACGGTGCCCTCAGGAGCCCGCAAAGCGCCGACCCCCAGGCCGATATACTCCTTCAGGATTTCACGATTCTGAAAGGCTTTCAGCAGCCCCTGAAAGGCCGCGTCGCTGCGGGCCACTACCATCAGCCCCGAGGTACCCACGTCAAGGCGGTGGACGATGCCCGGCCTGACGACGTCGCCAATGCGCCCAATTTCAGGGTAGCGGTACATAAGGCCGTTGACCAGCGTCCCATCGGGGCGGCCCGCGCCGGGATGGACCACCACGCCGGCAGGCTTGTCGACGACGATGATGTCCGAGTCCTCGTAGACGACGCCGAAGGGCACGTCCTGCGGCTCCACCGCCGACGGCGCGGCTTCGGGGATCGTCACCGTAAAAGTCTGCCCGGGCTTCACCTTGAGAGACGCACGGATTTTCCCCGCGTCCAAAGAGGCCGCGGCTCCCCGCTCGATCAGGCTCTGCACTCGGCTCCGCGACAGCGACAGTTCCCCCGCCAGAAATAGGTCCAGCCGAGTGCCGGCCTCTTCTTCGGGAACAGATATTTCGTACAGGTCAGGTGTCATTTCCATTAAATCATTCTCCAGACTGAACAAAGAGGGAGCGACAATCTCGCCCCCTCTTTGTTTTTCTCTTATTTTGCAGCCATAACGGCAGCGCAGCGCGCGCACAAGCCATCAGGGTTAGACGTCTCTTCGTATTTCCAGCAGCGGGGGCATTTGACGCCCTTGGCGGGAAGCACCTTGACGGAAACCTCATCGTCGCTGGCCGCATAGGGGCGCGCAAATTCAAAGCCCGAAGTGATGCACACCATCGCCCAGTCCTCGTCAGAAAGGTACTTCGAGTACTCTTCAGGCGCGGTCACCACGACGCGGGCTTCCAGAGACTGGCCGATATCCCCGGCGGCGCGGCTGGTTTCAAGGGCTTTGCTGACAACGCCGCGGAGCAGCAGGATCTTGCTCCACTTCTCCTCGAGAACGGCGTTTTCTTCGGAGTCGTTCGCCGCAGGCCAGCCGCCCAGAAAGACGCTTTCGGCAAGAGAACCGTCGATCACGCGGGCCTGCTGCCAGATTTCCTCGGCGGTGAAGCTGAGGATGGGAGCCAGCATGGAGGCCAGCTTGATCAGAATCTCCCACATGGCCGTCTGGCAGGCGCGCCGGGACAGGCTGTCCAGCTCATCAGC
Source organism: Pyramidobacter piscolens (assembly GCA_004558205.1). Taxonomy (GTDB): domain Bacteria; phylum Synergistota; class Synergistia; order Synergistales; family Dethiosulfovibrionaceae; genus Pyramidobacter; species Pyramidobacter piscolens_A. Next base: position 70,049 of record SFDM01000011.1, read on the forward strand.
ATAGAGGCGGTCCTTGCTGGCGTCAAGATAGACGGAGCTCAACTCGTTCACGCAGAACTGGTGAATCGCCACCATGGGCGTATGGAACTCGTACTCCTCGTATCCCTCGGTGACCTTTTTCACCACGCCGTTCAATACTGACAGAATCCAGCGGTCAAAATCGGGCAACTTCTCGAAGGGTACGGCGTCGCGCGACGGCACGAAACCGTTCAGGTTACCCAGCAGGTAGCGCGCCGTGTTGCGGATGCGGCGGTACTCCTCGGTGAGGTTGGCGATGATCCCGTCGGAAATGCGCACGTCATTTCTATAATCTGTGGAAGCCACCCAGAGCCTCAAGATATCGGCGCCGCTCTGGTTGGTGATCTTCTCGGGCGCTACGCCGTTCTGCAGCGATTTGGACATCTTCCGGCCCTGCTCGTCCACGATGAAGCCGTGGGTCAGCACGCTGCGGAAAGGCGCCTGATTGGACACGGCCACAGAGGCCAGCAGCGACGTCTGGAACCAGCCGCGGTGCTGGTCGCTTCCCTCAAGGTAGAGATCGGCGGGCCAGGAAAGCTCAGGACGAGTGTCCATGACGGAGAAGTGGCTGACGCCGGAGTCAAACCACACGTCCAGGATGTCCTTCCCTTTCTGCAGGTGTGTGCCGCCGCAGTGCGGGCAGACCGCCAGGTCACCCAGCAGCTCTTCGGTGCTGTGGGCCCACCAAGCGTCAGAGCCTTCCTTGGCGACCCATTCCTGAACTTTGCGGATGCGATCGGCCGTCAGGACCGTCTTGTGGCAGTCGGGGCACTCGAAGGCAGGGATTGGCACGCCCCAGACCCTCTGGCGGCTGATGCACCAGTCGGAACGGTCGCGCACCATGTTATAAATGCGGTCGTGGCCCCAGGCAGGGATCCAGCGCACCTCGTTGTCGATCACTTCAAGAGAGCGGTCTCTGAAAGCGCCCACGTTGATGAACCACTGCGGCGTGGAGCGGAAGATGACCGGCTTGTGGCATCTCCAGCAGTGGGGATAGGAGTGGCTGATCTTTTTCAGGCCCAGAAGGCGGCCGTTCTTGGTAAGCACGTCAAGGCAGACCTTGGCGCCGTCGTCGATGGACATGCCGCCCACGAGAGGCGTCTCGGGCACAAAATATCCCTTGGCGTCCACGGGGTTGTAGTTCTCGATGTTATAGCGGCAGCCTGTCTCGTAGTCTTCCACGCCATGCCCGGGAGCCGTGTGGACGCATCCCGTGCCGGCGTCCAGCGTCACATAATCGGCGAGCAGGATGGGCGTCTTGCGGTCATAGAAAGGATGATTGGCGTTCAGCAGTTCCAGCTCGGCGCCGGGAACGCTCAGAAGAGGCTCGCCGAATTTGAGCCCCGTATCGGCGGAGACCGACGCCGCCATGCCCTCAGCGATCAGGTAGACCTTGCCGTCCACCTCGTAGAACGCGTAGGGATAGGCGGGATGGATCGCGATGGCCATACTGGCGGGAAGCGTCCAGGGAGTGGTGGTCCATACGATGACGTTCACGTCCTTGCCCTTGAGCACGGGGAACTTGTCGGAGACGTCGTCCATCTGATAGGCAACGAAAACCGAGGGCGAAGTCTCGTCGCCGTATTCGATCTCGGCGGCAGCCAGCGCCGTCTGACAGTCGATGCACCAGTACACGGGCTTGGTGCCGCGATAGACCAGCCCCTTCTCTACCATGGCGGCCAGAGAGCCGAGCTCGCGGGCCTCAAAATCGTGAGCCAGCGTCAGATAGGGGTGTTCCCAATCGGAGAAGCAGCCCAGTCGGATCATGCCTTTGCGCTGGATGTCCACATATTTCTTCGCGTAGGCGGCGCAGTGCTGGCGCAGCTCCAAAGGGTCGATATGGTCCTTGTCGATCTCCTCGGACTTCAGGACTTTCAGCTCAATGGGCAGGCCGTGAGTGTCCCAGCCGGGGACGTAGGGGCAATAGTAGCCGCGCATGGACTTATACTTGACGATAAAGTCCTTCAGGGACTTGTTCAGCGCGTGACCGATGTGGATCTCGCCGTTGGCGTAGGGCGGGCCGTCGTGGAACATGAACGAATGGCAGTCCTTGTTGCTCTCCACCAGTTTTTTGTAGATCTGATTATCCTCCCAGAACTTGACCGTTTCGGGTTCTCTCTTCGCGAGTCCGGCGCGCATGGGGAACTTCGTCACCGGGAGTTGAAGCGTCGATTTGTAGTCGACTGACATAACAGGTCACCTCTTAACTAAAATTTCCTGCGCCGAAGGCAGGCTAAACCATGAATGAAAAACAAACGCTTAAAAATAACAGCAGGGAGGAAAGAGCCAAAGCGCCCCATCCTCCCTGCGTAAACCCACGACAAACTAGACCGTCGTCAGAGGAAGAGACCACGATGCACCGGCTGCCGCTATAATAATGCTGATGATTGATTTTTTGAGTCCGACAGAGCACACTCGCGTTCACCTCCATAGCGCCGACAGATTTACGCAAAACGGAAATTACGTAGATATGTGCGATTCTAGCAGTCCAAAGGGATATCGTCAATCGCCAATGCAGATATTTTTCTTTCTCAGTTGAAAGCATTCCGCCGATTGCTATAATAGGCCTATGAACCTATTTCAGCGCGAAGGGTGATTATTGATGGTTGAAGTGATTATCTGCGTGGGAAGCTCCTGCCACCTTAAGGGGGCAAAGAACGTCGTGGACGGCCTGCAGCGTATCATCAAAGACAGGAAGCTCGAAACGCTGGTGTCGCTGAGCGGCTCCTTCTGCATGGGCGCCTGCTCGGAACCGGGCGTTTCCGTAAAAATAGGCAAAGAGCGCTTTTACATCGACCCCGAGAACGTAGAAAATTTTTTCGACGATGAAATCACAAAGAGACTGGAGGCCTCGCTATGAAATATATTCACGTCTCCGAAGCGAACTGCAAAAATTGCTATAAGTGCCTGAAAGTCTGTCCCGTCAAATCCATACGCTACAGCGACAATCACGTGGAGGTTCTCGACGAAGCCTGCGTGCTTTGCGGCCGATGCATCCGCAACTGCCCGCAGAAAGCGAAGTCGCTGATCAACGACCTGTCGCCCGTAAAAGCCCTTTTAGCCGACACAAGCAAAATAAAAGCTGCCGCCCTGGCTCCCTCCTACCTGGCCTCTTTCGGCATCGAAAACAGGCTCAAAGTCTCGGCGGCGCTCAGGAAACTGGGCTTCGATCACGTGGAGGAGACGGCCGCCGGCGCTCACGAAGTGTCCAGGGAATACGCCCGGATCCTCCAGTCAGGAACGATGGACGTCATGATCAGCACTTGCTGTTCCACCACCGTTTTTCTCGTGCAGAAATATTTTCCCGATCTGACGAAATACCTTGCGCCCGTGCTCTCCCCCATGGAGACCCATGGGCTGATGATGAAGCGCGCGCTTGGAGAGAACGCGCGGGTTGTCTTCTTCGGCCCCTGCATCTCCAAAATCGAAGAAGCGCGGACCGAACCGGGGCGCCATGTCGACCACGTGGTGACCTTCAAGCAGCTCTCACAGTGGCTTCAGGAAGCCCATATCAACCTGGGCGAACTCCAGGATGCCCCTCTGGACAACACCCCCACGGCGTCGTCGATCTATCCCGTGTTCGAGGGCGTTACCGACGACGTGAAGCGCATGCTCCCCGAAGACTCCCCCATACTTGATCACTACGACTTCATCAGCGTCCAGGGCACCAAGGACTTGATTGAAATGCTCCAGGAGCTGCAGAACGGGCGCATCCATCATTGTTTCATCGAAGCCAGCGCCTGTTATGGAAGCTGCATCAACGGGCCAGAAAAGGGCGACGAAGGCTACCGCCCCGTCAGCCTGAACCTGGAGACCCGGCGTTTTGTCCAGAAGCTCAAACATGCTCAGGAACCGCTCACCTCCAAACTGGATCTGACGCGGGTCATCGCTCCCCAGCCCCTGCACGAAGAAATCCCCGACGAGGCCACTATCCGTTCCATCCTCGCCCAGATCGGCAAGACGTCGCCCGAACAGGAACTGAACTGCGGCAGCTGCGGTTACCGAACCTGCCGCGACAAGGCCATCGCCGTTTACCAGAAAAAAGCCGAACTCTACATGTGCATGCCCTATATGAGCACCATCTCCGAGACGCTGTCCAACGTGACGCTCTCCCTGAGCCCCAACTACATTATCGCCGTCGACCGCGGCCTGATCATCCGTGAGTGCAACCTGGCGGCGCAGCAGCTCTTCAGGCACACGCGCAAACAGCTGATCGGGCAGAAACTGCAGGACTGGCTCCCGCCTTCCGAATTCGCCCGCGCCATCGCCAACAAGGAAAACCAGCCCAGCCGCAAAGTGCGCTACGACGACCTGGGCATCATCGTCAACCAGACCATCGTCTACAACGCCGATCAGGACATCGCCGTTGGATTCCTTCAGGATATCACCAAGGCCGAACGCGAGGCCGAGGCGCTGAACAGGATGAAATTGGACACCATGGAAATGGCCCAGAACGTCATCAACAAACAGATGACCGTCGCGCAGGAGATCGCCAGCCTGCTCGGCGAGACCACCGCGGAGACCAAGGTAACGCTCACCAAGCTGAAAGATCTGATCATCTACGAGGGGCAGGAAAAGGAAAATGAGCAGTCTCTGCATTGACAGCTGCTACAGCAGTCTGATCAAGAAGAACGAAGAACTGTGCGGCGACCGGGTGCAGATCGCCCATAACGACCGAGGCACGCTGCTGGTGCTCTCTGACGGTTTGGGCAGCGGCGTGAAAGCCAACATCCTGGCCACACTCACTTCCACGATCATCATGACCATGATCAGCGAAGGCGCCGCCATCGAGGACACCGTGGACACCATCGCCCACACGCTGCCCGTCTGCAAGGAACGGCATATCGCCTACTCCACCTTCATGATTTTGCGCATCTCGAGGGACGGCGACGTCTATTTGGTGGAGTACGACAATCCGGCCTGCATTTTAATCCGGCGGGGCAGCCCCGTGGAGCTTCGCTACACGGAAAAGATGATCGCGGGAAAGCCCGTACGGGAAAGCCGCTTCAAGGCTCAGCCCGGCGATTATTTCGTGATCGTCAGCGACGGCGTCACTCAAGCGGGCATGGGGGAAACCCTCAGTTTCGGCTGGGGCTGGGACAGCGTGGCCCATTACGTCAGCGAGGAAAGCGCGAACGGGCTCTCCGCGCCGCGGCTGATCGCCAAAATTCTCAGCATGGGACGGGATCTCTATCTGGGCAAACCCGGCGACGACACTACCGCCGCGGTGGCTCACGTGCTTCCTCCCCAGAAAGTTTCGCTGTTCTCAGGGCCACCCAAAAGCCCCGAGGACGACAGGCGCATCGTAGAAGATTTCATGGCTTCGGGCGGCATCAAAGTCGTCAGCGGCGGCACCACGGCCGAAATCCTCGCGCGCGAGCTGGACCGGCAGATAGAGGTCAGCATCGACTACGTGGGCGACCTGCCGCCAGTGGCAAAAATCAGGGGCATCGACCTGGTCACCGAAGGCGTGATGACCATCAAGCGCGTGCTGGAACTTCTTGACCAGTACGGCAAGACACCCGCAGCTCCCTCCATGATCGACGCCCTGGATAGGGAGGACGGCGCGGCCAAATTGGCCCGCCTGCTGATCGAACGCTGCACCGACCTTCACCTGTTCATCGGCAAAGCCGTGAACCCCGCCCACCAGAATCAGGACTTCCCTGTGGAACTGCGCCAAAAATTCCGCCTTCTGGACGACCTGGCCGAAAAGATGAGCGCCCTAGGGCGCCACGTAGAAAAAAACTACTACTAAATTGCGGTGTCCCGCCGTCACTCCGGTAAATAACAATTTACAATGAAAAGGAGAGCTCCCTTGAGATTTTCGGAGGGAACTCTCCTTTTTCAGCGATATTCTCCTTTTAAGGACACTGTTCCACGTGGAACATTTTCAGAGCAACTATTTTTTCTTTTTCGCCGCCGCCTCGAGAAGCACCGATACGGCGTCGAAGAGGGGCTGAGCTTCGGCGGTGATCTCGCCGCTGGAGGCTTTCAAATAGAGGTCGCGCATCTGGTCGCCGATGGCCTCCAGGGATTCTACGGCACGACGGTTGGCGCGGTTCGCTTTCTTTCTGGCGTTTTTGCCGTCGGCTGCGGGCGCTTTCAGCGTAGGCTCCGCTTTGACCATGTTTTCAGCCTGCAGGACCGTAGCGCCGAGCGACGAAGGGTCGGCCGGGACGGGGCTTTCCTCCACCGACGCAGGGCGCGGGGCGGCCAAGGATTGGGCGTAGGCCTCGGAAATCCGCTGCCCCGCGACGCGGGGCGTGAGGACGATTTCCTGGTCCATCTCAGGGACCAGACTCTCAAATCCGCGGGTCTGCAGGGCTTCGGAAAGGCTCAAAGCCGCCTCAGCCTCGCCGTGGGTGACGAAGAAACGGGGATTGGACAGCCTGAAAGCTTCGGCCCAGTGAAGCAGGTCAGTGCGGTCGGCGTGAGCCGAAAACCCTCCGATGGTGTGGATGGACGCGCAGACGTTGATGGACTCGCCGGAGATGCGGATGGTCTTCGCGCCGTCGACGATCTTGCGCCCCAGCGTGCCGTAGGCCTGATAACCCACGAAGATCAGGTGGTTGTCGGGGTTCCAGATGCCGTTTTTCAGGTGATGGACGATGCGCCCGCCGTTGCACATGCCGCTGCCGGCAAGCACGATGCCGAATTTCTGGTTGTTGACCGCCTGGGACTCCTCTTTCGTCGAGACGTATTGGACGTCGTCGCTGGAAAAGGGACTGCCGCCTTTACGGCGATATTCCTGAATTTCCTGGGACATAAGGTCCATATGGCTCACGTAGAGCTTTGTGGCCTTGACGCCCATAGGCGAATCGAAAAACACGGGAATGTGGGCGCCCACCCCCTGATCGCGGAGCAGCGCCAGCTCGTACATGATGCGCTGGGCGCGGTCCACCACGAAAGTGGGGATATAAACCTTGGCCTTTTTCTGAGCCAGAATGCCCTTCATCACCTCCTGAAACTCGGCGCGGGTCTCTAGAATGTCCTTATGCTCCCGGTTGCCGTAGGTGGATTCGATGATCACATAGTCCGCTTCGGTGATCTCCGCAGGCGCGCGTTCCATGACGGTTTTCACGGGGCCCAGGTCGCCGCTGAACACCAGCCTGACCGCCTTGCCATCCTCCACCAGGAGCAGCTCGAGGATAGCGCTGCCCAAGATGTGCCCGGCGTCGCGGAAGCGCACCGAAATCCCCGGCGCGACCTCCATACGCGAGTCGTAGTTCACGGGCACGAACAGTTCTTTGGCCTTGTCGGCGTCCTCCTGGCCGTAGAGGGGTTCCGCGGGAGGAAGGCCGCGCCGGGCGTTTTTGACGGTCTGCCACTCGGCGTCTTCGCGCATGAGGCGCACCGAGTCGTCCCAGAGGATCTCGGTCAGTTCTATGGTGGGAAGAGTGGCGTAGATCTTGCCGCGGAAACCTTCCTTGACCAGCTTGGGAATCCGTCCGGAGTGGTCGATGTGCGCGTGGGTCAGCAGGACAGCGTCGATGGAGTTGGCGGCGTAGGGGAAAGGAACGTCGTTGGCGTCCTCGTCGCCGCCCTGATGCATACCGCAGTCCACAAGCACCCTGTGTCCTCCGACTTCAAGCAGATAGTTGGACCCTGTCACTTCCTGAGCCGCTCCGTGAAATTTCAACCGCATAGAACATTCCTCCTTCATCCTGCAAAGGCAGGCATATATAAACTGTTATTTACCGGCGCTGCTGAAAAAAGAGAGGGTTCAACAGTACAGGTCAAAATCTTAACGCGCAAAACTTTGTAGAATAAAACCTGTGAATCAGCAAAAAATCTTGATAATTCTTATTTCTATTGAACTGCTGAGCGTTATTTGGCCTTTATTTGGGGTTTACTTTGCGATCCTCTGCGTGACCTTTGCGCCCATTGCGATTCAATCTTTTGCC
>SFDM01000049.1 GCA_004558205.1 Pyramidobacter piscolens
GTAAAGTTAGCGATTCTTACAGCTTCAGATTTGTGTTATCTCCTATTTTGTATTTTCTTGCCTGTTGGCCCTTGACAAAAAACACAGTATCTTTGCGTTAAAATCTTTTGACGTGGTTTTTCAATTTTATATTAAGAATGTTGATGGGGAATTAGGATAACACACTTATATATCGAACCGAAGGCCCAGATCAAAAGATTAAAAGGTTGATTCTGTTTTTCCTTTGCGTGCTTTGCGTCCTTAGCGTTGAAATCTTTTGACGTGGATTTTCGATACTACATTATGTTAATTACTCATTGAACAGCTAAACTAATGTCCGGGTCCGCCACGTCACTCGACGATCTCTATTTTAAACACGTTGATGACGTCCACGTCGGGGCAGCAGAACAGGGCCGTCCCCGCGGGCCGCCCCGGCAGGCTGCCACCGTAGCGCAGGATGTCCACGTAGGGAAAGGCCACGTGCATCGCCATAGGGCAAAGCTTTCCGCGCTCGCTGTCGAAATCGAAGCTGTCGCCGATCCTGTGCCCCCGGTGACAGCCCTGCGATCCCTTTCTGTCCACGAGGGTTATTCTGATTCTGGGCCTGACCATCGCCAGCCGCCTCCCGTTCATGATTTCTACGGCGCTTTCGGCGGCGCACTTCCAAACGCGGGCGCCGCCAAAAGCACGGAGTTTTCTCGAGAAAATGCTCAAATCTTTTCCGTCGGGGCGTCGAGGGCGTTCTTCTTGACGCTTTCGACGCCGTTCAAACAGCCGGCTTTCGCCTTGTATCCCTCGGAGACGGCGATGATCTCTCCATTGCGAGCTTTCAGGCGAAAACGGAACTCTCCCGACCTGTCGGTGTAGATTTCAAACTTGGGATTTTTCTGCACGGCAAAACCTTCTTCGGTCTGGTCTTCCACGGGAGCGCCGGGAGCGTTTTTCATGACGCTGGCGATGCCGTTCTTGCAGGCAGCCGTGGTCGCGTAAACTTCCGACGTGGCGATCACTTCGCCGTTGGCGGCTTTGAGATCGAACTTTATTCCCGTGTTCACGGTTTTAATCACAAATTTTCCCATGTTCTCTTCCTCCCCTGACTTTTTGTCAAACAACATTACTTTAACAGTTTAACACAGATCAGTCCCAGGTCAAGGCAGAAATTCCACGAAATCGCCGGTCACTCGGCAAGGAAGGCCCTCAGCTGCGCTGGTTCGACGCCCGCGAAGCAGCTTTTCAGGAGTTCGTCGCTAAGGAGGCCGTCGAGGTTCTCAAAGGGATAGGGGCGGCCGCGCAGGATCGCCTCAACGGGCCCGGGGCCGAGAGCGCTGAAAAAATCCCCGTAAACGCGGCAGTCCCGCACAATCCCATCCTCCACGGACAGGCCCACTTGCAGGCTCCCGCCGGCGAAGCGCCTTTCGTTCGTAAAGCTGAACTTCGGCGAAGCGCCCCAGGTCCAGTCGCGGGACGAGTATTTCCGCCTGAAAAGGTCTTCGGCGGCTTCGCGCTCTTCTTCGGCAGGACCACGGAGGGCCGCGGCGTGATAGAAGGCGGCCAGCGCGCCGGCAAAACCCGACTGAAACTCGTCAAGGCTCATGGGGCGCGGCAGGCAGGGTGCCAGGTTGGTCACCCGGCTGCGCACCGACTTGAAGCCCTTGGACTGATACTTTTCGGGTTTCACCTTGAGGGCGCCGGCCACGTCCTCAAGGCGGGAGTCGAAAAGAATCGTGCCGTGATGGAGCACCACGCCGCCGCCGGAATGCTGCGCCACGCCCGAAAACTTGCGCCCCTCCAGGGTGACGTCGTTGCGCCCTGTGCGCTCGGCCTTGACACCCAGCGACGCCAGATACTCCAGCAGGGGAATCGCGAAGGCGTGGAGATCCAGCGCTGCGCTGTCCTCCGTGGGCAGGATCACCGTGTAATTCAGGTTGCCGCGGTCGTGATAGACCGCGCCGCCGCCGGTGATGCGCCGCACCACGAAGACGCCGCGCTCTTCCGTGAACTGGCGGTTCACTTCCTCCGCCGTGTTTTGGAATCGCCCGACCACCACCGTGGGGTCGTTGCTCCAGAGCATCAGAAAGCCTTCCTTCGTCCTCTGGGCCTCCAGAAAAAGGCTCTCTTCCAACGCCAGGTTGCGGCGCGGGTCGTGACAGTCGTTATGAACATAGGTGAATTTCATGATCCACTCTCTCTTTCTTTGTGTCGAACCTGCAGGTTCTCAAACTGAACTTTTTTCTGTTTCACTTTAAGTGAAAGGATATCACACCCCTCTTCTTTTGAAAATGGCGGCAGTTCAGGATGCAAAGTTTGTGGTAAAATTACAGAAAGGGACCGCGCCGCTTTTGATGGTTTTGTTCCCTTGAGAACGTCCCCCTTTTCCCGGCAGGATTTTTCGCAGGAGGAAAAGAGAAGGACGCATTCTAAAAATTCAGGAGGGATTTATGATGAGGAAAATTCGTACCGCGCTTTTCACGGCGCTGGCAGTGGCCTTGTGCGCCTCGGGCGCTTTCGCCTACGAGGTGAACGAAGTCTATGCAGAACACGGTATGGTCGCTTCGGCTCACGAGCTGGCCTCGAAGGCCGGCGTGGAGATCATGCAGAAGGGCGGCAACGCCATCGACGCGGCGGTCGCCACGGCGCTCGCCCTGAACGTCACTGAGTTCAACGCCTCGGGCATCGGAGGCGGCGGCTTCATGACCATCCGCTTCGCCAAGACCGGCGAGGTGGTCTGCCTGGACTACCGCGAGATGGCGCCCGCTTCCGCGACCAAGGACATGTTCGCCTCCGAACAGGCGAAAAAGGAAAATTGGTCCGCCTACGGCGGCAAGTCCGTGGGCGTCCCCGGCTGGCTGAAAGGCATGGAGTTCGCCCTCAGGAAATACGGCACCATGAGCTTCGCCGAGGTGGCCGCGCCCGCCATCAAACTGGCCGAAGAGGGCTTCGTCTTCCACGCCAAGCAGACCGACATCGTGGCCGACAACTATGAGCACCTGGTCAAGTTCAACGACCCCAAGGACCTGCCCTACCTCTCGGGCGACCTTCCCTTCGAAGCCGGCAAAGTCTTTAAACAGCCCGCCCTGGGCGCGCTCTTCAGGCTGATCGCCAAAGAGGGAACCGACGTCTTCTACGGCGGCCCCGTGGCCGAAGCCATCGTCAAAGCCGTCAACAGGACCGGCGGCAAGATGACCGTCGAGGATCTGAAAAACTACAGAATGCACGTCCGCAAACCCGTAGAGGGGACCTACCGCGGCTACCACATCTACTCCGTGCCTCCCGCATCTTCCGGCGGCACCCACGTGATCCAGCTGCTCAACATCATGGAGAACTTCGACGTCAAGGCCCTGGGGCACAACACCCTGGCCTTCGCCAAGGTCTTCAACCCCGCGTGCCGCCTGATCTTCGCCGACCGCAGCAAGTACATGGCCGATTCCGACTTCGCCCGGCTGCCGCTGGCGGGATTGCAGTCCAAAGAATACGCCAAGCTCCTGGCCGACCAGATTAAAGCCAACGCCGTCCCCGAAAAACCTGAAGCCGGCGACCCATGGAAGTACGAAGCCGCGCCTAAGGCCGCGCACGTGGGCGGCTTAGGCAGCGAGCGCCAGTCCACCAGCAGCTTCTCCGTGGTGGACCAGGCCGGCAATATCGTCACCTCCACCAACACGATCAACTACTACATGGGTTCGTCGGTGTTCGTGCCTGAGTATGGGTTCCTCCTGAACGACCAGATGGACGACTTCTCCTCCAACCCGGCCAGCGTCAACGCCCCCGAGCCGGGCAAGCGTCCCCTTTCGTCCATGAGCCCCACCATCGTGCTCGACCCCGAGGGACGGGCCTTCATGAGCATCGGCGCCGCCGGCTCGGCCCGCATCATCACCGCCGTCGCCCAGATCATCATGTGCGTTATCGATCACGGCTATGAGATGGACCAGTCCATCGAGTTCGGCCGCATCCACAATCAGTCGGGCTACTCGGTCCGCATGGACACGGACCGCCTCGACAAGACCTTCGTGGACAGCCTGCTCGCCTCGGGCTACAGAGCCGTGGAGGGCAACGTGGGCACGCCCCAGGGAATCCTGTTCGACCACGCCAAAAACCGCCTCAACGGCGGCGCCTACAGCAGAGGCCTGGGCGTCCCCGTGGGGTTCTAAAAAAACGAGCGCCATCGCCACAGACAAGGCCCTTAACCGGCAAAGAACAAATACAAGGAAATAAAGCCCGGAAAGGCCGCCTGCCCACAGAAAGGTGTCCTTTCCGGTTTTTCATTTTTTGGACGTTTTTCCCTTTCCCTGCGCGGCCTTCTCAGCAGCGGCGCCTTTATAGCCAACGCCCTTTATCCCTGTGCCGGAACGGCGGCGGCATCCCCGCGGTCCGCTTTCCGTCAGGGCGGATCCCGGGGCACCTGTTTACGCGTCAAACATCTATATTCTCTTCACAATTGGAACCCGATTTTGATATATTTGTCGCCAATGGAGAAGTTCCATGCACTTCCCCATCATTTCGGCAAAAAGGTGATTTTATGCGCAGCAAAGACAAACAGCAGGCCTGGATCATCGCGCTCAGCGTCATGGTGCTCATCGCGCTGGTTCTCTATATGCTTCACGAGGTCTCCAGCCTCCAGGGAAACGCCAGAGTGGTCAACTATGCGGGAATCGTCCGCGGGGCGACGCAGCGCCTCGTCAAACGGGAGCTTTACGGATTTCCCAACGACAGCGAGATCGTCCGGCTTGACGAGATCCTGGAGGGATTGCAGAACGGCGGCGGCGACCACACGCTGACTCGAATCGACGATCCGGCCTTTCAGCGCAAGCTGGGCAAGCTCAGAGAACAATGGGGCCGGCTGAAAACGGCCATCGGACAAACCCGCAGCGACAGCACTCAGCGCGACACTCTGTTCAGACTCAGCGAAAGTTATTTCAACCTCGCCGACGAAACGGTCAGCGCCGCGGAAAACTACTCTGACGGCGCCGCCGCCCGCCTGAACGTCATAGAAGGTGCGATTATCATCACCATCCTAATCGTCGCCCTGCTGTTCATTTCCCGAACCCTGGACGAGCTGAGGCAGAACCGGCGCCTCAAGAATATCGCCTATATCGACTCCAACACGGGGCTTCCCAACAAACGAAGCTGCGAGGAAAAATTGAACTCGGGCGGCATCGTTCCTGAAGATTCCACAGTCTGCTGCCTGATGTTCGACCTGAACAACCTGAAGACCGTCAACGACTCTATGGGGCATAAAGCGGGAGACCTGCTGATTTCCACCTTCGCAAGCCTCCTGCGGCGCACGGCGCCCCCGAACATGTTCGTGGGGCGCTTCGGCGGAGACGAATTTATAGGCATCATAAACGGCACGTCCCGGGAGGAGATGGAGACGTTTATCCGACGGCTGAAAGACGCCGCCGCCGCGATGGACGGCGAAGTGGAGAAAAGCGGCATCCGCATCAGCTTCGCCTGCGGATACGCCCTCTCGTCGGAACAAGCCGGCAGTACCGTCAAGGTGCTTATGGACCTGGCAGACCAGAAAATGTATCAGGACAAGACGGAGACAAAGCACGGGGCCGGAAAGGCCCCTTCAAAGGCGCCCGACACAACTCTCCGCCAATAAGAAGCGGGACGTTCTCTTTTTTTGAGAATGTCCCGCTTCTTATTTCTTCATTCAGTTCATTCGTCAAGCGCCATGGTGAAATCCGCCAGTCCCGCGTAGGAGAACCGAACCGATTCTCCGCCGTCGAACCTTCAGGCGCAGCTTTCATCCTCCTGGCGAATCCAGAGAAGCGTCTCGCCCCGTTCCGTCCTGAGAATCAGCTCCACGGGATCGGAGGACAAGCTCTGATCAGCCTCGGAAAAATAGGCCAGCAGCGAGGGCAGCATCCCCCGCGGACGCGCGTGAGCCCATAGAAAAGTACCGCGCGCCAGCTCCCTGAAGCTGCGGGCGTCCGCGTCGCCGGGCAGGTTGCGCAGCCAGCACTCGAGATTCAGTTTCCTGGCCGAAATATTCTCGGAGTAGAGTTTCTGCGACGAAGGGCTTAATTTCCAGGCGAAGGCACCCGCGTCAAGAGCAAGGAGCAGCAGCAGGACAAGGAAGCCCTTGAAAGCTCTCATTTAGCGGTTCTCGATGAAGCACCAGCCGCCGAAGGGGCGATTCAGGCTGTCGCGCCCGCCAAGCCAGCACTCGAACCGGCCCGCAGCGTCGCCCAGGCTCTTGAGAAGGCGGTCGGGCTTCACCTCAAAGCTCCACCAGCCCCGCCCGCGTTCGCGAAGGGAACCGGCGACAGCGGAAGCCCACTGGGTGCGGGCGTTGCAAAAGCCGAGGCCGAACAGCAGGGTCTCTTCCGCGGGAACGCTTTCCGAGCCCAGATGGAAGGACAGCGTCACGTTCTGGCCGTCGTAGGCTTTCTCCACAGCGTTGGGCTCAATCTCCACGGGAACCGAACGCAGAGCCTCAAAGAGCTCGTCCATGGTCTTCAGGGCCTGCGCCAGTTCTGCCGCGTCACGGCGCGCCAGCAGCTTTCTGGCCTCGTCGTCCCTCTTCTCGGCAAAGAGCGCGGCCGCCTTGGCGACCAGTTCGTCGTTGCGGGCGCTCATGAAATGCTCCATGTTCCACAGGCGGCTCTGCTGAGCCTGGAAGTTCTCCTCATAGAGCAGCTCGAAGAGGCTCTGGAAGTCGCGGAACTTCTGCCACCCGTCGCCGCGCCAGGCCACATAATTTCTGTCGGGTTCCAGGTGCGCCTTCAGCGCCGCGGCGGGATCCTCCATGGGGCCGATCTCCTGGGGGATGGCCGCCAAAGGGTGAAGGGGAACGTAGGGCAGCGTGCAGGGCCGTCCGAAGGCCACCCACAGGGTCGTCAGTTCGGGACGGCCGGCAAGGGCCCAGAGGGTGCTTTCCACGGTGGAACCGGTGCAGACGCGGCGGACCGTAGTGTCGTGCGGCGCAGCGCCGGGGAACTGAGCGCGGTGCCAGGGCGCGTCGTGAGGCGTGCCTTCGTAGTGGGTCCTCAGCACGGCTTTAATCTTTTCGGCGGGAACCACGCCTTTAGGCTTGACCGAGAAGGGCAGAACCTCGCCGTTGAAGGGGCGGTCAAGCAGGATGGACAGGGCGGCGCGCTGGCGCAGCACGTTGTAGTCCTGCATGTAGCTCTTCTCGGCCTGGTAGGCTTTCGCAAAGTCGAAGGGGCCTTGAGCCGGATCGTACCAGCCCTTCGACTGGGCGTAAGAGACCAGGTCGGCGGGAATGATCATATTGGGATCATCGAAGCTGACGGAATGGACCGTATAATGGTTGGGAATCAGCGCCACCTCGTCGTCGGGGACCCGAACCGCCACATAGTGCTTACCGCTGACGATCTGCACCATCCATCCCTCGTCCTTGTCGGCGATGGTATAGGTACGGCCCGAGGGCGCGTAGCCATAGCGCTGGAGCATGTCGATCACGATTTTCACGCCCTCTCTGGCTGAGGACGCACGCTCGGCGACCACGCGGCGCAGGTTGTACTCGATGCCGCCGTCGGTCAGGCGCGAAGCGTCTTTCGTGTCTTCTCGGGAGCTGGCGCAGCTGTTGCTGACCACCACCACGCCGTGATCGTTCAGCATGGCGTCGGCGTTGGACATGCCGCCCTGCGCCCCCTTGACCTGGCTCCAGAAAAAGCCCGCGGTCTGGGCAATCTGAGGAATAGCGGCGCGCCCTTTTTCCGCGGGCAGCGTTTCATCCTTGGCATGGGAAGCGGGCGGGACGTAGCCGTGGCGCACCGTCAGCCGTCCGCCGTCATCCTCGTTATGCCCCACCATGACGCAGCCCGTGGGCGAAACCTTTTTCCCCACGACGGCCGTAAAACACGCGAAAACCTGGCCGGCACACAGAGTCAGGGCCAGCGCCGCGGCGCAAAGAACAGGAATTCTTTTCACTTGAACAACCTCCCTATGTTTTTTTCGACGCCCCATCAAGGCAGAGGCTATCGACGTTAATTATTTTAACTTATTTTCCTTGAAAAGGATATGATCAGTTTGTTTTGAGATGGCGCTTGCTCCTGCGAGTCCAGCGCTGTTCTTGATTTTCCGAGGCGGTATGCTAAAATTCACGAAGAGGCGATGCGAGTTCATGCCCGTAAAAACGAGGCGGCGCGTCCGCGCGGCCAATCTGAGGGCGCGCTCTGCAGAAAAAAGGAGGGGGTTTGTGAAATGTATGGAAGTGAATATAACACGCCTTTCGGCAGCCCCTTCTTAGAAGGACAAGACAAGACAAGACAAGACAAGACAAGACAAGACAAGACAAGACAAGACAAGACAAGACAAGACAAGACAAGACAAGACAAGCAATTTAACGAGTGAAAGCGATAAAGCGAAGATCCGCTCATGCATGGCGGGATTCGCTTCTTTTGCGTTCTTTACTGAAAAGAGCTCCACAGGCCGCGCCGCGGGGATTTCCGCAGCGCGTGATCTTGTGGAGCTCTTTTTTTGTTTTTTCCCCGCAAAACGCCGCCGCGCGCGGGGCGGACCTGGGACTTCATGGACGCGCCGTCAGGAAAAACTTCAAGGGAAAGCGCCTGTCCATACCAACAGAGAATAAAGTGAGGTGAGCGAAGTGCAGGATATCGGCAAAGTGATCAGGCGCTACAGAAAGGCGGCCAAGCTCTCTCAGGTTGAGCTGGCGAAGTTGTCCGGCGTGGACCAGACCCACATCAGCAAAATTGAGCAGGGTGGCCGATTGCCCTCGTTGGACCTGCTGTCGCAGTTCGTCCGCCTCCTCCACATTCCGGCGGCCGAGCTGATGGCCCCGGACGGCGCCGCGGCGCCTCCGGCCGAACAGGTCCAGAACGCCGGAAAATACGAAAAGGAACTGATGGACATAACTCGAGGGCTGACCGCCCGGCGAAAGCAAAAGGTCCTGACCTACGCGCGGGAACAGCTGAAGCTCATGTCCATGAAAAGCGGCAGGACCTCGCAGGCCAAATAGCGAACCGCTCAAAGAAGCGGGCATACTGAACGCCAAGTATGCCCGCTTGGGCTATTTATACTCTTTCGCAGCTAAACGGCTTAATCGGAAACCGAGGCCGGCCCGGGGGGCATCCAGTCGCTCAAACATACTCGGCCTTCGGCCTGCGCGGCTCGCTTGGTGGATACCCCCCGGGCCGTCCCCTCCATGCCAATTTTGCGTTTTTACCGCAAAGCAGTATTACGCATCGTATTACAATAAAGCGGCGGCGCGGGGGATTCGGTTCCCGCGCCGAAAGACAAGAGAGCGGCCCGCCTGTATGCGGAGCCGCTCTCTTGTCGTTAACGTAAATTCAGGTCTTCAAGGATCACTTGCGCCAGCTTTTCAAAGGATGTGTCGGTGCTGTCGTAAATCCGGCAGTGAAGGGACTCCATCAGCGCCCGGGCTTCGCCGAGTTCCTTTTTGATCGTTTCAAGGTTGGCGTAAGACGATTTCGAAGGGTCGATGCCCATAAAGGCGATCCTTTCGCTGCGGATCCCCTGAAGGCGCTCGGGTGAGATCATGAGCCCCACCCTCTTCC
Source organism: Pyramidobacter piscolens (assembly GCA_004558205.1). Classification (GTDB taxonomy): domain Bacteria; phylum Synergistota; class Synergistia; order Synergistales; family Dethiosulfovibrionaceae; genus Pyramidobacter; species Pyramidobacter piscolens_A. The sequence continues at coordinate 9,483 of SFDM01000049.1, forward strand.
CCTCGTCCACGTTCCACACGCGCTTGTCGGGCTTGATGTTGTGCAGCAAGGGCACGTTGGACACGCAGTAGCCCCTCATGGACAGGTAGATGGAGAGAGGCGTCTTGCCGGCCCGGGAGACGCCGAAGAGGACGATATCGGCCTGTTCCAGCAGCTCGGGGGATTGTCCGTCGTCGCACCGCAGCGTGAACTCGATGGCCTTGACGCGGCGCAGATAGTCGCCGTCCACGCGGCGGTTGATGCCTGGCAGCCCTTGAGGTTCTTTGCCCGTCAAGCGGCTGATCTCGTCCACCAAAGGCTCCATCATCGTCACGTAGGCCAGGTGATTGTCGCTGGTGGCCTGTTTCAGCGCCGTCCTGACGTCGGGCTTGACCAGCGTGCTGACCACCAGCTGGCCGCCGTGTTCGCCGAAGGCGACGGGGATCTGGGCCGCGCGGGCGGCGTCGGTCACGGAACGGTACCGCTCGATTGCCACTTCCAGACCGTCGAACTGCGCGAGCGCCGCGTGAAGGAGGCTCTCGGCGGTTTCGCCGGTTGAATCTGATACGACTGCCACGGAAAACTTCATCGGCGGCCCCGTTATTTTGCCTTGCTGAGGTCTCCGACGCGCATGAAGAGCTCCTGGCATTTGGACAGCAGCGCCAGCCTGTTGGCCCTGACGGCACGATCCTCGTCCATCACCATCACGTCGTCGAAGAACGCGGCGACGGCGGGCGACAGTTTCGCAAGGACGCTCATCAGGCCGTTCCAGTCGCGCTGCGCCATGGCCTCGGCCACGGGCGCGTCGGCCTCGGCGACGGCGGCATAAAGGTTCTTCTCGGGCTCCTTCACGAAGAGTCCTTCATTCACGCCCGCCGCCGCGTTTTCGGCCTTGGCAAGGATGTTTTTCACGCGAACGGCCGCGGTGACAAGGCTGGAGAACCAGGCTTCGCCCTTGACCTTCGAGAAGGCCTCCAGAAGGCGAAGGGTTTGAAGCGGATTGGCGCCGGTCACGGAAAGCGCCAGTTCCACAAGGTCGTGAGGATAATCTTTCTCTTTCAGCTGAATCAGAGTGCGCTGTCTGACGAAATCGAGCAGCGAGTCGAGGCCCTCTTGATCCAATCCCAGATCTTCAGCCACGGAAGCCAGCAGTTTACCCAGATCGAGATCGAGCTGAAGCCCCCAGAAGATCTCGTTCATACAGCGGATGGCGCGGCGCAAGCCGTAGGGATCCTGCGACCCCGTAGGCTGGAAGCCCAGTTTGTAAGCGCCGACCATGTTGAAGCTGCGCTCGGCCAGGCCGACGACGGCGCCGATCACGTCGGAGGGAAGGGCGTTGCCGGCGGCGGTGGGCATGTACTGCTCCGCGATGGCCTTGGCGACGCGGGGATCCTCGCCGTTTTTCAGCGCGTACTCACGGCCCATGACGCCTTGAAGCTCCGTGAATTCGCAGACCATGGAGGTGACCAGGTCGGACTTGGAGAGCAGCGCGGCACGCTCGGCCAGCTTGACCTCCTTCGTCTTTCCAAGAAACTCGCAGATCCTGCGGGAGATGGTTACCATGTGCATGACCTTGTCGTAGACCGAGCCAAGCTTTTCCTGGTAGACCACGTTTCTGAGGTCGTCCACCCTGGCGGAAAGGGGCCGTTTCAGGTCCTCCTGCCAGAAGAAGACGGCGTCCTCAAGGCGCGCGCGAAGGACTCGTTCATTGCCCTCTCGGACCAGCTCAATGTTGGGGACAATGTTGTTGCTGACGCCCACAAAACAGGGCATGAGCTTGCCGGCATGATTTCTGACGGCAAAATATTTCTGGTTGTCCTTCATGGACGTGACCAGCACTTCCTCGGGAATCTCCAGGTATTTCTTGTCGAAGGAACCGTAGAACGGTACGGGGTACTCCACAAGGTAGAGGTTTTCCTGAACCAGGGCGGGATCCAGCTCGACTACGCCGTCCAGTTCCTTCTCTATGCCGGCGATGGCGCTGCGCATCTTTTCCTCGCGCTTCTTCTGGTCCACAATCACCTTGTTATCGTACATGATAGACATGTAGTTGTCGCTGCAGTCCACCGACACGTTCTGCGACCCCATGAAGCGGTGTCCGCGGGTGGTTCTCCCGCTCTTCATGCCGTTCAGCTCAAACTCCACCACGTTGGAACCGATCAAGCACAGGATCCAGCGGATGGGCCGGGCAAAGCGGACCGTAGGGACAAACCAGTACATGTTCTTGGGGAACACGAGACGCAGGATGATGCGCTTCATGACGTCGGGAAGCAAGGCGTCGGCGGCGCCGCCCTGGTGGCTGATCACAGCGAAAGCGTAATCCACGCCGTTCACGTTCTTGGCCGTGAGCTGCTCCACGGGAATGCCCTTGCTTTTCGCAAAGCCTTCGGCGGCTCTCGTGGGATTACCGGTGCCGTCAAAGGCCGACTGCCACGCGGGTCCCTTGTATTCTTCCGACAGGTCGGCCTGCTTTTCGGCGACGGAACGCACCAGAAGGACCAGGCGCCGGGGCGTGCCCATCACTTCTATGCGCCCATGCTCCAGGCGTTCCTTCGCGAACTCTTCCTCGGCAAACTGGGCGATATCGCGCAGAGCGCCCGGCATAAAACGGGACGGGATCTCTTCCGTTCCGATCTCCAAGATAAGATCTCTGTTCATTGTCCGTCCCTCCTCAGTTTTTCTTCATCAAAGGATAGCCCATCTCTTTGCGCTGTTCGGCGTAGGCCGAGCAGCACTGCGAGGCCAGGGCGCGAATGCGCGAGATGTAGCCGGTGCGCTGGGTAACGCTGATCGCCCCGCGGGCGTCGAGCATGTTGAAGGCATGAGAGCATTTCAGCGTGCAGTCCCAGGCGGGCAGCACCAGGCCGCGTTCCGTCAGGCGGCGGCACTCCTTCTCGTAGAGCGAGAAAATTTCCGAGAGCATGACCGTGTCGGCCACCTCGAAGTTGTAGATGGAGTTCTCCACTTCGCCCTGGTGGTGCACGTCGCCGTAGGTCACCACGTCGTTCCACTTCAGGTCGTACACGTTGTCCACCTTCTGGACGAACATGGCGATGCGCTCCAGGCCGTAGGTGATTTCGGCGGGCACGCTCTCCATGTCCACGCCGCCCACCTGCTGGAAATAGGTGAACTGGGTCACTTCCATGCCGTCGAGCCAGACTTCCCAGCCCAGGCCCCAGGCACCCACAGCCGCCGACTCCCAGTCATCCTCCACAAAGCGGATGTCGTGTTCGTGAGAGTCGATTCCCAGCGCTTCGAGGCTCTTGATGTACAGGTCCTGAATGTTTTCGGGCGCGGGCTTCATGATCACCTGAAACTGATAGTAATGCTGCAGGCGGTTGGGGTTGTCGCCATACCGGCCGTCGGCGGGGCGGCGCGAAGGTTCCACGTAGGCCACGTTCCAGGGCTCGGGACCGATGACACGAAGCGAAGTGGCGGGGTTCATGGTGCCGGCGCCGACTTCGATGTCGTAGGGCTGCTGAATCACACATCCCTGGTCCGCCCAGAAACGTTCCAGTCTTAATACGATGTCTTGCAAGTTCATCTTCAAAACCTCCTGTTTCGTTTTTTATGGAAGCGCTGACCCGTTCTGCACCGCGCAAAAAAACTTGTTATTGAGGAGAAAACGCCGGAAAAAGGTCTTTCACGCGGGATACTTTCCCCGCGCCGGGCCTCTGGCCGCGGCGGCTCTGCGCCCTGACGCCGAGTTTTCGCGCTGTATCAGCGGTTCTTTATCATCTGTTTTCGTCGAGATTTTTCATGAAGAGGCCCGCAACCAAACGAGCCTGATTCAACAGTCCCGGCGTCATTTTTGAGGGAATAAAGCGATTCGACAGGGCGTATTCGGCGAACTCTCCCAGATCGGTCAGCGCGCGTCCAGGCGCGCACCGGGCGCAGGCAAAAGCGCCGTCCTGCCAAACTCCGCCGCCTTCAAGAGGCTGGCCGCAGATGCTGCACATCCTGAGGTCGGGAGCGATGCCCCAGCTCAGCAGCCACCGCCATAAAAAACGGCTGTGGACCAGGTCGGGGACGGCCCCCTCGAGAAGCGCCTTCTGCGCCCAGTAGAACAGCGCCAGAAGGTCGTCGTAGGGATAGCCGGCGATCAGATAACGATCCAGCATCTTCGCCCATTTCAGCGCCTGGGCGACCGCCTGGGGGATTCGCCGCAGCCCCCAGAAGTCCTCGATCACCTCGATCTCCTTCAGGTAGGTGCGCCGCTTCGACTGATAGAGCTGGAAGTGCCCCCACACCAGAGGCTCCAAAGCCCCGCCGAAACGCTGCGAGCCTCTGGAAGCGCCCGGGATGTAGACCCCCGTGGTCCCGCTGCCCTTCAAAAAGAGCTGCACGGACGCGTCGCCTTCCATCCAGCTGTTGCGGCGGAGCACCACGCCCGTGCGTTTCAGGAACCTCTGCGAGGGCTCTTCCGGCAGGGTTACTTGCCATAGCCCAGTTTTTTCAGTTCCGCCTCCGAATCTCTCCATCCTTTGTTGATCTTGACCCAGAGCTCCAGGAACACCTTATGCCCCGTCATCTCCTCGAGAGCCTTTCTGGCTGCCGTCCCGATGGCCTTGATCTTCTCTCCTTTTCTGCCCAGTATGATGACCTTCTGTCCGTCCCGCTCCACGTAAATGGTGGCGCGGACATAGAGGTCCTTCCGCTCGGGATACTCGTCGGGAGACTTATAATCCTCGATCTCCACCGCCACGCTGTGAGGCACTTCCTCTTCGGTAGCGGTAATGACCTTCTCGCGGATGATCTCCTGAGCGATGAAGCGCTCGGTCCTGTCGGTGATCATGTCGTCGGGATAGAGCGGCTGGCCGGCGGGCAGAAGGCTTTCTACCACCTCGATCAGCCTGTCGCTGTTCGTGCCGTCCTTCGCCGAGACGGGGACGGCGTCGCGCAGAGTCAGCGCTTTCGTAAAAGCCTCGATGACTGGCAGTATTTTACTACGGGATCCCGGAAGATCCACCTTATTTACAACAAGAACGACAGGAACTTTTTCACATTCATTCAAAACTTTTATGATCCGCGAGTTTTCGCTGTCCTCTGGACGGTCGTTGATGGTCACCACGTAGAGGATCACGTCGGCCTCTTGAAACTGGGAGACCGCGCGCTCCACAAGCCGCTCGCCCAGTTTGTGGACGGGCTTGTGAATCCCGGGAGTGTCCATGAAAAGGATCTGGCTGCCTGAGCCGTTGTAAAGCCCCAGGATGTTGTCCCGGGTGGTCTGGGGTTTGGCCGAAACGATCGAAAGCTTGTATTTCAGCATCTTGTTCAGCAGCGACGATTTTCCCACGTTGGGGCGTCCGACCACAGCGGCGACGCCGGAACGAAATTCACCTTCAGTTTTCAACTATTTTCTCCTTTGCGATGTTTTTTCTGATGATCACGCTGTTCACGCGATGGCTGCCAGCGTCGGCAACCACAAAGAGCCAGTCTCCGACGATCAGCTTGTCGTCTTTCCTGGGGAACCCGCCGTACTTGTCGAGCAGGAAGCCGCCCACGGTGTCCACCTCGTCGCACTCAAAATCGCTGCCGATGGCGTAATTCAGCTCTTCCAAGGAGACGCTGGCCTGGACCTTCCAGGCGCCGTCTTTGAGCGGGACAATGGGCTGCTCCTCTTTATCGTACTCGTCCTGAATTTCGCCGACGATCTCCTCAAGCAGGTCTTCCAGCGTGACCAGGCCGGCGGTGCCGCCGTACTCGTCGACGACGACGGCCATATGGATCCGCCGCGTCTGCATGATTTTGAAGAGCGAAGGAACCTTCAGCGTCTCGGGGACAAACAAAGGTTTTCTCATCACGGAGGTAACGGGCTCGGAGGTTTTTCCGCTGTGCAGCGACGCGAGCAGGTCCTTGACGTGGACGATGCCGATGATATTGTCGGGCGTGTCCTTGTAGATCGGGACTCTCGAATGCCCCAGCTGCTGGATGGAAAGAAGGGCCTCGTCCACGGTGCGGCCGGCCTCGAGAAGGTCCATCCGGGTCCGGGACACCATGATCTCCGAAACGCGGGTCTCGTCGAAGGAGATCACGCCGTCGATCATGCGGCGTTCCGATTCTTCGATCGCGCCGGAAGCTTCGCCGATCTTCACCACCTGTTCGATTTCCTCTTTGGTGACGAAGGGGTCTTTGAGGGACAGATCCACGCCCGAGAGGCGGCTCGCAAGATTCACCAGGCCCGTCATGCACCATATGAAGGGCGTAAAGAGCCAGCTGGTCAGCCTGACCGCCGGCAGGACGAAGATCAGAAACTGCTCGCCCTTCGCCATGGCCACGCACTTGGGAAGCACTTCGCCGAAGACGATGATCAAAAGGCTCATGACCGAAACGGCCAGCGCCACGCCATGCTCCTTGAGCAGCACCGTGGCCAGGGCCGTCGCCACGGCGCTGGCGGCGATGTTGACCAGATTGTTCCCTATCAAAATAGCTGAAATGGCCTTATAACGGTCTCTGTTGACCCATTCGACCAGGGGCGTCAGAAAAAGATGTTCTTCGGCGACGGCTTCCATCCGTACCTTGCTCGTCGAGGTGATAGCCATTTCCGAAGCGCTGTACAGCGCCGAAAGGCAGAGCAGTATCAAAATGGCCGCGCACAATTGGGGTAAAAGGCTCATGAACGTATTCCTCCTGCAGACATTTCAGAAGCGGTTCCAGAGGCGCCGTCCATTATGTCTCAGGCTCCTCTTCGCGGGTGAAGATCACCTCGTTGACGCGGTGTTCCCCCACGTCGGTGACCTCAATGGTCCAGGGATAATCGGTGATCCGGTCTCCCTTTTTCGGGAAGTTGCCGAAACGGTCGAGCACGTAGCCGCCGACGGAATCCACGTCGCTGCAGCAGAAGTCGTAATCGGCCGCCGCGCTGAGGTCTTCCAGCGACGCGGAGCAGTTCACCTTGAAGGACCGGTTGTCCAGCTGCACGATGGGGTCGGTTTCCTCGTCGTATTCGTCCTGGATCTCGCCCACGATCTCCTCCAACAAGTCTTCCAGCGTGACGATGCCCGCCGTGCCGCCGTACTCGTCGACCACCACGGCAAAGTGGATCCTGTCGGATTTCATGATGTCGAAAAGGTCGTGGACCTTCATGGTCTCAGGCACAAAGAGGGGCTTGCGCATGAGGGCGCTGAGCGCCGTGCCTTTCTCCCCGGCTCTGAGATAGGGGATCATGTCCTTCAGGTAGAGCACGCCCACGATGTCGTCGGGCGTCTCGCGGTAGATGGGAATCCGGGAATGCTCCCATTCCTGGATTTCCGTGATCACGTCGCCGATGGTCTGGTCCACTTCCAAAGCGTCCATGGAAACCCTCGGAACCATGATCTCCGAGACTCGGGTCTCGTCGAAGGCGATGACGCCGTCGATCATCCGGCGTTCCGACTCCTCGATCGCTCCCGACTCCTCGCCGCTTCTGACAAGCTGTTCAATTTCATCGCGAGTCACCATGGAGCTTTCAAGGGTCATGTCCATATGGAAAATCCCGCTGAAGAGGGCCACCGCCTTCTCAAGGGCCGCGACAAAGGGCCGAAGGAGCACCGACAAGACGCGCAGCCCCGGCAGGACCACGATGAAGGATTTCTCGCCGCTCACCATGCCGACGCATTTCGGCAGGAACTCGGCGAAAACCACCATCAGGACCGTCATGACCACCGTCGCCCAGACCACGCCGCCTTCGCCCAAAAAGCCGAGAGCCAGCACCGTCGCCAGGGAACTGGCCGCCACGGAAAAGAGGTTGTGAGCCACCAGGATGGTGATGACCGCTTCCTGCCGGTTGTTCAGTTCCCACTCGACAGAGCTTTCGAGGCCCGGGTTGACTTCGGCGTAGGCCCTGGCGCGGGCGATGCTGACTGAGGAAATGGCGGCCTCGCCCAGGCAGAGGTATCCGCAGAGCGCCACCAGGATCAGGATGGAAAGGCATAACAGAGGGACGGAGTCCATATCAGGCTTCCTCCTCTTCCTCGCGGGACGGGCCCCGGTTCAGCCTCTCGAGAAAACGGTCACGGTACCGTTCCTGGACGCTCCACATGGCCGCTTCCCTCTCCGGCGTATCGTGATCCCAGGCGAGAAGGTGGAGCATTCCGTGAAAAACCACCAGCGCCAGTTCAGACTGCTCCGGCTGGGCATGCTCCTTCGCGTTCTTTCTGATCACCGGCGGACAGAGGAGGATGTCGCCCAGAAGCAGCGGGCCGCTGTCTTCGTCAGGAACGAACCGTCCGTCCGTCTCAAAAAGAGGGAAGGTCAGCACATCGGTGGGAGCGTGAATATGGCGATATTGACCATTCAGTTCCTCCATTCGCCCTTCGTCGAGAAATTGCAGCGAGATCTGCATCGAAGCGCGCCCCCTCCACAGAGGCCACACTTCATCGTAGAGCTCTGAAGCCAGCGCTTCAAAACAAGCCCGTTCGTTCACCGCAAAACGCGACAGAGGATCCTCCTTTGTCTCACTTGAGAGAAGGATCTGCAGTGACTGCCGGTGTTTCTTTTGTCTTCCCGGACTGACCGGAGGTTGCGGGTGAGGTTCCATTGACGTCGATCGTTTCCTTTCCTTGCCCTTCAGGCAATAATTTCAGAGGCCGTATTTCGCGGGTATGGTACATGGAGCGCAGCGTGGTGACCAAAGCGCTCTTGATATCGGAGATGTCTTTCAGCGTAAAGGGGACTTCGTCGAGCTGCCCCGAGTTGATCTTTGACTGGACCACGCTGTCCACAAGCCGCAGGATGTCCACATAGCCTTTGATCTTCCCACCTTCGGCGCGGACGGCGGCTTCCACGGAATCAGCAATCATCAGAAGGCCTGTTTCCCGGCTGCGGGGCTTGGGGCCCGGATAGCAGAACTGGCTCTCGTCGGCCTTCAGCCCGGACTGAATCGCCTTCCTGTAGAAGTAGCTGAGGCACGCCGTCCCGTGATGCTCGGCGATAAAGGCCTTGATGCAGGTGGGCAGGTGGAACTCCTCAGCCAATTCGAGCCCGTCCTTCACGTGGGACAGGATCACCATGGCCGACATGGCGGGAGACATGCTGTCGTGGCTGTTAATCCCCGAGATCTGGTTCTCGATGAAAAACTGCGGGCGCCGGAGTTTGCCGATGTCGTGAAAACAGGCGCCGGCGCGCATGAGCATGGGATTGAGTCCTATTTTTTCCGCCGCGGCTTCCGCCAGGTTGCCCACCATCTGGGAATGATGATAGGTCCCCGGCGCTTCTATCTGCATCCGTCTCTGCAGGGGATGGGAAGGATGGGTCAGCTCCACGAGCTGCAGAGGCGAAACGATGTCAAAAATATTTTCAAGGATCGGCAGGATGATCAGCACCGTAAAGCTGAGCAGCAGGCAGGACAGGAGCATGGTCCCCACCTCCTGCATTTTCAGCTGGCTCGTCAGGCCCCAATGGATCAGCGAAGCCATGCAGAACATGGAAAGCCCGAGGATCAGCGCGTGCCCCCAAACGCCGGAACGGGAAAAGTTCTTCTTGAACAGCGACAGCCCGAGAAGCGCCGCGGCGCACCCCGAAATGGAGCTGACGGCAAAGGAGGTCACGTCGTAACCTGACGTGATGATCGACCCGCTCAGAGTGATCGCCAGAGAACAGTTCAAGGCGCCGAGATCGGGAAGGGTCAGGTAGGTGATAGCAATTACGGGGAGCAGCCCCAGGCCGTTCACGCCCCAATAGACCAAAGCGAGCTGCATAAACCAGCCCAGAATCAGCAGGAAAAAGGGATACACCCAGTTGCCGCGGTAACCGTTGAGCACGAAGGAATGAGCCATGGTCTTTTTGATCCACAGCACGCCGATCCAGGCTGCCGCGATCGCGAAGGCCAGAGAACCGATGGGGAACTGCCCCTCGGGATAGCCCTGCAGCTTCAGAAGCTGCGCGATCTGAGGCGTGACGAGGGTTCCTTTGTCTACGATCACGTCGCCCGCGTAGAGCAGGTGGCGAACCGTCTCAATATCCGAGGCGGCCAGGGTTTTAACGCGCTCCGTCATCTGCGGGTCCATCAGGTTGTCGCCTTCGGTCAGAGCCTGGAGAATCTGGAAGATCACGTTGGCGGCCGAAGGCTCGCTCTCCAGCAGCGCGATGCGCTGCCATATGAACTCGTCCTTTTCGTCGGGAGTCAGCTTCAGGTCCCGCAGAAGGTCGTCGCGGATCGAGCGGACTGTGGCGATCACCTGCTCCCGCTTGTCCAGCTCCATGGAATTCAGCAGCGCGCGCAGCTCTTCGGGGAGCAGAGTGTCCTCCAGGGGGCTGTTCAGCAGGATCTCGCACTCCTCGTTAAATCCCACATTGCTTCTCATGTGGCCTTTGACGACCACGCCGACGATGCCGTCCTCCACCTGGGTGCGGAGCTGCTCAGTGGCTTCCCTGTCCCCGTAGCTCATGTCGCGCACGGCATAGTAGGTCTGCCGGGCGCGCGTCCCGACGATAAAGTAGGAATCGGAATCCACCGCATACCACCGAAGCTGCACGACCACAAGCGCCATCACGGCCGCGATCAGGTAGGGCAGCGCTTTCTGGACACCCTGCAAGACGGCGTGCGGCAGGTCCTGCCGCTCTCCTCTGATGAAATGATCTATTTTTATCATGAGCTCACCTCAAGGTCATGGATTGTGTGACGCCTCATAACGATCGTAGGCCGCGACCACTTTCTGGACAATCTCATGGCGCACCACGTCCTCATTCTGAAGGTGGATAAAAGCGATCCCCTCAATGCCGTTCAGGATCTCCTGGACGATCTTGAGGCCCGACTGCTTGCCGTTGGGAAGGTCGACCTGGGTCAGGTCTCCCGTCACGATGGCTTTGGAGCCGAAACCGATTCGGGTCAAAAACATTTTCATCTGCTCGGGCGTGGTGTTCTGCGCCTCGTCGAGGATGATAAAGCTATCGTTCAGCGTTCTGCCGCGCATGTAAGCCAAAGGCGCGATCTCGATCACGTTCTTCTCGGCGTACCGCGCGAATTTCTCCGGCGAAAGAAGGTCAAAGAACGCGTCATAGAGCGGGCGCAGATAGGGCTCCACTTTCTCGCGCAGGTCGCCGGGAAGAAAGCCCAAGCTCTCCCCCGCCTCGACGGCCGGGCGGACCAGAACGATCCGGCTCACGTTTCCCTTGCGCAGCTGATTGACGGCCTCGCAGACGGCCAGATAGGTCTTCCCCGTGCCCGCTGGGCCGATCCCGAAGACGATGGTGTTCTGCGCGATGGCCTTCATGTAGCCCCGCTGCCCCGCGGTCCTCGGACGCACGGGCTTGCCCCGGTAGGTCAGGCAGATCAGCTCGTCATAGAGTGAACCGATATCCACGGAGCCTCTCTTCTGAAGAGTATCCAAAGCGTAGCGCACATCCTGCCCCGTCAGGCGGTGGCCGTGCAGCGCCACGTCGCGCATCTGGCACAGGAAGTCGTGGGTCTGGCGCACTTTTTCCTCGTCGGCGCCCGTCACCAGGAGCGTCGATCCACGCCGCAGGATGCGCAGGTTCTGGCGCGTCTCTATCAGGGCGATATTCTCGTCCTCCTGGCCGCAAAACCTTAAAAGCGCCGCGGAATCAGGGCATTCCATCTGCATTTTAAAAAGCTCTTCGTCTATGATAGGAGTCCCTCCTCACTTAAAACCTTCACGTTCCCGTCACAGCCCGCGCGGACAAATACCATATGGAGGGACGGTTTTCCGCCCCTCCTGATTTTAAACCGTCCTGCGCAATCTCTGGCTCCAGCGCCGGGCCTTATACAGGATAGGCCGCACTGTCCACAAAATTGTCAAAACCCACGTCGCGTTTGTTCTCGCGCGCGAACTTCTGCACGAGGAAATCCTTGGCGATGGCGGGGAACAACACATAGGTCAAAACATCTTCGGGCTGGGTAGCCCAAGTGCCGACCTGCTGCCGCGCCTTTTCGAGCTCCGGCTTGATCAAGTCGGCGGGACGGCAGGTGATGGGCTTCTCGTCACCCAGGATCTTTTTCTGAATCTCCTCGTTCATGGGTGCCGGCGGTTTGCCGTACATGCCCGCAAAGTAGGCCTTGACCTCTTTGGGAACCATCTTCCAGCGTTCGCCGGCAAGCACGTTCATCGTGGCCTGAGTTCCCACGATCTGGCTGGTAGGCGTCACAAGAGGGGGATAGCCCATGGCCTCGCGGACGTAGGGGACTTCGTCGAGAACGGCCTGCAGCTTCGCGCTCTGCCCCGCTTCCTTGAGCTGGTTCACCAGGTTGGAATACATTCCGCCGGGGATCTGAGCGATCAGGATATCCGTGTTGGCTCCCTGCATTTTCACGAATATTTTATCATAATGCGAACGGATTTCCTTAAAATGGTTGGCGATGGGCTGGAAGCTGCGCACGTCGAGCCCCGTATCCCACTCGCTGCCGGCGAGGGCAGCAACGAAAGTTTCCGTGCAGGGCTGACTGGTGCCCTGGGAGAAGGGGGAAATGGCGCAGTCGATCACGTCGGCGCCCGCCTCGATGGCGGCGTAGTAGGCCAGGCCGGCCAGGCCGCAGGTGTAGTGGCTGTGCACCTGGATAGGCAGCCCCGTGGCTTTTTTGATGCCGCTGACCAGTTCCTTCGCCGCGGTGGGCGTCAAAAGCCCGGCCATATCCTTGATGCAGATGGAGTCCGCGCCCATGTCCTTCATCTGAGAAGCCAGCTGGACAAAGGCTTCTACGGTGTGGACCGGCGAAGTGGTGTAGGCGATGCACAGCTGAAGGTGGGCGCCTTCGGCTTTCACCTGTTCCGCGGAAACTTCCATGTTGCGGAGGTCGTTCAGCGCGTCGAAAACCCTGACGATGTCGATGCCGTCGCCCACGGCGTGCTTCACGAACTCGCGGACCGTATCGTCGGCATAGTGTCTGTACCCCACGAGGTTCTGGCCTCGAAGGAGCATCTGGAGTTTGGTTTTTTTAAAGTGTTTCTTCATAATGCGCAGCCGTTCCCAAGGATCTTCGTTCAGGAAGCGCATGCTCGCGTCGAAGGTGGCTCCGCCCCAGACTTCAAGGGAGTGATAGCCGATGTCGTCCATAATCTGCATGACGGGAATCATGTCGTCGATTCCCATGCGGGTCGCCATGAGCGACTGATGCGCATCTCGAAGTACGGTTTCTGTAATTCCTACGGGACGTGCTTTATTTGAAGCCATTTAATCTTCCTCCTCAAAAAATTCGGCCTCCTAAAAATGAGAGCCCTAGGGGTACTATATCACAGAGACGATTTCTTTGCTTGATTCCAATATGAATCCAACTGATCAAGCGTAAATTTCGACCAGTCGCCGCCTTCCGCCTCAACCTGCTTTTCCACGTAGCGGAACCGGCGTTCAAACTTGGAGTTGGTGCGCGACAGGGCCACGTCGGGATCGATGCCCATGCGGCGCGAAAGGTTGACCACGGCGAAGAGCAGGTCGCCGATCTCCCCCGTGAGGGCGTCTTTTTTCTCGTCGCTCACGACCTCGCGCACTTCTTCAAGCTCCTCCGCGATTTTATCCAGCACGGGGGCCTGATCGCCCTTCTCCCAGTCGAAGCCGACCATGGCCGCCTTCTGCTGGATCCTGTAGGCTTTGACCGTCGCCGGCAGGTTGCGGGGCACGCCCGACAGCACCGAACGGTCTTCCGCCGGCTGTCCCGCGCGCTCCTGGCGCTTGATCTTCTCCCAATTCTCGAGTACCTTGTCGGCGTCCTCGGCGACCACGTCGCCAAACACGTGGGGATGGCGGCGGATCAGCTTCTGGCTCAGCACTTCTGGAATATCGGAAATGTTAAAGTCGCCCAGCTCCTCGGCGATGGCGCCCACAAAGACGACCTGAAGCAGCAAATCGCCGCACTCCTCCAGCACATGAGCCATGGAACGGTCTTCGCCTCTTCTCTCGATGGCGTCCACAAGCTCGTAGGCTTCTTCCACGATGTGAGGGCAGAGCGTCTCGTAGGTCTGTTTTCTGTCCCAGGGGCACCCGCCCGGCGCGCGCAGCTTCTTCATGATCTCTACAAGCTTCGAAAAACCGTAATTTCTGTCTTCCATTGTGCTCACTCCTGTCTTAACGCGATATTTTTCATGCCGTCGCCGCCGCAGGTTTCTCCGCGGCATGCGCCCGTTTCAGTTCGTCCGCCACGGCCGCCAGGCCCTTCAGGCCGCCGGCGCCAAGGCGCGCGTCGTTCTTGCTGGCCCATTTCGGCGGTAGGAACAGGTCGCCGCGCAGCGGCCCCTCCAGAGCCAGGAGCATGCCGGCGATGCGCAGCTTTTTAATTCCCACCGCGCCGCCTTCGCCCCGCACCAACGCCGCGTCCAGAAGGCCCCGCACCTGTTCCGGCAGAGGCCCGTAACGGTCGAGAAGCTCTTCCTGCATCTCGTCGTACTCGCTGAAACTCAAGGACGACAGGAGCCGCCTGTAAAGGCCGATGCGCAGATCCACCTGGGGCACGTAGTCCACGGGGATCGTCAGAGGAATCGAGATGTCGGTGATCACGGACTTGACGCCGATGCCGCGCAGTTCATCCACGCGTTCTTTCAGCTTTTTAAGGTACAGCGTATAGCCAATGCGCTCTTTGAAGCCGTGCTGGCTCGTCCCCAAGATCTCGCCGGCGCCGCGGATCTCCAAGTCTCTTTGGGCCAGCCGGTATCCGGCGTTCTGGGAGCTTACGGCTCCAAAGGCTTCCAGACGCTCTCGGGTCTGCCCTCCGGGATTTTCCGATTCGTAGAAGAACAGCGCGTAGGCGTTTTCACTGCGGCGTCCGATGCGGCCGCGGATCTGATGCATCTGGGCCAGGCCGAGGCGCCTCACGTCGTCCACGATCAGAGTGTTGGCCCGCGGCACGTCGAGGCCGCTTTCGATGATGGTGGTGCAGACCAGGATGTCGATTTTCCCATCGTAGAAGTCGTTCATCGTGTCTTCCAGGACGTGTTCGCCCATCTGCCCGTGGGCGACGGCCACTTTATGCCCCGGATAGCGGTTGGCGATGCGGGCCTGCACCTCTTCGATGTCCTCCACGCGGTTATGCAGATAGTAGACCTGTCCGCCCCGCGCAAGCTCGCGCGTGACGGCGTCGTGAACCAGCCCTTCGTCCCAGACCGACGTGACGGTGAAGACCTCGCCGCGGCTCCTCGGAGGCGTGGAAATGACCGAAATGTCGCGGATACCGCGCAAAGCCATGGAAAGGCTCCGCGGGATCGGCGTCGCCGACAGGGACAGCACGTCAAGCCCAGGATGGGCGATTTTCAGGCGTTCCTTGTGCTGGACGCCGAAACGGTGTTCTTCGTCGATGATCAGCAGTCCCAGGTCTTTAAAGGTGATATCGTCCTGAAAAAGCCTGTGGGTCCCTATCAGGATATCCAGCTTCCCCTGCGCCGCGTCGGCGAGGATCAGCTTCTGACGGGCTTTGGGAACCATGCGCGACAGCAGCTCTACCCTGAGGGGAAGCTCTCCCATGCGGGCGAGGCAGGTCCTGTAGTGCTGAAGGGCCAGCACAGTGGTGGGCGCGATCAGCGCAACCTGGGCGCCGCCTTCCACGGCTTTCACCGCGGCCCGCAGCACCACTTCGGTCTTGCCGTAGCCCACGTCGCCCACGATCAGACGGTCCATGGGCCATGGGCGTTCCATGTCGCGCTTGACGTCCATAATGGCGCGGAGCTGGTCCGCGGTTTCCGTGTAGGGGAAGCTGTCCTCGAAGCGTTCCATCAGCTCGCCGTCGCGCATGAAGGCGCGGCCGCGGGCCAGTTCCCTTTGGGCGTACAGCTCCAGAAGGCCCTGAGCCTCGGCTTCGATCTCGGCTTCGGCCTTTTTCCAGGCGGAGCGCCAGCGTTTGGAACTCAGGCTGTCGGCTTCGGGTTCGCCCTCGCCGTTCCACGGCGTCAGCCTGAAAAGCTCCGACGTGGGGATGATCAGCTTCTGGTCCTGGTCGAAACGGAGGACGATGGTCTCGAATTTCTGTCCGCCGAACTCCTCCACGGACGTGCCCATGAGCTGGCAGAGTCCGTACTTCTCGTGAATCACCCACTGCCCCGGCTTCAGGCTGGCTTCCAGGTCCAGAGGCATCCCCCGGTCGATGCTGTCGGCGGAAATCTCGTTGATGCCGAAGAGCTCGGCGTCGGAGATCCAAACTTCCTTCCTGTCGTTGACCAGGGCGCCGCCGCTGAGGCTCACGCCTCGATGCATTTCCACAGCCTGGGGGAAGGCGCTGCCCGTCAGGGTGCGGCTTGTGACGTGGACGCCGATCCCCGACTGGAGCAGCGCCTTGATGTAGCTCTGGGCCTTTCGCAGGTCGCCCTTGAAATAGGGAACGCCGCCGTAGTTCAGCTCGGCCTGTTTCAGGCCGTCGCCGGGCGGCACGACCCTGAGGCGGGGCAGGCGCCCCGTGTCGAGAAGGAAGGTCTCGTAAGCGTCGGGCGAGAGCTGCCTCTTCTCCGGCACCAGGGCGTTATAAAGCTCCAGAAAAGCTCCGAAACTGTTTTCCAGTTTTTTGGGCTGCACCAGCAGAGTCCTGAAATTTCCCCAGGACATCTCGCGGTTTAAATCCTCTCCGTGATTGACGCTCCGGAGGGTGAAACGCTGAATCGTCTCAAAGCTTCTCTGGGTCCGTGGCTGAAAGCGCCGGATCGATTCGACGTCTTCGTCAAAGAACTCGACGCGCACAGGCGCTTCGCTGGAAGGGTCGAAAAAATCTACCAGGCCGCCGCGCAGAGCGAACTCTCCCGGCTGCCATACCAGCTCGGTCCGCCGGTAGCCGTTTTCGGCCAGCCAGCCGGCCAGCGTGTCGCGCCCGGCGCTGCGTCCCGTCTCAAGGGTCAGGCCCGTGCGTCCGAAACGGAAGGGGGCCACGACGGCCCCGGGCGTGGCGATCAAAAGCCCCTTGTCGCTGCCGATCCACTCCGCGAGGATCTGTCCGCGCTTCAAAAAGAACTCCTCGCTGTGAAGAAGCTCCGCGTCCAAAGGCGGCTCTTCGAGCAAAAATGGCTGGGAATCCCCGAGAATTTTTGAGTCGGAATAGACGCGAAGAGCGTCCTGCCGCGTGGGGGCCAGCATAAGGGTTTTATCGCAGAGGCGAAGCGCGCAGGCCAGCGCCGCCCCTTCCAGAGGAATCCCCACGGAAGCGCCGCGGGACCATAATCCTGTCTCTATTTCCATAAACTGAGACGCCAGAACTCATCGCCTCCTTTTTTGCAGAAAAATTTTTTCAATAAAAGCCAGAGCGTCGTCGTTATGGAACGCGGCGTCCTATTAATACCAATTCGCATTCAACATACTTAATATCGGACCGAATGTCAAAGACAAAGGACTTCAACGCAAAGGCTGAACTAAACTGTACCCCATAAAGTGGACAGTTGAAAAAACAAAACCCCGATTCCTAGACAAGAAAAAACAAATCCCCCGTTTTTTGGACAAGCCCTTTCTCTGAAAAAAACGAAGCTGTGATAAGCTGTCTCAATAGTATCGAGAATGGAGGTTG
>SFDM01000075.1 GCA_004558205.1 Pyramidobacter piscolens
GATTCTGCCTCCGTCTGGGGCATTCAGTCCATGGCTGGCGTAGCGCTGGGCATGTATTTCAACACGGACGAAGCGAAGGAATGCAGCAGGGCTTTCAGCGAAAAGAGAGATCCTGACATCGCCCAATACCGTTAATTTGTTCGAGCTTCCATCGCTTGGACATTACAATTTTGGAAGGAGAGTATAAGTCATGGCACAGCCTCAGGGAGACAGAACCCCAAAAACTCTTGAAGAGAGAGGTTACCATATTATCGACGTCCACGCGCATCCCTTTATTAAGGGCGGATATCCGCCCGCAATGAAGGCCATGCTGGCCTCTAGAAAATACACACAGCCCAACTGGGTCGGCAAGTCCGGCAAGGGCACCCTGGACGATCTGAAAGCGGAGTTTGACGAGACTGGCAGAGAAGTAATGGCGAACGACGCCCTCGCCCACGGCGTGAAGATGCAGCCGGTCGGCTGGGACGCGACGAGCGGCATGGGCGAACCGCCCACCAGCAACGATTTCGTTTACGGTCTGTGGCAGGAATTCCCCGACGCCTTTTTCGGCGCCTGGGGCTCGGTCGATCCCTGGCAGGGCCAGGAGGCTCTCCACGAAGCGGAGAGAGCCATCACCGAACTGAAGCTGATCGGTCTGAAGTTCCAGCAGTGCACGCAGAAATTCCGCGTCAACGATAGGCGTTTCTACCCCCTGTGGGACCTTTGCCAACAGCTTGGAGCGCCGGTACAGTTCCACATCGGCTATACGGGAATGGGCAGCGGCGCTCCCGGCGGAGACGGGCTTTACAGCATGAGCTACTGCCAGCCTCTTGACGTCGACGAAGTCGCCGCGGACTTCCCGAACCTGAAAATTATCGCCCTGCACGTCGGCGAACCGTGGCCGGAAGTTATCAACCACGTTGCGATGCACAAAGCGAACGTGATGCGCGAGACCTCCGGAATGTGGCCCAAATATTTCCCGCAGTGCATGACCTACGACATGAACAGACGCCTGCAGGACAAGTTTATCTTCGGTTCCGAGTGGGGCGTATTCAAACTCAGCGAGATTCTCAAGCAGTGGGAAGAGCTGGATCTCAGACCCGGTATCATGGAAAAGGTCATGTATAAGAACGCCCTTAACTTCCTCGGCGAAAGATTTGAGAAGTGCGGGCTGGACCTGAGCCCCTGGAAGGGATTAGTCTAAGAGGGCAGTGGGTTTCTCCGCTCAGATGGACTGCGGCAAAGCTCATTAAGGGCAATTTCGTTTAGGAAATTCCAGCTATAATTTTTTACCACGTAGAACGTTGACTATTCTGTAAGATTCACGTTCTACGTGGCACTTAACGCCGTTCACGTCCACAGCCGTTTGCGCAGCTGGCGAAAGAGGGTGATGTCGGCAGCCATCCGAGAAAATCAAAGTTTAGGGGGGAATGGTCGTATGAATCAAAAGCTTCAAACCATGCTCGATAAAAAGGCGCATATTTTGCTTCAGGGCGGACAGGAAAAAATTAACAGGCAGCACATCAAGGGCAAGCTGACGGCGCGCGAGAGAATCAACCTGCTGTTTGATCCCGGCACCTTTGTAGAATACAACATGTTCGTAAAACCCAGAGCGACGCGGTTCGGCATGGATAAAGTCGACGCTCCGGCGGACGGGATCGTCACGGGACATGGGCTTATCAACGGCAGAAAGGCTTTTGCCTACGCTCAGGACGCCACCGTTCTGGGAGGTTCGATGGGTGAAATGCACGGATTACAGCCTCGGGAGTCATTCCCCAGATTTCAGCCCTCATGGGCAGCTGCGCGGGCGGCGCCTCTTATTCCCCCGCCCTCAACGATTTCATCATCATGGTGGACAAGACCAGCAAAGCCTTTATCACCGGCCCCGCCGTCATCAAAGAGGTTACCGGCGAGGTCGTGGACTTCGAAACTCTGGGCGGCGCGACGACGCACAGCACCAAATCAGGACTCTCTCATCTGATGGCGAGGGACGACTATGACTGCATCGAACAGATCAAATGTCTGCTGAGCTTTTTCCCCGATAACTGCCAGCAGCTTCCGCCGGTCTGTCCAAATAACGACGACGTTTCACGCCGGATAGAAGAGCTCAATGATATTATTCCCGACAGTAAGCGCAAAGCTTACGATATGAAGGCCGTCATTACAAAAATTGCCGACAATAATTTCTTTTTTGAAATTTCCCCGCTCTATGCCCGCAACATCATAGTCGGGTTCATTCGTATGGGCGGTATGCCGGTCGGCGTCGTCGCCAATCAGACCAGCTGCATGGCCGGCTGCCTTGACATCAACGCCTCCTGCAAGGCGGCGCGCTTTATCCGGACCTGCGACGCCTTCAATATCCCGCTTCTGTCGATCGTAGACGTACCGGGATATCTGCCGGGAGTCAACCAGGAACATGACGGCATCATCAGACACGGGGCGAAACTGCTCTACGCATGGGCGGAGGCGACCGTCCCCAAGATCATCATGCCGATCAGAAAGTCTTACGGCGGCGCCACACCGGCGATGTGCAGCATAGACATGAAGGCCGACTTCGTCATCGCCTGGCCGAGC
>SFDM01000076.1 GCA_004558205.1 Pyramidobacter piscolens
AAGAAAGGAAGCGATCCGGAGATGCAAAAACTGACGAAATACGAACCAGAGATTGGCGATGCAATCTCCATGGAAAAAGATTTCTTCGCCGACACCCAATTACGCCTGCACTACATACGCGAAGAGCTGGACCGCCTTCACACCGAGCAGGAACGGGAGCGCAGGGAGAGGGAGCAGTTGGAGATAGGCTGGGAAGAGGGCAAAAAAGAAGGTAGAAAAGAAGGCAGAGAAGAGGGCAGAAAAGAAGGTAGAAAAGAAGGTAGAAAAGAAGGCAGAGAAGCAGAGAAAATTGAGGTGGCCCGTAACCTCTTGAATGCGGGGCTGGCTCCTGAGATCATCGCAGCAGCCACGAAGCTCCCTGTCGAGAAAATCAGGGAATTACAATGAATTCAACCACGGATGACGAAACTGCAAGACTAGAATTTTTTTCTGCCATCCAGGAACGCCTTCATCGAAAAAGAGAAGAGCTGGACCGCCTTCACACCGAGCAGGAGCGGGAGCGCAGGGAGAGGGAGCAGTTGGAGATAGGCTGGGAGAAGGGTATAGCAGAAGGTATGGAAAAAGGCATGAAAAAGGGGATGAAAAAAGGTTTGGAAAAGGGCTTGGAAAAAGGCAAAATAAAAGTAGCGCAGAACCTTTTAAAGACAGGGATGGACCTCGAGAACATCGCCATGCTTTCGGAACTTCCTGTCGAGAAGATTCGGGAATTAGAGCGCCCGTAAAGACCACTCCTCTATGGAATTTCATAAGCTTTTCCCCTCGCCGCGTTTGTAATCAGAAAGAGAAAGGCGGCGGCTCCCGAAGGAACCGCCGCCTGGTGTTCACCGTTTGGACTAGGTACTCTTGATAAAATTATCCTTAGAACTTAAGGTGAGTGCGGAAGCGGACGACATTGTCATCCTCGCGCTTGCCGTCGAACTTCTCGTTGGCATAAGCCAGTTCGAAGCTCAGAGCGGGCGAGTACTGATAGCCAACGCCAAGGCCCCACTCGGTCATATCGTCATACTTCTCAGAAGCCTTGTCAACATCGACATTCAGATAGCGGACCCAGGTGCTCCACTTGTCGGTCCACTTCTGGGCGGCCTTCACGAACCAGACCTTCATGTCGCTGGTCTTAACGGCATCTTCCATGTAAAGGGAGTTGAACTCGTCAAAGGGAGCGTTCATCATAATGAAGCCCTTTTCGTAGTTCTGATATTCAACCCACAGGCTGGTGAACTTGAGCACGTCCTGCTTCACGTCAAGGATCAGCTTCCAGACGTTGGCATCCAGATCGCTGGCGCCTTCCTGATCGTTCTTCTGCCAGATATAGCTGCCCTTCAGCTCGATGCCGGGGGTGAACTTAAATCCAGCAGCTGCCCAATAGGTCTTTGTATAAATTCCATTTACAGCCGCGGTGTCTTTGGAACCCCACAAACCGGTCTCTGCATCATAAACAAGGGCGTGAGTAGCAGCAGTGTCCACTCCGTTCGTCCAGATAGCGTTGGCACTCAACCAGATCTTCTCGTTGAAGTTGACCTTAGCGCGGGCACCAAACTGACGTCCATCCTTGCCGCCGAAGGCAACCACTTCGCCCATGCTGAAATCTTTCTTCAGCTGGAACCCCTTGACCGTGAAGTCAGTCAGCGTGCTGTCCCAGTCGGTGTACATTCCATCGTCGCCTTCCCAGTCATTCAGGAACATGCCGGCGGTGAAAGTCAGGCCGTCCATGCCAAGGAAATCGGCCACGTCCATGTAGTAACGGTCAAAAGCCATATCGGCGCTGGCGCGGAAGTTGCGGTAGGATCCGCCAAGGTTGCCGATACGGGCCGTGAACGAGACCTTATCGCTTACCTGCTTACGCATCCAGATACGATAACGGCTGCTGTCCCACTTCTGGTTACCGCCCCACTTGGCGTCATCCTGGTCGGCCTTCACAGCGTCGAAGCGCAGTTCGCCCCAGATCTTCCAACCGCCCACGCCCTTCTCGAGCTTGGTAAGTCTGCTGTCAAACCCATCGACGGTGACGCCGAGGGCTTCGAGTTCGGGCTGGAATTCGACGACGAGGGCTTTCAGGCGCTCCATGTCTTCCTTGGTGGCGTACTCGGCATTGGCCAGCGAGCGGGCGATGATGGAAGCGATCTCGTAGCGAGTCATGGCCTTGTTGCCCTTGAAGGTTCCATCGGGGTAACCGGAGATCACGCCGCGGGACGTGAGCTGGGCGACGGCGTCATAAGCCCAGTGGTTCATCGGCACGTCGCTGAAGGGGTTGGCGGCG
>SFDM01000077.1 GCA_004558205.1 Pyramidobacter piscolens
ATGGGCCATAGGGCGCGCCCCCTTTCCGCAATTTTCTCTCCCTATGTTACCACGGCAGGGGGGCAGATTTCAACGATATTTTCATGAAAAAGTCCTTGACAGCCGCCGGTGTCTCTGGTATACTGTCTGAGAAAACAAAGAAGGCTGGGTGCATCCGCCTCACCTCCCGCCCGTGGCAAAGAGGTCAACAGCAATTGTTTCCATGGTTTCCGTATGTCGGGGGCCGTGTTGTTGCGCGGATGCATGGTGCATTCGCGTTTTTTTATTGATCGAATGGAGGTGCGACGGTTATTAGCAAGGTAGAGCATGAACTCAATGAAGAGATCCGGGATAAGGAGATCCGCCTCATCGGCGAAAACGGCGAACAGCTGGGCATTGTGTCCTCTGCGGAGGGTCTGCACATCGCCGAGGAAAAGGGACTGGACCTGGTGAAGATTTCCCCCCAGGCCACGCCGCCTGTGTGCAAGCTCATGAACTATGGCAAGTACAGGTTCGAGCGCAGCAAGAAGGAAAAGGAAGCCAGAAAGAACCAGCATGTGGTGGAGATCAAGGAAATTCGCATGTCTCCGGGCATCGATGTCGGCGACTTCAACACGAAGCTGAAAAACGCGCAGAAGTTCCTGGCTGACGGCAACCGGGTGAAGGTCTCCGTCCGCTTCCGCGGCCGCGAGATGGCGCATACGGATATCGGCCGGGATCTGCTGAAGAAGTTCGCGGAGCTTTGCGCCGACGTGGCATAACACACGAGTTCTTCCCGTCCCCCTGGGAACGGGAGAATAGATGGAAGGAGTACTATTATGCCTAAACTGAAGACCCACAGCGGCGCCAAGAAGCGCTTCAATCTGACGAAGTCCGGCAAGGTCAAGAGAGCGCACGCTTTCAAGAGCCACATAGCGCGGCCGTCGCCTGCGCAGCGGCACCTACGCCGACTGCACCAATGAGGCCACCATCCGCAAGATGATCCCCTACAAATAAGAGACGGATATCGTTAGAAATAGGAGGCAATTAAGAAATGGCACGTGTTAAAGGCGCTATGATGGCGCGTAAAAGAAGAAATAAGACGCTGAAGCTGGCCAAGGGCTACTGGGGCGCCAAGTCCAAGCACTTCAGTGGGCCGCCGCCTGAAGAAGCGGGACTTCCGCCAGCTGTGGATCACCCGCATCTCCGCCGCCTGCAAGCTCAACGGCATGAACTATTCCACCTTCATGCACGGTCTGAAGGTGGCCGGCATCCAGATCAACCGCAAGATGCTCTCTGAGATGGCCATCAACGACGCCGTGGCCTTCACCGCCCTGTGCGACATCGCCAAGAAGGCGTAACATATTGTATATAGAAATCAGGTCCGGAAACGGGCCTGATTTTTTCCATTTTCCGGCAAAAAGGGTTGACAGGCAGAGAAAAATGTTTTAATCTAAGAAGGAATAAAATATGCTCCGGTAGGTAAGGCTACCGCGAGGGATACGGACTGCTGCCGCAGAGTGGTGGAGACACCATGAGAGGGTTTGAACAGGCGATATCGAAACCAAGGTATCATCTAACGCAGTTTCACCGCCCCGCGATGCTAAAGCTTGTTACGGTGGCCAGGTCACGCTTGTGGATTTTTTTCATTCATTCAGGGAAGGAGGAACCGGTCATGTTCGATCATCAGGAAGAATTGGACGAATATCTGGAGAAAATCGAGGAGCTTATCAAAAATAAGCAATACGCCCGATTGCGGGACCTGTTCCTGCCTATGGAGCCTGCAGATATCGCCCTGCTGCTGGAGGAGGCCGGCGAGGAACAGATGCCTCTGCTGTACCGGCTGCTGCCCAAGGAGCTGGCGGCGGAGGTATTCGTGGAGCTGGAGTCCGACAGCCAGGAGATGCTCATCAACGGCTTTTCCAACGCCGAGCTGAAGGAGGTGCTGGACGAGCTGTATCTGGACGATGCCGTGGACATCGTGGAGGAAATGCCCGCCAGCGTGGTGATCCGCATCCTGGACAAGGCCACGCCGGAAATGCGCAAGTCCATCAACGAGATCCTCCAGTACCCTGAGGACTCCGCCGGGTCCATTATGAACATGGAGTTTCTGTCCCTCAAAAAGGACATGACGGTGGAGGACGCCTTCAAGCGCATCCGCCGCATCGGCGGTGAGCTGGAGACCATCAACATCCTGTATGTCACCGATTCTACCCGGCATCTGCTGGGTGTGCTGTCCGTCCGGGATCTGCTGCTGGCGGAGGAGGACGACCTGATCGAGGAGATCATGGACCCCAATGTGGTGTCCGTGAACACCATGGATGATAAAGAGGACGTGGCCCAGGCCCTGAGCAAGTACGACTTCCTGGCCATGCCTGTGGTGGACAAGGAGGAGCGCCTGGTGGGCATCGTCACCGTGGACGACGCCATGGACGTTATCGAGGAGGAGACCACGGAGGACTTCGAGAAGATGGCCGC
>SFDM01000050.1 GCA_004558205.1 Pyramidobacter piscolens
CTGTACTGCTGAACCATCTCTTTTTTCAGCAGCGCAGGGAGGCGGCGCTCGATAAACGTTCCAGGTGCGAAGGAACTCTCCCCCGAGGCAACCGGAGGCCTACGTCTCCTTTATCTTGAGGATTGCCTCGGGGAGAGTTCCGAGCAGCTGGGACGTTTAGCGAGTGACGCCGCTACGCCGGTAATAACAGTCTATCACTTTTTTCCCTTTTCGAGACGTTCCAGAGACTGTTTGCCGCGCTCGCTGCCAGCGTCTTTGGCGAGAGCGTAGTATGTTTTGGCGCGCTCCAGGTCCTTTTCAACACCGCGCCCTTCCTCGTAGGCGCTGCCCAGATACCAGGCCGCGTTCGCGTGCCCCTGGGCAGAAGCCTGCTCGAACCAGCTGATCGCCGCCGATGGGTCGATTTCGCCGTCGGCGCCGTAGCTGTACAGCAGCCCCAGGTTATACTGGGCCGGGGCGTACCCCGACTCGGCCGCCGCGGTCAGCCATTTTTTCGCCAGCTCCACCGAGCGGTTCACGTCGGTGCCTTCTGAGTACAGAGAGCCCAGCGCGTTCTGGGCGGGAGCGTAGCCCGACTCCGCGGAACGTTCAAGCCACGTGACAGCCTGTTTGACGTCCTTTCCGACACCGATGCCGCGCAGGTACATCAGCCCCAGGTTGTACTGGGCTTGGGCGTTTCCGCCCACGGCGGACAGGCTGTACCAGCGCCAGGCTTCCTTTTCGTCCTTCTTCACGCCGAATCCCGTGGCGTACAGCGCGGCGACGTTGCACTGGGCCACGACGTTTCCCTGTTTCGCGGCGGCCAGATACCACTTGAAGGACTCTTCCCGGTTCACGGAGTAGCCGTAGTCCCCTCGCCTCAGTATTCCGGCGATGCGGAACTGAGCCTCGTCGTTGCCCGCGTCGGCCGCCTTCTTGTAATGCCGCACAGCGCTCCGGATGTCGCGTTCGCCGATGCGGCCCTGCTCGCACAGCAGCCCCAAGGCGTATTCGGCGGGCATATAGCCGGCCGCCGCGGATTTTTCAAGCAGCTCCACGGCGTCCTTGACGGCACGGTCGTCCTTGGCCGCGTCCAGCCTGAAAAGGCCCATGGCGTACATGCTGGCCGGATGGCCCTGCGCCGCGGCCGCGTCATACCACCGGACGGCCTGCAGCAGATCGGGAGTGTGCCAGCGGTCGTCCTCCCAGTACTGGGCCAGGGCGAACTGGGCGTCGGCATAACCGCTTTTCGCCGCGGCTTCATAGTACTTCACGGCTTCGACCATGCTGCCGTTCTCGTCGGCGCGCAGGATCTCCGCGAGCGCGTACTGGGCCTTCGGGTTTCCCAGGGTGGCCGCCGCCCTGTACAGGCGAAGGCCTTCTTCCCTGTCCTGAGACAGGTAATCGCCGTTATAGTGCATGGCGGCGAGGGCCGTGATGGCCTCGGACTCGCCCAGGTCGGCCGCTTTCTGCAGGTCCGCTATGCCGCCCTTCTGGTCCTTTTTCGTCCCGAGACCGATGAATTTCAAACGCCCACGGTTGTACAGCGCCTGCACGTTGCCGTCCTGAGCGCCCTGTTCGTACAGGGCGAAGGCCTTCTCGGGAGACTTGGGGACGCCGAGGCCCTTCTCCGTCAGGCGTCCCAACTCGTTGCAGCCGGCGGGGTCGCCCGAATCGGCGGCCATCTTGTAGTAGCGGGCCGCTTCGGCAAGGTCGGCTTTCATCTGTTTTCCGCGCTCGCACAGCCGGCCGAGGTAAAGCTGTGCAGGAGCGTAGCCGCCCTGGGACGCTTTCTGAAGCGCTTTTAGGGCTTCTTCGCCGCGCCCGTCCTCGAGGAAATAGCGCCCCATCATGTACAGTGAAGGGGCGTATCCGAGCGCGGCGGCCTCTTCATGGAGCTTCCGCGCCTCGGCGTCGTGGCCACGTTTCTTCTCGATGACCGCGGCGTGATGGCTGGCGGAAACGTCGCCCTTCGCTGCGGCTTTTTTCAGCAGATCCAACCCCTCGGCCTCGTTTTTCACGACGCCCTCGCCATAGCTCAGGGCGACGCCGAGAGCGGTCATCGCCCAGGTCTGGCCGCCCTCGGAACATTTTCTCAGAAATGCCTGGGCCTCGGTCAGACGGCCCGAATCCTGCAAAATTTTATGATACTCCCGGCAGGCTTCGGGAAGGTCCTTTTTCACGGCCTCCTCCAAAAGCGCCATGCCCTCTCCCTCTCGGCCCTCGAGCTTCGGATCGGAGCGCAGGAGCGCCGAGAGGTAATACATCCCGTAGACTTCCCCCGCGGCGGCGGCTTGCCGGTACCATTTGAGCCCCTCGGCCAGGTCTTTCTTCACGCCCACGCCCTGGGCGTACATATAGCCGAGGGCCGTCATGGCCGGCGGCGACCCCTTTTCGGCGTTCTCCATGAAGATTTTATAAGCCTGGTCATATTTTTTCGCGCTCCAGGCCTCCACGCCCGCGATAATCGAAACTGGAATGTCTTCCGCGTTGGCGGCTGGCGCGGCGCACAGCAGCGACAGAGCCGCCAGCCCCCAGAACATTTTTTTCATTCTCCTTGTATTCACGGTAAAAATCCTCTCTTTTGTAGCAAGGCTGTTGATCCCCCAGGGCGCCGCCGGCCTGAAGTCACCCTTTCAGGCTCTCGCAAAAAGCGCCCCGTCAGGACAATCATACCAGATTTTTCACCTCGGGAACAGGTAAAAGTACCTGTACTTTTCTCCAATTCCATAGAGCGGGAACAGCGCCCCAATTGCCGTTTGACACTATTCATCAATTGAAACGCCAAATATCTCTGATACTCTTTCGCAGCTAAACGGCTTCATTGGAGACCGGGGCCGCAAGCCGCGCAGGGCCGCCAACGCGGTCCGAGTATGTCTGATACTAATTCTCCATTAACGTGCTTAATATCAAATCGAAGAGCCACGTCAAAAGATTTCAACGCAAAGGGCGCAAAGGTTCGCAAAGAAAAACCTTGAAAGACTTTTGAACCGCGAAATCAAGCAAAATTCACAAATTACATCACGCTAATTGATTTTTATTAGTAATTTAGGTTTTACTTTTCCTTTGCGTCCTTTACGCCCTTTCTCTTCAGCCTTTGCGTTGAAATCCTTTGATTTTGACCTTCAGTCTGGAATTAAGCACGTTGAATGCGAATTGGTATGAAGCAGAACCGATTTTCCTCAGGCCGGCCCCGGGCGCTGGTTTGGGTGTTTCATCGGAAATGGGCATAATGGGCCGAAAGAGCGAGTTAAAAGGTTGGAGCGCGGAGGGCCACGCTCTGCCGGCTGCGGAGGATCGGGGCCTTTCTACGCGAAATGGGGATGAACTCGCGCAGTTTTACGAGTTCATCCCCATTTTCATGAATTATTTTCCCCTGAAGGTGTATGTTCCACGTAGAACATTTTTCGGAAAGACGCCTATTTCGCCGAGGGCTTGATCGCTTCGGGCTTGGCGTCGGTCAAGATCTTCACGTTATAACGGTTCCTCAGGTCCTGCTTCGCTTTGTTGAGGGCTTCCATCTGCTTCTGGTTGGCCAGCTCGCCCTTGATGTCGTCCTTCATCTCGGAGAAGGGGCGGGTGACGGCGTTGCGGGTGTCGGTCACCTTGATGATGTGGAACCCGAAATCGGAGCGCACGGGCTCTTTCGCCATTTCATCCTTCTTCAGCGCGAAAGCGGCGTCCTCGAAGGGCTTCACCATCTGGCCCTTGGCAAAGAAACCCAAGTCGCCGCCGCGGTTCTTGGAGGGGCAGGAGGAGTTTTCCTTCGCGGCGTCCTCGAAGCTGATCTTTCCGCTCCTAATGTCCTTCAGCAGCGCGGCGGCCTTGGCCCTCGCGGCCTTCACGTCCTTGGCCGGGGCGTCCTTCGCCACTTCGATCAGGATATGGCTGGCCTTCACGGCCGCGGGGACCACGAAGATCTCCTTATGCTCGTCGTAGAACTTCTGGGCGTCGGCGTCGCTCACGGCGGCGCTGCGGCCGTCCTGCAGGATCTTCTCGGTGGCCATCTTGAACAGGAGGGCCTGCTCGAAGTTCTCCATGGCTTTTTTGTACTCAGCCGTGTCCTGAAGCTTCATGTCGCGTCCCATCATGGCGAAGAGCTTGAAGTCCACGAGGTTCTGGAGCATCTCCGCGCGCCCCTCGGGACTGTCGTAAACGGCCCGCTGCTGGGGGTTCAGCCCCTGCATGGCCGCGTCCAGGTCGGACTGGGTGATCGAGTCCTTGCCGACCGTGGCGAGGACCTTCGCCGGCTGGGGATCGGCGGCCAGCGCGCCGGAAGCCAAAAGGGCCGAAAGCGCCAAAGACGCCAAAGACGCCAGAATGAGGGTGTTCGATTTTTTCATGTACAAAATTCCTCCTTAAAATGGCCCCGCCTCAAAGCGGGGCTTCAAAAATGCTCCTGCCTATTATAGCCGAAAGAGGCTTGCAAAGAAGCATGAATCTGTTATGCTTTACTTTTCAAGAACCGAACTTTTATCGAGGTGAACAGAATGATCCAGACCGTGTCTTCCACCTGGGAAGAATTCAAGGAACGCTACGCCTTTCTTATGGAAGAGCTGCTGCCGGCGCTGCGGGGCATTGACGACGTTTCGCTGGCGGTCCGCAGCGAGATGTGGGCCATTCTCCCGCGCTGGGACAAAAATGAATTCATCTTTGAATACTATGGCGATGAGCCCCGGATTTACTCTCAATCCGACGAGAAAAGGCACTACCTCGTCACCGGCGTCCCCTGGGACGAGATCTGATACGACTTTACAATAAAAACGCAAAATGGGCACGGGAGGGACGACCCAAGAGATAGCCACCAAGCAAGTATAGGCAGGCCGAACAGGCCGAGATAGCCTTTAGCGGCTGCATGGCCCCTCGGGCCAGCCCTGGATGTTAGTTCAGCTGTTCTATGGATAATGAGTATGAGCGCGCCGCAGCCGCCGGATTTCATCGCGGACACGGCTGCGGCGGCCCCCCTATTTCCCGCTTTCAAGAGGCTTGACGCCCTCGTGCACCACCATGACGACGCCGCCTTCAAAGATCGGCTCGGTGAAGCGGATCTGCTTTCTGCGCCCGTTCGTGACGGAAAGGCAGGCCACCGCGACGTCGCATCTCCCGGAAACGACCGCGGGGACCAGGTCGGCCAGGCTCATGACCTCGAATTCCACGTCGTAGTCCAGCGCCTTCGCCACGTTCATCAGCAGTTCCACCTCATAGCCGAGCATCTTGCCGTCCCGGAGGAAAATAAAGGGGGCCGAGTCGCCGTCGGTGACCACTCGGAACTTCCCGCGCCTGCCGTTGAGGTCGTAGTCGGGCACGGTCCGGGCCGAGATGTCACCGTTCAGCCAGCGCGCCTGGAGCTTTTCCATGCCGCCCTCTTTCTCTATCCGGCGCAGCGCGGCGTTGATCCTGGAGATCAGTTTTTCGTTGCTCCGGCTGAGGGCCCAGGCATAGTTGTCCTTTTTGACGACCACCGGCGGCAACCACAGCTTTTTTTCCGCCGCGACGGTCATCTGCGCGCTGGGAAGGGTGGTCAGATAGCCCTCGATCTTGCCGGCCAGCAGGCCCTCGGTCATGGCCTTCTCGCTTTCGAAACTCACCCTCAGAGCCCGGGGAAAGGTCTTTTTACAGACCTCCTCGAAAGCGGACCCCTCCACGTAGCCGATTCTTTTGTCCACAAAGTAGCTTTTCATAGCGCCAAGATTCGCGAAGGGATTTCTGGGAGCGCCGGCAGCCGCCTGAGCGCAGGCCAAAAGCGCGGCGCAGAACAGCGCGCCCCAGAACCATTTTCTTCTGCTTCTCATTAGTGCCCCTCCTGATTTTTTGTCGTGACGCTTCCCAGGGAAGCGTTTTTTGGAAGAGTCCCGGCGGAAATTCTCTGCCATGCGCCGGGGGTTCGATTAAGCCCTTATCATAGCACAGAAATGACGAAGGACACAAGAGAGTGAGCAGTGCGAAAGGAGGCAAAAGGGGCCTCCCGGTTCTCCCCGTTCCGTGATATCATGTAAGGCGGCTGAAAAATGCCGCGGGCGGCGGCGCCTGCCAGAGGCGCCATATCCGCGAGACCTGCCGCCGCCGAACCGGCCATACAAAAGATTTTCACAAATCCTATTACATTTAAACCTGGAGGAATTATCGAATGAAACTGATCGTTAACGCAAAAGTTGAAAGGGTGTCGGGAGCGCCGCTCCCCTGCGGAGCCGTGCTCGTGGACGGGGCGAAGATCGCCGCCGTGGGCGACCACCTCGGCGCCCCCGCCGGCACGGAAATTATCGAGGCACGCGGCCTGACGCTGACACCCGGCCTGATCGACGCCCACACGCATATCGCGACCTGGACGGAGGCGGCGCTCTACGGCCTTTACGACTACAACGAGATGACCAACCCCGTCACGCCGGATCTCCGGATTTTGGACGCTGTCTATCCGCTGGACCCCAACATCGCCGAAGCCCGTTCCGGCGGCGTCACCTGCGTCCAGACCCTTCCGGGCAGCGCCAACGTGATCGGGGGCCAGGGCGCAATCATCAAGCTGAAGGAGACCCACGTGGTGGACCATATGCTCGTGAAAGCGCCGTCCTGCATGAAGGCGGCCTTCGGAGAGAACCCCGTCAGGGTCTACAAGGCCAATGGGAACAAGACGCCCACGACCCGCATGGGCAACGCGGCGGTGATGCGCGGAGCCCTTCAGAACGCGCGCAACTACATGAACAAGAAGGATTTTTACGAGGCCCAGCAGGAGCGTAAGGACAGTTTCGACGTGAAGCTCGACATGGAGGCGCTCTGCATGGTCCTGCGCGGTGAAATCCCCCTGAGCGTCCACGCTCACCGCTGCGACGACATCTGCACCGCCGCCAGGATCGCCGAGGAGTTCGGCATCGGCTTCACGATCGAGCACTGCACGGAAGGGCACCTGATCGCCCCGTGGCTGGCGGAGCACCACGTCAGGGCGGCCGTGGGCCCCACCTTCACGGGCGCCGAAAAGCTGGAGCTCAAGAACAAGAGCTGGGACACGCTGGCGGTCTTGCGCGACGCCGGCGTGCATCTCTGCATCATCACCGACCACCCGGTGATCCCGCTCTACGGCCTGATCCTCTGCGCGTCGCTGGCTCACCGGTCGGGGCTGACCGAGGCCGAAGCCCTGCGCGCAGTCACTCTGTCGGGCGCGGAACACCTGGGCATCGACGACCGGGTGGGCTCCATCGACGCCGGCAAGGACGCCGACCTGGTCCTTTGGGACACCGATCCTCTGGATTCCCGCGCTCACGTCGTGATGACCATGATCGACGGAAAGGTCGAGTACAGGGCTTATTAGACCCCCCTCGTTTAAGGCTGCGAAAACTGGGGACGGAGAGGCTTCAGCGCCCTTTTCCGCTCCATGAAAAAGGGGTCGGCGGTTCTCTGTATGGCAATGAGCGGAGCCCGCAACTTCATAGTTCCATGTACACAAAAACGCAGAATCAGCGCGAAGCTGATTCTGCGTTTTTGTGTGGACAAACATCGCAAAGGCTAAATTCCGGCGCGGACGAGCCCCTTAGGAAAGCCTCTTCATTTCCATTCCGGCCCAAGCCTCCTTTGGCGTGCCGATCTCGGTAAGGCCGTGCTTTTTTCTCTGAAAGCGCGAAAAAAACGTGCCGGCCGTCTCTCCGAACAAGGCGCCTCCGAGCACCAGCGCAGCTCCCGCGATCTGGATCGGGCGCAGCGCCTCGCCTAAAAACAGCGCGGAGAAGGCCACCGCCGACAGGGGTTCGAGGTAGCCGCAGACCGCCAGGGTCTGCACCGGCAGACGGCCGACGGCGGAGAAATAGAGGTAGCATCCGATTCCCGTGTTGACCAGCCCCAGGCAGAGGATCGGCGGCCAGTCTGCCGCCTCAGGAACCGTGAAGCCCTGTCTGAAACCGACCACGGCGGCGACCGTCAAAAAGCTGGACAACAGCTGCAGCGCCGCGTTCTCCAGCCCCGTGACAGGAGCGGCTTTTTTGTTGAAGATCAACATGACGGCGTAGGCCACCGCCGACATGGCGCCGCAGAAAATTCCCCAGCCCGGTTTTCCCGCCAGAGCAGCCTGGCCGTTAATGAGAAATATCCCTGCCAGCACCGACAGAAAGCCTACGGCCCTGGTCCAGGTCAGCCGCTCGTGAAACAGCAGGGGCGCGAGGGCCATCACGATCACGGGGCCGCAGTAATAGGCCAGCGACGCGATGCCCACGCCAATCTCGCGATAGGCTTCGTAGAGAAAGATCCAGCTCGCCCCCATGGCCATGCCCGACAGGGCGATAAAGGCCAGCTGCCGTTTAAAACGCAGGAAGCTCCACTCTTTCTTCGCCGCCGCCAAAACAGCGATCAGCGTCAGGCTGCCGACCAGCGTCCGCATCAGGACGATCTCGGAGCTGGGCAGCGAGATATGGCTGGACACGATGCCGTTAGAGCCAAAAAGCAGCAGCGAGAATAGGTATTTGCCGCAGGCTTTTTTCATTGGCGCGCCTCTTCGCGGCCCTTGTGAAGGGGCCTCTGAAACTCATTTCCGTACCACATGACCACGCCTTCTTTGCTTGAAGATTCTGTCTCGAGAGTGTATCATAGAGAGGTCAATTACAATAGCGAATCTTTATCATCAACAGCATGAGAAAATCAAATGTATGAGGTCGATATCATGGACACGAACATCCAAAAGTTCAGAGTTTTCCTGAAAACGGTGGAGTTCGGCAGCTTCACGCGAGCGGCCGAGGCGTTGTCCTATTCCCAGTCGGGCGTCAGCCGCATGATCAACGACCTTGAGCAAGAATGGAAGGTCTCGCTGCTGGAACGCGGCCGCGCCGGCGTGCGCCTGACCTCCGACGGCCTCAAGCTGCTGCCCCAGGTAAAACGGCTTTGCGAAGAATACCTGAAACTGCAAACCCAGATCGACGAGCTGAAGGGGCTGCAGTCCGGGCTGATCCGCATCGGCACCTTTTCCAGCGTGGCCACCCACTGGCTGCCAAACATCATCAGGGAATTTCAGAAAGACTATCCGAACATCGACTATGAACTCCTCATGGGCGACTACACCGAAATCGAGGAATGGATCCTGGAGGGCCGCGTGGACTGCGGCTTTCTGCGGCTGCCCACCCATCCCGACCTGGAAACGCTCTTTCTCGAACGGGACAAGCTCCTGGCCATTCTGCCCGAGAACCACCCCCTGGCGGGCTGCGAGAAATTCCCCGCAGCGGCTCTGTGCCAAGATCCCTTTATGCTGCTGGAAAAGGGGTCGAACAGGGAAATTTCGAAAATCCTTGAGCAGAACGGTCTGGTTCCCCAAATCCACTTCACCACCTGGGACGATTACGCGATCATGTCCATGGTGGAAAGCGGGCTGGGGATCAGCATCCTGCCCCAGCTGATCCTGAAGCGCGTCCCCTACCGCATCGTGACCAAGGAACTGGACGTGCCGGCCTACCGCGACATCGGCCTGGCCCTGCGGGACAAAGAATCAGCCTCGCTGGCGGTCAAAAAGTTTCTTGAATACCTTCAGTACCGGTAGGGCCTTCAGGCAAACCGACAGTCATTTGTAATCTAACGGAGCATAGACAGAGAGAGGGGCGCCGCAGCTATGAAGCTGCGGCGCCCCTCTCTCTGTCTATGCTCCGTTTATTCGACGGTGATTTCCGCGCTGGACTCCCAAAGTCCGTGGATGTTGCAGTAGGAAACCGCGATTAAGGTTCCCGGCTCTTTCAGCTTGACGCTAAGACAGCCGGCGGGGTTCACGGCGTTCTCGCCGTGGACCAGGAAGCTCACATAGCCCATCTCGACGGCAAACTTGCCCGCCGCTGGCTTGAAGTAAAGCTTGATCCAGTCGATGTGGTGCTCGGGAGTGTTGGGATGGGGAATCTCCTTGCCCACGCTGACCTTTACGTCGAAAGCCTCGCCCGCTTTAACCTTCGCGGGGGCCTCGATAACAGGCACATGCTTCTCGCCTTTCCAATCGCCGCTCTGAACCAGTTCTCCAATTTTCATCCTAAGATAACCTCCTCATGTGCTTGTATGTGCTGCGCATCAAATGCAATTCATTATCTCACAGTTTCTCTAAAATACAAGCGCTTTTATCGGAAATCCGTAAAAACACGGAGGTCCTTTTATTTTCCATTCAGTTTTCAGCCCCGCAGGCCGGCAAGTTTTTTCTTTTTTCCGACACAACCCGAGCCGCGAAAGCGCCTGCGTGAGAACGACTCCCACTTTTTGAAATGGAGTTCATGAAAAATTGTACGTTTTCAACAGAAAAATCCGGCAGAAGCCCCTTGTAAATATTGGAATAATAATTATAATGTCATTGACAACAAACGCCGTAAAAGCGATTTTGAACATGATTTTTTAGAATAATAACCACAAACTATCAGGAGCGAACAAAGGGGTTTTACACTCAATGACACCGGAAAAGACAAGCCCTCCACGGCATTTCAAGGGGCGCAGCATGACAAAGGACGAGCTTCTGGAACTGGAAAGCGCCCCCCAAACGAGGCTGGGGCGGCTCTGGGATGTTTTTATCTGCCTGCTGCCGCTGGCGTCGGGCGCCGCTGCGCTGGCGGAGTATTACCTGGTGCCCAACCTGAAGGGCAACGAAAGCACCAATGTTTACGCCGCCTTCATCGGGCTGCTTATGGGCGGCTGGCTGCTCTGCTTCCTCTGGGGACTGCGGCGGAAAAAGATGTTCAACCGCCTTCGCTGCAAAGCTCCCTTTTACAGTTTCATCTTTCTGCTCCTCCTCGGTTACGACTGGCTGACGCTCAAGACGGGCATTCTCATGCTGCCCTATTTCCCCTGGACCGACCAGGTCCTCGTAGCAGTACTGGAGGATTACGCCTACCTGGCTGACTGCACGCTGAACTCGCTGATCTTGCTTTTCACGGGCTACTTCAGCGGCGCCGCAATCGGCCTTGTTACCGGTATCGCCATCGGCTACGACCGCCGCTGCGATTACTGGGTCGCCCCCTTTCTGAAACTGCTGGGAGCCATTCCCTCCACGACCTGGATTCCCGTCGTGATGGTCATCGCCTCGTCGCTGTTCAAGGGCAGCGTCTTCGTCATCGCCCTGGGCGTATGGTTCTCCATGACCATCGCCGCGCAGACGGGCATTCACAACATCGACAATTCCTACTTCGAGGCCGCCAGAACTCTGGGCGCACGAGGATGGCAGCTGGTGTTCCGCGTGGCCGTCCCTCTGGTGGTTCCCAACATCTTCCAGGGACTGACGCAGGGCATGAGCTCGGCCTGCACGGCCCTTTTGGTCGCTGAAATGATCGGCGTCGAGTCGGGCCTGGGCTGGTATATCACCTGGCAGAAAAGCTGGGCCCAGTACGGCAAGATGTACGCCGCCATCGTGCTGATCTGCATTATCTTCGTCACCGTCAACGCCCTCCTGGCTCTGGTCAAGAAAAAGGTGCTTCGCTGGCAGGAAGGAGCGGTCCATCAATGAATGAAAGCTGCCTGAGACTTTCGCAGGTGTCCAAAAGTTTCGCGCGCACTGAAATGGAAGAGGTCACCAACGCTCTTGAGGAAGTTTCTTTAGAGGTCCGCACGGGCGAATTCATCAGTATCGTGGGCGCTTCGGGCTGCGGCAAATCCACAATTCTGCGCCTGATCGCCGGCCTCATAAAACCCACCACGGGAACGCTCACGCTGAACGGGCTGCCCGTGGGAGGCCCTTCTCCGGAACGCGGCATGGTCTTCCAGAAGCCTACGCTGTTCCCCTGGCTCACGGTGGAACAGAACGTTTCTTTCAGCCTCCGCATGAGAAACAGGATGGAGGGCGCTCAGCCCCGGGTGGAAGAGCTGATCCGCAGAGCCGGCCTTGAGGAATTCCGCGACGCCTACCCCCATCAGCTTTCGGGCGGCATGGCCCAGCGAGTGGCGCTGATCCGCACCATGATCACAGAGCCTGAGGTGTTTCTGCTCGACGAACCTCTGGGGGCTCTCGACGCTTTCACGCGGATGAACATGCAGGACGAACTGCTCCATCTGTGGGAACAGCGCCGCTGCATGATGGTCATGGTCACCCACGATATAGACGAAGCCATCTACATGGGTACCCGCGTCATCGTCATGCTTCCCCGGCCAGGGCGGATCCGCGAGGACATCCCCATCGACATGGCCTACCCCCGAAACAGGACGAGCAAAAGGTTCATGGAATACCGCAACCGTGTGATGGAAATGCTTGATCTGGGGCATGCCGAGGAATAAGGGGCATCCCCACCGTAGCGTAAGGCACTATAGCTTTGAGGGCCGTTTTCCCAAAGCTGTCATGCAAAAATACATATTAAGGAGTTGGCAGTCGTGAGTCTCAAAAAATTGTTAAGCGTCGTTCTTGGTCTGGCCCTGTTGGGCGCGTCCGCAGCCTGGGCGGTTGATTCCGCCGAAGAAGAAGCCTGGAAAAAGGAACCGGCCTACGGTCAGGAGATCCGCATCGGTTATCCCGGCTCTTTGTGCACCGGCTCGCTGGGCATCGCCCAGCTGAAGGGCTTCTATGCCGCCGAAGGGCTGAAAACGAGGGTCGTGCGCGTGGGCCTGAGCGGCAACGAGTATGCCAACGCCATCGGCACCGGCAAGGTTGAAGTGGGCTGCGGCCATATCGCCGCCATGATGGTCCCCGCCGTCAACGGCGTCAGAATCACCTTCACCACGGGCATTCACACGGGCTGCAAGTCCCTCTACGTCCTCGGCAAATCGGATATTAAGAGCTTGAAAGACTTGGAAGGCAAGTACATCGCCATTCACGACGGCGGTTTTGGCGGTTCCGACCACAATATCGCCCTGCGCTTCCTGATCCGCGACAGCGTGGATCCCCAGAAGGTCAAGTGGAAAGTGACCGACGCCGGCGCCGCGGTTCTGGCCATGCAGGGCGGAGAGCTCCACGCGGCCCTGCTGAGCGATCAGTTCGCCTGGAAATTCGTCCAGGACGGCACGCTGCGCAGCATCCGTTCTCTGACCTACGATCCGGACTTCAACAGCGAGGCTTGCTGCATCTACGCCATCAGTTCCGAGTTCGCCGAGAAGAACCCCATCACGGCAAAGAAGCTGACCCGCGCCCACGAGGCCGCCAGCGCCTGGGTCATGGAGCACCCTGAAGAGACCGTCAAAACCCTGCAGGGCAACAACTGGGCTTCTGGAAAATACGACCTCGTCCTGGCCATGCTCAAAACCTATGACTACAGCATCTCCGACAAGGCTACCGAGGAAACTCTGCGCAAGGTTATCAATGACTACAAAACTCTGGGCATCATCGACAAAACCAAAGACACCGAAGAAACTCTCAAACGCATCTGGGATCCTTTGGCAAGCAAGTAACCCCGCGGTTCAATAAAAAAACCGACGTTTATCCACATCGGCTTTTAATACCCCATGCCCCATTTTTATGATCTGAAAAGGAGAAAACTAAGGTGAACATAAAAAGACTGTTCTGCCCGGCGCTGTGCCTGAGCGCACTTCTCGCCTCTTCCGCCTGGGCCCTGGACCCCGCCGAAGAAGAAGCCTGGAAAAAGGAGCCCGCCTATGGCCGGGAAATCCGCGTGGGCTATAGCGGCGGCCTATGCCTGGGAACCTTCGGCATCGCCCAGATAAAGGGCTTCTACGCCGCCGAGGGGCTGAACACCAAGATCTACAAGATGGCCGGCGGCAGCAGCGCCCAAACCGACGCC
The DNA here is from genome assembly GCA_004558205.1 of Pyramidobacter piscolens. GTDB lineage: Bacteria > Synergistota > Synergistia > Synergistales > Dethiosulfovibrionaceae > Pyramidobacter > Pyramidobacter piscolens_A. Next base: position 13,632 of record SFDM01000050.1, read on the forward strand.
ATCGGCACCGGAAAAGTGGACGTGGCCGGCGACCATATCGCCACCATGCTGGTCCCCACCGTCAATGGCGTGCGCCTCAAATTCACCACGGGCATCCATACGGGCTGCAAATCTCTCTACGTGCTCGGCGGCTCCGACATCAAGACCACCAGCGACCTGGCGGGCAAGTACGTGGCTATTCCCGACGGCATCGGAGCTTCCGACCAGAACATCGCTATGCGCTTTTTCAACCATGACAGGATCGACCCCCGCAAAATCAAGTGGAAGGTCGTCGAAGCCGGAGCCGCCGTCCTGGCCATGAAAAATGGGGAAATCTCCGCCGCCCTGTTAGGCGACCAGTTCGCTAAAAAGTTCCTGGCCGACGGCACCCTTCGCATTATCCGTTCCCTCACCTTCGACGAGGACTTCAAGAAAGAGGCCTGCTGCATTCACGCCGTCGCCCTGGACCTCTACGAAAAAAGCCCCGTCACCGTCAAAAAGCTGACCCGCGCCCACGAGGCCGCCAGCCAGTGGATGATGGAGCACCCCGAAGAGGCCGTGAAAATCCTGCTCGAAAACAAGTGGGCTTCCGGCGATTACGGCACAGTTCTGGAGATCTTCAAGACTTACAACTTCGGCATCAGCGACGAGCTGACCGAAGAAACCCTCCGCAGCACCATCAACGACTATAAGACCTTCGGCCTCATCAGCGCGAACAAAGACACGGAAGAACTCATCAGAAAAATCTGGGACCCAGTGGTTCAGAAGGACTAGTTTCTACCGCGGGCGCTTCAATTCATTCAAGGGTTTATACTAATTTCCCATTAACATACTTAATATCAAATCGAAGAGCCACGTCAAAAGATTTCAACGCAAAGGTTCGCAAAGGAAAACCTTGAAAGACTTTTAGAACCGCAAATTTAATCAAAATATATAAACTATCATCATATTACTTCGCTTTTTGGTTAATAATTTAGGTTTTATTTTTCCTTTGCGTCCTTTGCGCCCTTTCTGTTCAGTCTTTGCGTTGAAATCCTTTGACTTTGATCCTCGGTCCGATATTAAGTATGCTTAATGCGAATTGGTATTAAATACCGCCTATCTGCCATATAAGGAGATTGTTTTTATGAAAAAGTGTATGATCGCAGTCACGCTCGTTGCAGTGCTGGCAGGAACGGCCTTTGCCGGCAGCGCCCCCAAAGCGGAGGTCACCCAGTACGATTATGTGTACGCCAACCGCCAGACCGACCTCCGCCGCGCCAAGCTGAAGGAGGCCGCTCCCGAAGTGATGAACGCTTTCGGCGCCCTCGGCAAGGCTGCGTTGAAAGACGGCGCCCTCAGCAACAAGACCAAGGAGCTCATCGCCGTAGCGCTCAGCCTTTCAGCCCACTGCGAAGGCTGCATCAACTCCCACGTCAAAAACGCCATCCGCGCCCAGGTCACCCGTGAAGAGCTTGTGGAAGTTCTTGGCGTCTGCATCCTCATGGGCGGCGGCCCCAGCTCGGTCTACGCCAACATGGTGCTTGAAGTCTACGACCAGTACATGGCGCAGCAGGCCAAATAACCAGTACGACAATCCCCGCGCGGCATCTTTACTGGCTATAAGATAATACGAGGCGGCAGACAATTTGTTATTGTCTGCCGCCTCGTATTATCCAGTCCAAATTCAAATTTATTGAGCTAAATCTTTCAGCTGCTCCCACAGGGCCTTTTCCTTTTCCGACACGGAGCGGGGCATGGCGATGCCGATGGTGGCGTAGAGGTCGCCGCGGGCGTCGGGGTCGCGCATAGGCAGGCCCTTGCCGTGAAGGCGGAGCCGCGTGCCGGGCTGTGTACCGGCGGGGACTTTCACTTTCAGGCTGCCGTCGGGCGACGGGACGGACACGCTGCCGCCGAGCACCGCGTCCCACGGCGCGACGGACACATGGGCCGTCAGGTCGTAACCGCTGATCTCGAAGCGATTGTCGGGCGCGAGGCGCACGATCACATAGAGGTCGCCGTTCTCGCCGCCGTTGCGCCCCGGATTGCCCATGCCGCGCAGTTTCAGCTTTGAGCCTTCGCGAATGCCCCGGGGCAGGTTCACTTCAATGGTATGCTCGCCCGAAGCGCCGCGCAGCGTCATGCTGCGCTTGGTGGGGGCGCTCATCGCGTCGGCCAGCGTCAGGGTCATTTCCACCTCGGCGTCCTGCCCGCGGGCCGTGCGGTTCCGCGCTCCGCCGAAGAAATCGCCGCCGCTGAAGCGGCTCCCGCCGCCGGCCATGTTGCCGAAAATCGTGCGGAAAAAGTCGCTGAAATCGCCGCCGCCCTCGCCGCCGAAGTCCATATGGACGCCGCCGCCGGGGAACCCGCCGAAACCGCCCTGAGGGCCTCCGGCGTACTGCTGCCCCGCCTGCCAGTTCGGGCCCAGGTCGTCGTAGAGCTTGCGCTTCTCGGGGTCGTTCAGCACCTCGTAAGCCTCGTTCACGTCCTTGTACTTCTGCTCGGCGTCAGGCGCTTTGTTGATATCGGGATGGTATTTCTTGGCCAGCTTCCGATAGGCCGTTTTAATTTCCTTTTCATCGGCGCTTTTCGAGACGCCGAGAATTTTGTAATAATCTTTGTAGGCTACGCTCATAGCCAACACCTCCAACGGGTCAGGACAGGATTCACTTCCGTCTAACCAAAGCTGACCATATTATACGTTACTGGATTTCCTTTGTCCAGAGGGGCAAAAAAATTTTTCCGTCTTTCCTGCAAAGGACTTTGGACAGGCAGTGCGGCTTGCGGTAGAATAGGCTCAAGAAACTTTCACGGAGGAATGATTATGGATTTTTGGAAGATAAACGGCAATGGGAACGACTTCATCACCTTCGACCTGCTGAGCGCGCCCATGAGCGATTCCGACCTGGCGTCACTGGCCCGCCGGCTTTGCCGCCGCCGGGCATCCATCGGCGCCGACGGGCTTCTGATCGTGGAGCCCTCGAAAAACGCCCATTTCAGGATGCGCCTTTTCAACGCCGACGGCTCGGAGGGCGAAATGTGCGGCAACGGCGCCCGCTGTATCGCCCGCTACGCTTACGAGCGCGGGATCGCGCCAGCGGACATGAAGTTTGAGACCCTGGCGGGGCCCATCGGGGCGCGGGTCGATAAAAAGTTCGTGGAGATCGACCTGGGAGTTCAATCTTTCGAGTCGGGCTGGATCGACAGGCCTCTGTCCATGGAAGGAATCGCCTTCCGTTCCTGTTTTTTATGGGTGGGCGTGCCTCACCTGGTGCTTTTTTCGGAGGAAGAACTGAGCCACGGCGACATGACGCGCATCGGCCGGGCTTTCAGGAATGACAGGGCCCTTTTTCCTAAGGGGGCCAACGTCAATTTCGCGCGCCCGCTGAACCGCGGGGAAATGACCGCCGTCACCTACGAGCGCGGCGTGGAGGACCTGACGGACTCCTGCGGCACCGGCTGCACCGCCAGCGCGCTTGGCGCGCACCTGCTCTACCACATGAACAGCCCCATCGAGGTTCACAACCCCGGCGGCACGAACCGCGTCGCCTTCGAGCGCCTGGACGAGGCTCGCTTTACGGCCCGCCTCGGCGGGACGACGGCGGTGGTGGCCAAGGGCGAAACATGCGAAGACGCTTAGAGAACGCAGGACTCTGGGTGCCCTCTGTCCGCAGGCACCACGGACAGATATCCCGCAGGGATCCGGCGATTCCACTTTTTTGACGTGACTTTTATGGAATATGGAGAGGAGGAGTGAACATCATGCACAACAGACGGGAACTTTCCAACGACGAAGCCGACCTTCTGCGCGACGAATCGCTGCCGCCCGCGGAAAACGAAGAGATCATCGAGGACGACGAATGGGCGGAGTTCCGGGGCCTCAGCGAGACCGAAAAGAAATGGGCGCTGCTGCAGCTCCAGCTGGACCGCGAAAAAAAATACTTCGACAGCATGGGGATGACGGACTAAATCGCCGTTTACCGGCGTGACGGCGTCACTCGCTAAACGTCCCAGCTGCTCGGAACTCTCCCCGAGGCAATCCTCGGAGTACGTCAAGTACGCCTCCGGTTGC
>SFDM01000051.1 GCA_004558205.1 Pyramidobacter piscolens
AACTCTCCCCCGAGGCAACCGGAGGCCTACGTCTCCTTTGTCTTGAGGATTGCCTCGGGGAGAGTTCCGAGCAGCTGGGACGTTTAGCGAGTGACGCCGTCACGCCGGTAAACGGCAGTTTCAACTAAAGAACAAGGAGGTTTTTGTATGCCTGGCACTGAGATTTTTGATCAGATGGAACTTGACGCGGTGACCGACGTTATCCGGAGGAAAATGGTTCACCGCTACTCCTCCCACGCGGCGCGCAAAGGCGTGTACCGCGTGTCCGAATTCGAGAAAGCCTTGGCAGAACGGGTGGGCTCCAAGCACGCCCTGGCCGTGAGCAACGGCACGTCGGCGCTTTTCGTGGCGCTCAAGAGCATGGGTGTGAAGCCCGGCGACGAGATCATCACGTCGGCCTTCACCTTCATCGCCACCGTGGAGGCCATTGTGGCCTGCGACGCCGTACCTATCCTTGCCGATATCGACGAGACCCTCGGCATGGATCCCAAGTCCGTGGAAAGCAAGATTTCGCCCCGCACGAAGGCCATCATGCCCGTCCACATGTTCGGCGCGGCCGTGGACCTGGACCCCATCCTGGCCCTTGGAGCGAAGTACGGCATTCCCGTCGTCGAAGATTCCTGCGAGGTCACAGGCGGAACCTATAAAGGCAAGGCTTTGGGCACCCTCGGGCTCTGGGGGACCTACAGCTTCGACCCCAACAAGTACATCACCGTCGGCGAAGGCGGCGTCATCGTCACCAACGACGACCAGCTGGCCAAGACCGCCGAGTATTACCACGACCACGGCCACGTGCACAGCCTCGAGATCGAGCGCGGCGCCGAGCTGAAATGCGGTCTGGGACTGAACTTCCGCATGAGCGAGATCGAAGGCGCCCTTGGCCTGGTAGCGCTCAAAAAGATGGACGCCGCGCTGCAGCTTCTGCGCGAAACCAAGCGCAAAGTCGTCGAAGGCGTGGCCAGCACGGGACTGAAACGCCGCGTCATCCCCAACCCCGAGGGCGACATCGCCACCCACATCGTGTTCCTGCTGCCCACCGCCGAGGCGGCGAAAAAGTTCCAGGCCGTCACCCGGGAACAGGGCATGGGCGTCAATCTGCTAAGCGACAACACCTGGCACTACGCCAAACACTGGGCTGCCCTGAACGCCCTGAGCGGAACCGATATTTTCGGCACACCCGCCCCGTCCTACGCGCCCGAATCCATGGCCCAGACCGAAAGCATCCTGAGCCGCGCCGTGTTCTACTGCCCCAACCTGATCACCGACGACGCCACCGTTGAAAAGATGGTCGACGCCCTCAAAGCCGGCGCGAAGGCCGTGCTGTAAAGGACCGATTCGCAAAAAAAGTCAGAAGCCCCGCGGAAAGAGAAACGGCCAGACAGGCCGCCCTTTCCGCGGGGCTTGTTTTTTTCACAGGGCGCCTTCGATAAACCGGCGCGGCTGAAATCCTCACGGTGAAAAGAAAAACGCAAATTATACTAATTCGCATTGTGCGCGCTTAATACCAAATCGAAGAGCCACGTCAAAAGATTTCAACGCAAAGGTTCGCAAAGGAAAAACTTGAAAGACTTTTAAAACCGAAAATTAATAAAAATATATGAATTTTTATCACTCTAATTCGTTTTTTTGGTTAATAATTTAGGTCTTGTTTTTCCTTTGCATCCTTTGCGCCCTTTCTGTTCAGCCTTTACGTTGAAATCTTTTGACTTTGATCTTCGATCCAACATTAAGCACGTTGAAAGCGAATTAATATCAAAAATACTCAGCCTATCCGGCCTACCTATTGGCGATACCTTTCGGGCCGGCTCCAAGCGTCGGATTAAGCGGCTCAATGGAGGAACAGTATGGCATAAGTATGACACAGCCCCATATCACATAATACATCGATTCTCCATGGCATAGCTTAGTACCATAATTGCTCGCTCATATCAGGCCTCGATAATCCTGTAAGAATGCCCCGTGTAAAGCAGCAGCCTGTTCAGGACGTCAGCGGTCCTGATCTTCATATAGCCCGTAGTCGTGCCGTCGCTGCATCCATACCACTCTTCCGCGGCCACGTCCCTGCTGAAAATAACTTGCACGCCGCGGGCCGTTTCGAGCAGCGCGCTGAACACCGTCGCCGCGCCCATTTTAGCGCCAAGCAGCCGCTCCATCAGCTCCAAAGGGGCGAAGGACACGCGGAACACGCCCAGCGCCGCGCTGAAATCCTTAGAGCGGAAGGGCCTGTCCCCCGCGGTGACGAACAGATAGAGCGCGGTCTGCTGGCGATTGCACAGGAACAGAGTCTTCACCATCTTCATGTGCAGTTTCCCGTCGATCTGGACGCAGTCTTCCATGGTGATCGCTTCGTCGGTCTCCACGCGCTCGAAGGGGAGCCTCAGTTCGGCCAGAGCGCGGTACGTCTTCTCCTGTAAGGCAGTTTTGAACCGCGCAGGAGGCCTATCATAGATTTCGCTGACATAAAACATAAAACATAAAATAACCTCTCATTCGTACTTGAATGCTAAAAAATTGTAATGGCATTCTATCACGCCTCTTAGCATCTGAAAAACGAATGTTTATCATCGCAAACATTACAAAACCAGATAAAAAAACAGCCCGGAAAAAAATCTCCAGGCTGTCCTACATATAGAAAAGATTGAACAACGCCCCCCTACCGCGGGCAGGGATCGCCTTTGAAATGGAAGGCAACCCACAGGCAGGGCGGCTCCGAACTGGTGTAGATCACGCGGTGCCGGGCGTGGGCGGGGATTAAAATCCAGCCGCCGGCGGTCATAAATGTCTCCGCGCCGTCGTCCCACAGAAGCCTGGCCTCGCCCTGAAGCAGCGCCACCCACTCGTCGCGCTCCTGATCGTACCACCGGCCTTCGGGCGTAACCTGCCCCGCGGAGACGATACGCTCCACCGCGCAGTTTTCGCCCGACGCCAGAATTTCAAGCACTTCGCCGCCGTCGGGCGCTTTCAGCGGCTCAAACGTAAAGAGCTTGCCCGTCCTAAGATCCATGCCCTTCCCCTTCTTCCGGCAGAACGCGCCGGCGCCACACGCTCAGCCTGTTGGCCCGTTCGCTTCCGCTGTCGGCCCGCGGCCACCGCATGGAAACAGAAAGATCCCTAATTTTCTCATAGCCGCAGTAATGGATAATATGTTCCAGCGGCTTATAGCGCCGGGGCCTTAGAGGATGATTTTCAGCGCGGTCCACCGTGACCATGGCCACATATTTCAGGTGCAGAGCCCTGGCCCGCGCCTCGTGGTACTTCTTGTGCTCCCAGAGGAGCTTCCAGCTCCTCCAGGGCGCCTCAACGAGCATCTCCCCGATGTAGAGATAATCCGCAGGGTCCAGCCCCGCGCGCCGGAAAGGTTCCGTCAGCGCCTCGTCCTCCATCGCCAGGGGAATGGAGCTGGAAAACCCCGCAATCCTGTCGCCGTCGAATGCGGCGAGAAAAACAGCTTCCCCGCATTCCAGATAGGTCCGGAGACACAGCGCTTCCCGCGCCGCGTCCCCGTCGTAAAGATAGGGGAATTCCCTGTAGAGCTCGACCCGTATGCGCACGATGTCGTCCAGCCACCGCGCCGCCTCGGGGCCTTCCAGCGCACGCAGCTCCAGCAGGCCCGAAGCCGACCGAACCTGCTTTATTTCCGTCCCTTCACGAATCAGCATCGCCCGTTCCGGCTCCCGCCGCAAAGGGCAGCACGGCAGCGAGAGCCGGCGGCAAAGCCCCCGCTCTCACTGTCCGCGGCTTCTCTGGGCGCTGATGGGGTCCACATAGCCCGGCGCGGCGTCCCAGGGGAAGAGAATCCAGGTGTCCTGGCTCACCTCGGTGATGAAGGAATCCACGTAGGGTTCGCCCGCGGGTTTGGCGTAGACCGTGACGAAACAGGCTCCGGGAATCATCTCGCGCACCTTGGCGGCCGTCTTGCCCGTGTCCACCAGATCGTCCACGATCAGCGTGCGGCTCATGTCGCCCGACAGGTCGATCTTTTTGAGAATGGCCAGCTCCCCCTGCTCGCGGATCGAATAGCTGGAGATGCACACCGTGTCCACCAGGCGCACGTCCAGCTCGCGGGCGATAATCGCTGCGGGCACCAGGCCGCCCCGGGCAATGCCGATGATACGGTCCCACTGTTTGTCCAGCAGTTTCCACGCCAGGGCACGGCAGTCCCGCTGAAGCTGTTCCCAGGAAATCTGATAGGTTTGATGATAACGGTCAGAAAGACTCATAGAAAATTCCTCCATCTGGAATGAGTTTCAGGATTTTCATGATTATAACATCGGCAGCGGGGAAAAAAAGATACAAATTTCTCAAAAGAGCCCCTTGCTCCTTTAGACTAACTATTATAAGATGAGCATACCAAATGTCAGGGCCCTTTCGGCCCCGCCAAATTCAAGGAGGTTGATTCTGCGTGAAAAAGCTTCTCAGTCTGGCTCTTCTTCTTGTTGTTTTCTGCGGCGCCGCGTCAGCGTCAAAGGCGATCCCCGTCAAGGATCAAAAAGTCGGCTTTATCTATATCGGCCCCGTGGGCGACGCCGGTTTCACCTATATGCATGAGGAAGGCCGCAAGTACGTCCACCAGGCCCTTCCCGAGCTGCCCAAGAGCACCATCGTGGAAAGCGTCCCCGAAAGCCCCGACGTGCTGCGCGTCATCGAGCGCCTGGTCCGCCGCGGCCATAACGTGATCTTCGGCAACTCCTTCGGCTACATGGACTACATGATCCAGGCCGCCGAGAAGTATCCCGACGTGTACTTCATGCACTGCTCAGGCTACAAGACAGCTCCCAACATGGGCACCTACTTCGGCCGCATGTACCAAGCCCGCTACCTGTCGGGCATGGCCGCCGGAGCCATGGCGAAGAACGACAAGATCGGCTTCGTCGGCGCCTATCCCATCCCCGAAGTGGTCCGCGCCATCAACGCCTTCACGCTGGGCGCCCGCGCCGTGAACCCCAAGGCCACCGTCCAGGTGGTGTGGATCTACTCCTGGCTTGACCCCGGCAAGGAGAAGGAAGCCACTAAGGCCCTGATCGACTCGGGCTGCTCCGTCATCGGCATGCACGCCGACTCGGGCGCCACGCCCCAGGCCTGCGAAGAAGCCGGCGTCTACGTGGTGGGCTACAACAACAACATGGGCAAGTTCGCGCCAAAAATGCACCTGACCTCCGCCGTCTGGCACTGGGGCATGGCCGTTGAAGGCGCGCTCCGCGACATCGCCGCCGGCACCTGGACCAACCAGCAGATCTGGTGGGGTCTTGACAAGGGCATGGTGGACATCTCCGAATTCGGCCCCGCCGTTCCCAAAGACGTGCAGGACACCATCATGGCCCGCCGCGAAGAGATCCGCACTGGCGCATGGGACGTCTTCACCGGCCCCATCAAGGACCAGAAGGGCGCCGTCAAGGTCCCCGAGGGCGTCAAGCTGACCGACGGCGAGATGCTGAGCATGGACTGGTTCGTCGAGGGCGTCGAAGGCTCGGTCAAGTAAGGGCGCTCAACACAGCTTATATTTTTCAACGGAAAGAGCAGGCCGATTCTCCTCAAAGTATAGGAGAATCGGCCTGCTCTTTCTATTTCTATTATCTAATATTAGTTACCCAATATAATTACCAATCAGCAGGATTTTCCGGCATCACTAAAAGGTCGAGCGACCATAAGGCAGAGAGCGCGTAAAGCCGTCAGAACTGGCTTGCAGAATAGCGGATGGTCAGGATGAGAACCGCTTTGTTTGCTTCGTCAACCCGAAAGATCACCGTGTAATTATTCACAAAAAGCTGACGATACCCCTTCCCTACATAAGCCCCCGTCTGACGCCGCGGACAACGGCAGGGCATGGATTCCAGTGAAAGAATCCCGGCTTCGAGAGCGTCAATCTGTTCTGACGCCGTTTCCGGCTCCATAAGCTTTCCAGCGATATAGCCATATATGCAGTCTAAATCACGCAGCGCATGATCCATAAGTTTTACGCTGTACCTATCTTCCAAAATATTTCCGCCTCAATGAAGAAAGCTCCATTCGCGCATCATAAAGCTGCCCTCCGGCAGTATATTCAGCTTCGGCTTCCGTTATAGCCCTATCCGAGGCCATGGTATCCAGTATTTCTTCATAGGTTTCAATGCTCATAACAACCAAATCTCCATACCCGTTCTTTGTAATGAAGATCGGCGCTCGATTGGCATGACAGATATCTGAGATTTCATTGGTTTTTCGCAAATCCGTAATAGGTCTGATGTATGGCATACCCTCCACCTCCTTTGCACATTATCATAACATTTAAACGTACAAAATACAAGCAGACCACCCCCCTGTGCCGCGATTCGGCATCCCGACGCCACCTTTCTCATAAATCTTTTTTCGCGCTGAAGGCCCCGCCGGCGCGCTTTCCTACGAAAATACAAAAAAAACTACGCTTTATGCGTTAACTACAATTTTAAGCATGAAAGTTCAATTTAAATCGATCCGCTAATTTTTAATAAACTGAATCCTCCTAAAGAATTACTTACAATGGACCCGTGCTGAGAAGGATTTTCCAAGGGCACTTCAGAGGCGAAAAACACGGTTGAGAGCGCAGCGAGGAAACGTGGAAACTCCTGCAGGTCCTCCCCGGGTTTTTTATCTTTGAGGCGACGGAGGAAATTCCTTCAAAAGCGACAAATTCCATTTTGGAGGAATCAACAATGAGTATGAAGAAAATGCTTGCAGTAGTGGCAGCCGCCGCGCTGGTCGCCGTCGCGGCCCCCGCGTTCGCCGCCAACCCCTTCAGCGACGTGCCCATGAACCACTGGGCCTATGACGCCGTCGCCCAGCTCACGTCCCGCGGCGTGATCTCCGGTTATCCCGATGGCACCTTCAAGGGCAACAAGGCCATGACCCGCTACGAGATCGCTTCCATCATCGCCCGCTCGCTGGCCAACGCCGAGTACGCCACCAAGGAAGACATGGAGCGCCTGAAAGCCCTCGTCGTCGAATTCCAGCCCGAACTTGAAGCCCTCGGCGTCACCGTCGACAGCTTTGACAAGCGCGTCAGCGCCCTGGAGAAGGGTGTGGGCGGCTGGAAGATCTGGGGCGAACTGCGTTTCGATGCCGACAAGTACGATCAGAAAGATACGGTGTGGGACAGCAATCAGAAGTGGGCAAGCTCCCGTTATCGTATCTGGATGCGTAAGGAACTCAGCGACAAGGTCTCCTTCACGGCCCGAATCGGCAACCTGGGCGGTTCTCACAGAGCTATCCGCGACAGCAACGACATGGCCTTCGACCGTTACTATATGGACGCCAGGGATTTCCTCGGCATGGACGGCCTGACCTTCACCGTCGGTAAATTCCTCTTCGACTGGGAAGACGAAGACAACATGTACATCGACGACGATACGGTCTACGGCGACTTCTCCATCGAGGGGATGCAGCTGAAAAAGGACTTCAGCATGGGCGACATCCGCGTCATGGGCGGCAAGGACGGCCAGTTCTGGGGCGCCCGCGCTCGCCTGAACTTCGGCGAGAAAGGCTGGTTCAGCCTGAACGGCTTGTGGGACAACAGCGAAAAAGACACCGCCGCGACCGATGAGTGGAAACTTGACCCCGATACTGGTTTGATTGAGCATGTTCTTACCGCTGCCAAAGATGGCGTCCAGCGCAACAACTACTGGATCGCCGCCGGCTTCAAGTTCACCCCCGGCATCGAGCTGAAGGGCAGCTACGGTTGGCAGGATCTGAACGGCGTCGCCGCGGGAGAACCCGACGATCCCAAGCACTGGAAGCTGATCCTCGACGTCAGCCAAGACGCGCTCAAGTTCACCAGCCTGTGGGTTGAATATCAGAGCTACGGCGCCGGATTCAGGGCTTACAACGACTCCTTCAACACCTTCAACGACCTGGGCGTGGGCACAGCGACGAAGGCCGGTCACGACGTGGACGTCTGGTTCGCGAAAGCGGCTCAGAAGTGGACCGATAAGTGGAGCACCTGGCTGCGCTATGCCAACGTAGACGTGGACCAGCCTGATGCCGATCACGACAAGGTCACCGAGTGGGGCGTCGGCGTGGTCTATCAGTACACGCCTCAGCTGAGCTTCGAACTTGCTTACGCCGACCAGAAGTACGACGCCGCGAGCAAGGAAGACGACAACGTCGTCCGTTTCCGTACGCACCTGAAGTTCTAATCGCAATAATCTATGCCTTGAAGGCGGATCCCCCGGGGTCCGCCTTTTTCGTCGCGAAGATGTTAGAGGGGCAGGTTCCGCGCCTCAATTCCCCTCTATATCTCAAGCAGATCAAAAAGTTGAACGGCTAAAAAGATACCGTAAGAAAAGGCTGCAGTACCTTTTCTTACGGTATCTTTTTAGGTTCTTTACACTTTTTTTGAATACCTGTTTGTAGGACGCCCTACTTTACGATATTCCCGAGTCAGAGCAGCCTGTTCCGTCTCGGCAAGATATTCAAGGTAACGCCGCGCCGTGATCCGCGAAATTTGAAGCTCTTCCGCCGCCTCGATCGCCGAAATGGGAGCCGGCGCTTTCGCCAGAAGATCCTTGATCTGGTCCAGCATTTGCGGGTTCAGGCCTTTGGGGGCCTCTTCGTCGAGCGGGGCGGGCTTGCGCAGCTGGAGAATATGATCCAGTTCATACTGCTCGATCCGCCTCGATCCAGAGTTTAACCGCTTCTGCATCTGCTGAAAGGAGCGCAGCGAAGACTGGAGCCGGTCCACGCTGAAGGGCTTGATGATGTAGTCGAAAGCCCCCGCCTGAAGGGTCGCGTTGATCGTATAGGTGTCGCGCGACGCCGAGACGATGATCACACCCGTCTTATGGCCGCCGGCGCGAAGCTGTTCCAGCGTTTCGAGGCCATCCATCTCGGGCAGGTAGATGTCGAGAATCAAAAGCCCCACAGGCTGTTTTTCAAGAAAACTCAGGGCTTTCCGCCCGTTTTCCGCCACGCCGACCACGCGAAAGCCTTCGACAGCGTTGATGAATTCCTGCTGAATGGAAGAGACCATAGGGTCGTCTTCCACGATCAGCACGTCAATGGGTTGAGACATGTCTTGTATCCTATCCTTTCGAGAGGGGGAGGGTGACCGTAAAATCGCAGTACTTCCCCGTTTTATAGTCCACGTCGATGGTTCCGCCCAGGGAACCGATGATGTTCTTAATCGTGAAAAGCCCCAGGCCAGACGGCTTTGCCTTGGTAGAACAGCCCTTCACAAAGAGCCTGGCGGCCCTTTCGTCGTCCAGGAGACCGGCGTTGTCGCGCACGCTGAAGCTGACGGCCCCCTTTTCGTCATAGATGGCGAAGCTGATTTGGGAGTCTCCCGCAACGCCCTTGCGCAAAATGGCTTCGACGGCGTTCTGCATCAGGTTGCCTATAATGATCACCAGAGAATGGCTGTCAATCAGTTCTCTATGATCGCCGCAAAAGCTGTCGGCGGCCAGAATGAATTTAATGCCCTGCTCGCGGCACAGTCCGGCCTTCCCCATCAGAATGCCGCAAATTGCTGGATTTTTGATCCTCTCGGTCATAAAAGACTGAATGGAACTAGAAAGACGGCATTCCCCAGCGATGAAACTCAGAGCCTCGTCATAGCGCTTCAGCTGGATCAGCCCCGAAACGGCCTGCAGCCTGTTCATGAACTCGTGGTTGTTGATCCTCAGAGACTCCACATACATTTTGACGCCCGTGATTTCCTCGGCCATGGCCTGGAATTTGGACATATCCCGCAGAGTGACGATGGCGCCGCAGGGACAGCCGTCCAGCAGAACCGGAGCTTTACTGCACGTGACCAGTTTTCCGCGCAAAGCCTGTTCGACGTAAAGGTCCGAGAAACCATCTTTGAGAAGAGACTCCACTCCCAGTTCGGGAACCAGCTCATCGGCGCATTGCCCCACGGCGCTGTCGTCGACCTCCATCATGTTCTGGGCCGCTTTGTTCAGCATCGTGATGAGCCCATGCTGATCCACAGCCAGGATGCCGTCGCCCACAAAGTCCAGGATACGCTCGCGCTGTTTGACCATCAGCCTCACCCGCCGTTTAAGCGTCTGGTTCCAGGCTAGAATTCCCAACAGAAGCGCCAGGGCAAGCCCAGCTCCCCTCAGTATCAGGGTCATGTCCACGTTAACGCTTTGGCTGTAGGGCGCCAGCCACTCCTGAAGGATCCGGCCATATTCCGAACTGTTTTTCAGCTCGCGCCACGCCTCCAGAAGCTGCGGCGTCCTCACACCTCCGTCGTTGAGAATGACCAGCGAATTCATATAAGAGAGTACCGGGAAATTGATCACGTGATTGTTAAAACGGGCGTAGGGCTTTTGATTCAACAGGTATTTCCCCTGATAGGTCTCTGTCATGACCACGTCCCCTCCGCCCTGAGCCAGTTTTTGAAAGGCCTCGCCAGCGTCGCGGCAGGAGATGAGCTCTCGCGGAAGGAAGAATTTCTTTAAAAATTCTTCCTCGGGCGAGCCGGCAACCACAAGAACACGGCAATTCGCAAGATCCTGAAAACTAAAATCCGCGCCGGCAGGCAGAAAAATCGAAGCGGATAAGGAGATAAAGGAAACCGCGTAAGCGTCATAGGATGTTCCCTTCTCAAAGTCCAGAAGGGTCTCGTCAGAGGGATCTTTTTTTAAAAAATCCATCCCCAGATTCTTAATGCTGAGACTTTCCAGGGACAGGGCCTCCCTGTCCGCAGGATATTGAACGCCGCAGACGGCGCCAGGGCGGGATTGCAGCACGGCGCGGCGATCATTGTCGCCCTGGGCGAACAGGATCTCGGCCGAAGCCCCCGCCCTCGCCGCCCACGCTTTTATCAAGTCTGCCGTTATTCCTTGGGCCTTTCCCTGCTCATCCTGGAACAAATAGGGCGGACGGGCATCCAGACACAGCACCCGCACTTGAAACTCCGCCTCTTCCCTCTGAAAACCGGGCTGCGGCTGGCCGTAAAGTCCTTCGGACAAAAGCAGAAACGCTGCGAAAGCGCCCAAAAACTTCTTTAGAATTTTTCTCGTATTTCTCAACCTCGCTCCCTTCAAGGATAAAAAAGACCGCTCAGTTTACAATTGTAATACAAAGAGACTGGTCGGTCAATATTTAACATCGTTTTAACTATTCTGCGTTTTTCCTGCGGCGAGCCGCCGCGCCGCCACCTTTTCTGGAGGCGTCCGGCGCGTCTCTGGAATCGGGCGCGAGAACCCCGTACAAAAAAGCTTTCAGCACGGTCAGAAAGAAGATCTCCTGCCGCATCAGCCAATCGTCGTCGAGGCGCCCTTCCCTGAGGACCTGCTTCATGCGCGACTGAAACAAATCGTGAAACAACCCTATGAGTTCCTCAAACTCCCCAAGCGTGAAAATCCCATTCAACTTCATTTTACCGGCAATAAAGCGGCGTATCCTTTCGGCCAGGGAAAAATATTCTTTCCTGATCTGCTTTACCGCCTCGGCCAGGTGTTTTGGGGGATCGTTTTCAACCTGGCAGAACAGCCTGAGATAGCGCGGATTCTGCCTGAAAAAGACCAAGCGCTCGTTGGAATACTGCTGAAGCAGCTCTTCGGGCCTGGCACAGTCCCATTTCTCCCAGGAATCCACCGATGGCCGGAGATAATCCGTCAAAAGCCTGTAACATTCATCCACACAAGCGAGATAAAGATCATCTTTATTCTTGAAGTAATAGTAAACCATGCCTTTGGAGAGCCCCATATTCGTACAGATCGTATTCAGCGATATGCCGTCGTAGTTCTTTTTTGATAGCTCGTCCAGCGCAGCGTCCATAATTTTACGCCGGCTGAGCGTGCTTTTTTCTGCGCGCTGCACTATGCCACCCCCAGTTTTCGAAAATTCTATACATCTACTTGGGGATTGTAATAGAAACAGACGAATTGGTCAATCTTCATATCTTCGTTTTTTCATATATAATGTAAAAAAACGTAAACAAAAACACGAAAGAGCGGGGAGACTTTTACAACGTCTCCCCGCTCTTTTCCAAAAGAAACCGCCAAAGCGACTTCTTCTATTTAATTCGCATGGTAATAATCCGCGCCGCCTTCGTCGTGAACTTTGTAGATTTTGCCGCTCTTTCGGTCCCAGGCGTAACTTCCGTTATTGGCCGGAATCCCGGAACCGTCAAGGAAGACCATGCCGCTGCTGGCGGCGGAGGATCCCGTCAGGGTTCCGTCGACGGAACGGGCTATGGGAAGCTCGCCCATCGGTATGGCGTCCCAGTTGCCGCGAAGGCCGGTCCTCTGGACGATGCCCTTGATAGCCTCGGCTACGGAAGCGGGGCAGGTTCTCAGGAAATCAAAACGTCCGTGGCTGGATGCTGAGAAAGCGTGCAGCAGATCGGCCGCAAGCCAGTCTCCGCCGGGCAGCGAGGGAAGTTCGATCAGCGACGTGTATAAAGCGTCAATGACCATGAAGGCGTTCGGAATTTCCTGGGGCAGCTGGAAATTGCAGACTTCCTGCCAACGTGCCGGGTCGCCTCCCGGGACTTTATCCATCAGGATCGTCCATGCCGATTCAAGCCGATTGGCGGCGTCAGTGTCAAAGCAACCCTGCCAAAGTCCGTACAAACTACCCTGGAGTTTTTGCCTGTCCAGGATTTCACGAAGTTCATTCGCCTGGCCTTTGCCCGCCAGCCTCACGTCCTGAGCGGCGGCGATAGCGTTCCACTTGGAATCGATATCGCCCGACGGCAGAGCCGCCCCACCGGAAGTCGCCATACAAAGCAGCATAACCATAGTGCCCGTAACTTTCATCGTTCGTTTCATCATCTTAAACCTCTCCTTTTTGTTTTTCAACTCTTTCTGTTCTGGCTCGATCACCATGGCATGACTATACCTCACAGAATAAAATTCAACAAGAAATTGTGCACTTTTGTTCTTTGAGACTAAAAATGTAACTGTTTCGGAGAGGCGCAGCAAACCCCGGGGAACCCTGCCCTGAAAAGCCATCTTCTCAGTTTAAACGCTGTCATCGCAATGAATCACAAGCGATCACGCTTTAATTTTTTTGTCAAAATCAATTTTTGCACATTTTTGTTCATTAAGTTTTGATTAGTATTGTATTCTAAAAGTGTGTTTAATGACATAATTATAACAAACTGCTTGGTCGTTTTTTACTAAACGAGCCAAGCTTTTACACTTTTACTTTTATGGGGTGGTCTTATGAAACGAGTGTTAGTCATTGAATCCGATCTGGAGCTATCCAAGCAAATTACCCAGTACCTGGCAAGGGAAGGTTATGAATGCGCGGTGGCGGTCAACGGTTTCGACGGGTACAAAATGGCCCTTGAATCTTCATGGAGGCTGATCTTCTTGGAGCGAGACCTGGTGGGAATGAACGGCATTGACTTGCTCCGAAAGATCCGAAAGGTCAGCAGCGTGCTGATCTTCATGATCTCCAAGAGCTGCGACGAGGTGGACCGCATTCTGGCGCTGGAACTGGGGGCCGACGACATCCTAAGCCAGCCTTTCGATTTCCGCGAGCTGGCGGCCCGCTTCAAGTCGTTAATCCGGAGGACGGTGACGCCGAACATCTCTACTGATCCCCAGTTGCAATGCGCCGCTGGAGACGTGCGGGTGCTGCCGAAGGCGCACTGCGCCTATAAGGGCAATCAGCTGCTCAATTTAAGCAACATGGAATACCGCCTGCTGGAATACCTGGTGCTCCGCGCGGGGACGCCGGTATCGCGCGAGGAGCTGATGAACAACGTGATGTTCCGCGAGTACGATGAGCTGGACCGCGGTGTGGACCTGCACATCAGCAGCCTCCGCAAGAAACTGGGCCCCTACGAGGACGGAAGCAGCCGCATCCGCACGATTCGCTGTAAGGGCTACCTCTACGCCCTCCCCGCCGACGTGCAGGACGAAGCTGCCGTGCTCTGCTATGAAAGATGACAAGGACATATAAGAAGCCGCCATCGGTCCTCCAAGATTTGGGAACTGTTTTTTGAGGCCTTCGCGGCCTGCCGCCGGGCCTTTTGCATTGTTCATATAGTTCCCTTTTGTCGGATTTATTTCCACGACATCGCACAGAGAAATAAGTATAATAACTTCGCATTCGTTTTCACGAATAAAGTTGAAAAAAAATGAATAAATTTTAAACAAGTTATGTCTGGAGGAAAAATGAAGATAATCGACGTTTCGTTGCGCCGCCCCGTGACGGTGCTGATTTTAACGATGTCCCTGGTCTATTTCGGCCTTTTCACCTACAACAATATGGGCATGCAGGAAAAACCCGACATCGACCTGCCCGTGGTCATGATAACCACCACGCTGCGGGGCGCTACGGCGGCGGTCATGGACAACGACGTGACCGACGTGCTGGAAGAGCAGATCAACACCATATCGGGCATTAAAAGCCTGGGCTCGTCGAGCTATCAGGGCACGGCCGTCACCATCGTAGAGTTCAACCTGGAACGCGATATCGACGCGGCGGCGGCCGACGTGCGCGACAAGGTGAACGCCGCCCAGGCCGACCTGCCCGACGATACCGACGCCCCCATCATCGCCAAATACGACATCGGCGACTCACCCCTGGTCATGGCGACGATCACGGGAAGCGCCAGTTACAAGGATAAAGTCTACTTCGCCGACAAGATCGCCAAGGTGAAGATTCAATCAGTGGACGGCGTGGGCACCATAGAAATGCCAGGGCTCCGCGACCGCGAGATCCGCGTCTGGATCGACCCCGTGCGTCTGCGCTCCCGCGGCCTGGTGGTGCAGGACCTGTCCAACGCCATCAACGCGAAGCACGTGGAGCTGCCCACTGGCAGCCTGACCATCGACCGCTTCAAAATGGACCTGCGCCTTCAGGGCGAGTACTCGTCGGTGGAGGATCTGAAAAATTTGCCCATCACGACCCGCGACGGAGTGATCATCCGTCTCTCCGACGTGGCCGACGTGGAGGACGGCTTCGAGGAGGAAGAAAATCAAGCCTACGTTAATGACGAACGCGCGATCATACTCGCCGTAAAAAAGCAGCGCGGCGCTAACGAAGTGGCCGTCTGTGACGCGATCGTCAAACGTTTTGAAGAGATTCAAAACCTGGTGCCCGACGACATGAAGATGGAAGTGGTCTACCGAAAGTCCGACTTCATCAGGCGTTCCATGTCGGGCGTGGCCACCGACGTAATTCAGGCCGTGGTGCTCTGTTCGCTGCTGATGCTGTTCTTCCTTCAGACTTTCCGCGCCACCTTCGTGACGGTGATCACCATGCCCGTGTGCCTGATCGGCAGCTTCATCCTGATGAAGGCCATGGGGCTGACCATCAACAACCTGTCCATGATGGGCATCTCTCTGGCCGTGGGCATGGTGGTGGACGCCACCACGGTGGTGCTGGAGGACGTGGACTGGCACATGCATCATGGCCTGTCGGCCTTCGACGCCGCGTCGGTGGGCACCAACGAGGTGGCTTTCTCGGTGATGGGCGGCGCTCTGACTACCATGGCCGTGTTCGCGCCCGTGGCGTTTATGGGCGGCGTCATAGGGCGATTTTTCTTCACCTTCGGCATCACCGTGGTGCTGACCATCGGCCTGTCACTGATACTGTCGGTGACGCTAACGCCCTTTTTATGCTCAAGACTGCTCCGCGTCAGCGAACCCGGCAAGGCCGCAAAATTCTGCGACGCTATCTTGGCCTCTCTTGAGCGGATCTATAAGCGCGTTTTGACGTCTGCCGTGCGGCATAGGGCCATCACCATGCTGATCGCGCTGGGAACCTTCGCGGGCGGCCTCTTCATCGCCTCGAAGGTCGGTACGGCCTTTATGGCGAACGATGACCAGGGCATATTTATAATCAAATGCGAACTCGCCTCGGGTACCGAAGTAGCCGAGACGGGGCGGGTACTCCAAAGCATGGGCGACATGGTGCGCGGCTATCCAGGCGTCATGCGGGTCCTGACCGACGTCGGATCGGGCAGCGGCAGCGAGTCGAACAAAGGAAACATCTACGTTCAGCTCTACTCCAAAAAGGAACGCGAAGAACTCAACACCATTATGGATTCAGTTCGGCGGCTCCTCTCCGGCTTCCGCGACGTCACCATGACCTTCACAACCTTCTCCGGCAAGGACGTGCAGATGGTCTTAAACGGGGCCCAAACTGAAACGCTGATCGGCATCGCCGGCCATATCATCGCCGACATGAAAGCCACGGGCAAGATGAGGGACATCGAGACCGACGTGCGCCTGGACAAGCCTCAGCTGAACGTGAAACTGGACCGCGGCATGACCGACGCCATGAACGTGGACGTGCGGTCCCTGTCCACGGAGATCCAGGCCTACTTCGGCGGCGTGAAGGCCGGCGTGTATAAAGAAGGCGGCTACCGCTACGACATCCGCCTGATGCTGCCTTTCAAGAACGGAACAGGCGAGATCGTCCAGGCCCCCGGGCTGATCACCGTCGAGAAAGTATTGGCCCCCAGCGTGATCAAGCGTTACGGCCGCCAGACCTCGCTGACGATCTCAGCCAACGTGACCGACGACTTTTCCGCGGGCGAGGCCATGGCCTTCATGCAGGAGCGGGCCTCCCAGTATATCCCCGAGAAGTCGGGGATATACCTGGTGCCCTCGGGGCTCACCAAGACCCAGCAGGACAGTTTCGGCTACCTGCTGACGGCGGTGATCGTGGCCATATCGCTGGTCTACATCGTCATGGCCGTCCAGTTCGAGTCCTTCCTGCACCCCTTCACGGTCATGTTCTCCCTGCCGCTGATGACGCCCGGCGCTTTCGGCATGCTCTACCTGATGAACTGCAAGCTGGACATGATGAGCTACATGGGCATCATCCTGCTGGTGGGCATCGTGGTGAACAATGGCATCATCCTGGTGGACTTCATCAACCAGAACAGGGCAAAGGGCATGGATAAAGTGGCTGCCGTGATCGACGCGGGGCCCCGGCGCCTGCGCGCTATCCTGATCACGTCGCTGTCCACGCTGATCGGGGCTATCCCCGCGGCATTGAAGCTCAGCGAAGGTTCGGAATCGCGCCAACCCATGTCGGTGGCGCTCTTCGGGGGGCTCTTCACGTCCACGCTGCTGACGCTGCTGGTCATCCCCGTGGTCTACCTCCTCTTCGACGACCTTCAGGACCGCATCAAGGCGTTCTTCACCAGACGCCGCGCAAAAACCGCGTAAATTGTAATTTTTCGGGCTGAAAGTCCAAATCAAAAGATTTCAACGCGAAAGGCGCAAAGGCGCACAGGAAAAGCGGAAAAGCAAAACTCAAATTATTAACTAAAAAAACGAATTATCACGATAATAATTTATAAATTTTGCCGAGTTTGAGGTTCTAAAAATCTTTAAGATTTTCCTTTGCGAACCTTTGCGCCCATTAAACTGTACCCCATAAAGTGGACAGTTGAAAAAACAAAACCCCGATTCCTGGACAAGAAAAAACAAATCCCCCGTTTTTTGGACAAGCCCTTTCTCTG
>SFDM01000052.1 GCA_004558205.1 Pyramidobacter piscolens
TTAGGCGTTTCCGCTCCCGGTTAGTTGGTTGGCATCTCAGTTTCTCTTCAACTGAGGTCCCCTTGGTGACTCTCTGCAAAGCGCTTCACGGGCGCACATCGCAAAGTAGTATTAAGCCCGACGGCCGCGGAATTTATAGGACGATAAAAAAGAGCGCAACGTAACGAAATTTTTTTCGTTACGTTGCGCTCTTTTGTCCTGTGCGTTTAGCAATCTTGAGACTCCCTGCGTCTTTCATACTGAAACCCACTGACGGCGCCGGCAGCAAAAACTAAAAGCATTTTAGCCAGATCTTTTGCAAACTCTCCCTGCCCCAGACACAAGGCGGCTATCATAAAAATAATGACTATCAGCAGCACAAGTCCATAGAAATAATAGGTGTCTCTTCTTTTCTTGATGTGGTATGCGCGGGCTCTTTCTCTATAGACATCTGAGCATCAAGGGATTTTTTGCGCGTAGTCATAGCTACGCTGATCCTGCTTTTGGCGTGCAGTTATGTCTTTTTCCTTCATATCAATTTCTCGGGCCTGATTGTCCAGCATCCTGTTGATAATCTCAGGAGGAATTTGCGGCGTCGGATTGGAAGCGTCTTTATTCTGAACATCAGTACTCATTGCCAGTCTCCTGGGAACTTATATAACGGCGTATGGTAGGTTACATGGATTTTACCACCGAGCTCATGATCCCCAAGCCGGCCAGGAATAATCTGCGTCTCTTTGATGCTAAAACGGTTTTCTTTCAGTAGCTTCAAATATTCCGCAGCAGAAAGATCCTCGAAGTCAACACGGAGCAGGTTAATAAAATCAGACATGGGACCATTCCTCCTTTAGAAGTGTTTCTCGTAGTTTATGTACCGTAAAGAGGCGATATTCGGGAAAAAAATTTGTCAAACTTTATCGATGGCTAAAGTGAAAAGTTGAATTCCCCTAATACGAGCTGCGCTACCTCGAGCG
Organism: Pyramidobacter piscolens; assembly: GCA_004558205.1. GTDB lineage: Bacteria > Synergistota > Synergistia > Synergistales > Dethiosulfovibrionaceae > Pyramidobacter > Pyramidobacter piscolens_A. The sequence continues at coordinate 954 of SFDM01000052.1, forward strand.
CTTTACGGTTCCCCGCAGCGGAAGGGCGCTCAAGCCCGAGGAAAGGCTGGAAATTTTCGCTTTCTGGCATTACCTGACAGAGCACAGCCTGGCGCCAGAGGAAGAACTGCTGGACCTTCTGGCCCCGGGGCCGCGCCCTGCCGGCGAACCCGCGCCGCCCGCGGGTATACTGGACGACCCGCCGCGCAAAGGGAACTTCCTCCGGCCCCGGAGCGTTTGCTCCTTATGACGACCGCTGTGTTGTTCTAATCAAGCTCTCTGCGCCTGCCCGGCTGGCGGCCATTCTGGACAGATCGACGTCGTTAAAATAACAAAGAAAAGGCTTTACAAATGAGTTTTTTGTGTTAATATCTTGGTATACCATAATACAAATTAGATCGAAACCGCAGGGAGTGTTTACCACGTACACGCCAATAGAGAAGCAAAGTAGCAGGTTTTATGAACTCATTATCGAGAAAATAAAGAATTTAATCGCCTGCGGACAATGGAAACAGGGAAGCGCCATCCCTCCGGAGCGGGAACTGGCCGAAATGTTCGGCGTAAGCCGCGTTCCTGTGCGGGAAGCGCTAAAAACTCTGGAGTACGTCGGCATTATCGAGAACATCCGCGGCCAGGGAATGTACGTCAAAAAGACTGACGTGGCGGAACTTTTAAAGAAATTCAATTACGCGATCTCCGTCACGGCAGCGACCATATCGGATTTAATCGAGTTCCGCATTTATATCGAGGGCATTAGCTGCGAGCTGGCAGCCCAGCGCCGAACGGAAGAGGATATCCAGGTTCTGAAGCGGATTATGCAGAAAATGAACGACCAGCTGCCCCTCATCGGCGACGAGATGGACGAAACGGCCATAAACGGGTGCCGCTTGCTCTCGCGTGATTTTCACAGCGCTATCGTAAGGGCCACAAAAAACCGGGTCTTCGTCGACGTCTATAGCAGCATCGGAAGTCTGGTCAATCTGGCGCTGAACTTCGCCATCGACACCAAAGAAAAATACATTCTGGCGATAAAAGGCCATCAGCTGATCCTGGACGCCATTATCGAAGGAAACCCCGAGAAGGCAAAAGCAGAAATGACGGCCCATTTGACGCGGTCCAGAGAAAATGACTATACAAAACTCGTGGTGAACGCTCACGATCCCGAACAGCCAGACTCTTGAGACTCACGTAAAGCGAAGGCGCTCCGCAGCCTCGCTTTTTATGATCAGGCGGCTTTTCCAGTTGGCCTTAAAGACGCCGCCGCCAAAGCAACTCTCAAAGCTGAATGAGCCATTCCGTTTCTCGGGATGGCTTTCTCAAGGGGTCTTTTTTTGGTATACCAAAATACCACAATACAACATCCCGGACAGCGGGCGATTCAGGCTGTCATATTTTGGGTAAATCAGCTTTACCAGGGAGCCAGCAGTCCACTCAGGACTTCTTCAGGGTATGAAGTCCAGTTTGCGCCACATAGAGGAGGTGAATTTTCGGGGTTCAGCCGGGCGTGTTTGCGCTATTGAAGGCGTTTATCTGCAAGTCAATTTCTAAACAAAGGAAGGGGTAAGTGTTATGTCTGAAAAAGCAGCTCAAAAGGGGTTAGGAAGATGGGCGTTAGTCTGGTGCGCTACGGGGCAGGTCATTGGCGCCGGCGTTATTTCCATTACGGGGGCGGCGGTGGCCCTCACCGGCCGGTCGGCGTGGCTGGCTTACGCGGTTGCGGTAGCCATCGGGCTTATCCGCATTCTGCCCGAGATTTTCTTCAGCAGCATTATGGTGCTCCGCGGCGGCAAGTACGGCATCGTCACGAGGACTTTGGGGAAAAAATGGGGCGGCGTCATGACTTTGTCCAATTTGCTGGGGTGGTCCGCGCGAGGTGTGGCCGTGCTGTCCATGGGGCAGTATATCCATTCCGTGTTTCCGGAAGTCAGCGTCGTCATGGGCGGCGCCATCAGCTGGACAGTCATTTATATCGTCAACATCCTGGGCATCAACATCATGGCTGGCGTGCAGAGCTTGATGACGCCTCTGCTTCTCGCGGCTCTCGCCATGTTCTCGTTCTTCGGCTTTTCCCACTGCACTCCCGACGTTTTCAACTTCGCCTCCCCTGATTTTTTCACCAACGGCAGCAGCGGTTTCTGGGCGGCGGTAGTGCTCCTTTGCTACTCGACGAACGGTCAGGCCATGATTTCCGCTCTCAGCGAGCGCTGCGAAAACCCCAAGAAGGACCTGCCTTTCGCGATGATCTTCGCCACTGGCATTATCCTGGTCGTGTACTGCTCCGTGTCCTTCGTCGCCGGCGGCGTGCTGCCCGTCGCCGAAATCGCGGGCCAGCCTCTGACGCCCACGGCAAAGCTTGTCCTCCCTCCGATGCTGTTTGTGGCCTTCATGATCGGCGGCCCGATTATGGCGCTCGCGACGACCATGAACAGCGGCATCCCCAACAACGCCATGCCCGTCGTGGCCGGCGTCGAAGAGGGATGGATGCCGCCTTTTCTCGCCAAGCAGAACAAGAATAGAACTCCCTATGTGGCCTATACCATCATATTTATCATCGGGCTCATTCCCATCCTGCCCGGCGTTTCAATCGGACAGATTACGAGCTTCGTCATCCTTCTGAGCAGCTTCACTAACTTCCTACTGATCGCCTGCGCCTACAGAATGCCCACCAAGTTCCCTCAGGAATGGAAGGAATCGCACCTTCACATCAACGACGTGCTGTACTACGCGCTGATCACGCTGTTCGCCCTTTTCCAGATCTATATCGTCTACAAATCGGTGATCAACTTAACCCGCAACATGCTCATCATCAACATCCTATCCTTCGTTTTCGTCTTTGCCTACGGGTACTACCGTCTCAAATCCGGCAAGGTGGTCATGAAATAGGGACGCCGCGAAGCGCGGTCCGCAGCGTCTTTCAACGCCCAGACCTGCCTTTCGGCAGCGTAAGGCCCCACACTCTCATTGACCTATCGCAGCCTGAAAACACTCTGAAAAGGAGACTTACAATGAAAATCACGAAAGTTGACGTCTACATGCTCGACGCCGGAGAGCAGAGAAACAGCCGGCGTCCCATCTGCTGCCGGATTCACACTGACGAGGGCATCTATGGCGACGGCGAAGCCGGTATTGCCTTTGACTACTCGGCTCCGGCCGGCATCGGAATGATCAAGGATCTATCGCGGCTCATCATCGGCGAAGATCCCATGCGCATCGATTACATCTGGGAAAAACTCCTCAAATACAGTTTCTGGGGACAGGGAGCGGGCCCCGTGCTCTATTCGGGGATGAGCGCCATCGATATCGCGCTTACGGACATCAAGGGCAAGGCTCTGCATATCCCCTGCTATGAGCTTCTGGGCGGAAAATTCCGCAGCGAACTGCGCTGCTACGCCTCACAGCTGCAATTCGGCTGGACGACCATGATCGGCCCCTTCGGCAAAAAGGAAGATTACGTCAGAGTCACGAAGCACGCGATGAGCGAAGGCTATGACGCTGTGAAGATCGACTTCACCATGTACGACCGCGACGGCAAGTACATTCCCCGCCTCGTAAACGGAAACGCGACCTGCGAAGGTTTTATCAGCCGTGACTTCTATAAGATGGTGGAAGAACGCCTGGAGGCTATCCGAGAAGAGTGCCCCGACGTGGACATTATCGTCGAAAACCACGGCCGCACCGACACGACGTCGGCGATCCGGCTGGGACAGCTGTGCGACAAGTATGACTGCTATGCCTACGAGGAGCCGACCATGCTCCAAAATGTGGATTTCCAGAGAGAGGTGAGGAGCCGCGTCAACACCCCGATCGGCTCGGGCGAACGAATTTACACCCGCTGGGGATTCCTGAATTTCTTCCGCACCAATTCGATTCAGCTGGTGCAGCCTGACGCGTGCAACTGCGGCGGCATGTCTGAAACCAAGAAAATCTGCGATATGGCCCATGCCTTCGACATCAAGGCCCAGATCCACTGCGCCGGGTCTCCCATATCCACGGCGGCGGCGCTTCACCTTTCGGCGGCCATCACCAACTTCGCCATCTACGAACACCATTTCAGAAGCACGCAGCCCGCGATTACGGTTCTCGGCAAGTATGACTATCAGCCCCAAAACGGCATATACAAAGTTCCTGACCTTCCCGGGCTGGGACAGGAGTTATCGGACTACGCCATCAAGACGGCTCTCGAACACGTTACGATCGAGTAACTAAAATTGAGCTAAAAAACAACCGCCTGATCCTTTTCAGCAGGATCATGCGGTTGTTTTTTGTCCTATCGGTTATCGATTCTGGATATCGTTCGATAAGACTCGCGGCACTGGCTGCCGCCAGGGTTCCTTTTCTATTTCAAAAACCCGTTCACGATCTGGGCTTCTGCTTCTTCTTCGGTCAGGCCCAGGGTCATGAGTTTCACGATCTGCTCGCCGGCGATTTTTCCGATGGCGGCTTCGTGGATCAGGGCGGCGTCCACGTCGTTGGCCACGAGGCCGGGGTTGGCCACGATCTTCGCTTCGTCCATGATGATGGCGTCGCACTCGGTGTGCCCGGTACACTTGGCGTTGCCAATGATCCTGGAGTTGAAGGTCTGCTTCGAGCGGTCTCTGGCCACTGAGCGGGAGACCACGTCGGCGCTGGCGCCGGCGCCGTTCAGCTCCACGTCGTAGCTGCTTTCGGCGATCTGGCTGCCGTGGGTCAGAAGGCGCTCGCGGACGACCAGCTTCGCGCCCTGGGCCAGCTGGGCTTTGTTCGTCCTGACGGTGGAGTCCACGCCCCTGATCTGGACCATCTCCATCTCCATGAAGCTGTTCTCCTCCATGTAGACTTCGGTGCCGGGGTTCAGGATCCGTTTGCCCGAACCGTCGCCTTCGCCGTAGTGCTTCTCCACGTATTTGACCCTGGCGTTTTTCCCCACGTAGAAACGGTGGATTCCGTCGTGCTCCGAGTCCTGGCCGCCGCAGTTGCTGATGCCGCAGCCGGCGACGATGACCACGTCGGAATCTTCGCCGATGAAAAAGTCGTTGTACACCATTTCTTTGAGGCCGCTGGCGCTGAGCACCACGGGAATGTGGACGCTCTCGCGCTTTGTGCCGGGCTTGATGCGGATGTCGATGCCGGGCCTGTCGGTTTTGGTGGCGATGTCGATATGGGCCGTGGTGCTGCGGCCGGCCAGCTGTCCGTTGGCGCGGATGTTATAGGCGCCTTCGGGCACGCCGTGAAGGTCGGCCACTTCGGCAAGCAGCCTTTCCTGAATTGAGTCGATCATGTGTTTTCCCTCCCCATCAGCAGGTCTTGTTGATGAAACCGTTGCACGTGCCCACGGCCGACGAGGTGCCCATGATCTGGGGCATGATCTCTTCGCGCGGGCCGTGATTCACTATTTTCCCCTTGGCGATGACCACGATTTCGTCGGCGATGTTCAAGATGCGCTCCTGATGGGAGATGATCAGGATGGAGCCGTTGTTGTGGCGCCTCATGCGCTCGAAGACCTGGATCAAGTTCTGGAAGCTCCAGAGGTCGATGCCGGCTTCGGGCTCGTCGAACACGGAAAGTTTTGCGCCGCGGGCGATGACCGTGGCGATCTCGATGCGCTTGAGCTCGCCGCCGGAAAGGCTGGCGTTCACCTCTCGGCTGATGTAATCGCGGGCGCAGAGCCCTACCTCGGACAGGTAGTGGCAGGCCTCGTCCACGGTCAGCTTCTTCCCGGTGGCCAGGCGCAGCAGGTCGATCACTTCGATGCCTTTGAAGCGCACGGGCTGCTGAAAGGCAAAGCTGATCCCCAGTTTGGCGCGCTCGGTGATGGTCTTGTCCGTAATATCCCGGCCGTCGAAGAGGATGCGGCCGCCCGTGGGCTTCTCAACGCCCATGATCAGCTTGGCCGTGGTGGACTTGCCGCCGCCGTTGGGGCCTGTGACGACCACAAACTTGCCGTCGCCGATGGTCAGGTTCAGCCCGCTGATGATCTCTTTTTCCCCGCCTTCGCCGGAGACGTCGAAGGAGAGGTTTTCCAATACGAGCATTCGATTCACTCCTTAAATTTTTAGGGATGTCTTGACCGGGCGGGGATATCCCCGTCCGGAGGCCTTGCGTTTTTTGCGGCGCGGAAAGGCGCCTTTACCTCAGGGTATTGTACGTCATTTTGAGCGTTTTGTGTTCGTTTCTGTCAAGATTCACCCGCGCCCGGCGGGGGAAATTCTTCCGCGGGCCGTGGGTTTTGCGCGTCCTCGCACAAAAACAGCGTTTCTCTCCGACAACGGGGAAAAACGCTGTTTTTGCATATTTTTTTCGGCTGTGCCGCCGCTCCGCTCTAGCTGAAGAGCATGGTCAGGCCCGACAGGGCGAGATAGGCGTACACGATCTTGCGCAGCTTGTCGGCGTCGAGCTTGTGGAAAATTTTGTTGCCGATATAGTACCCTAACGCAAGCGCCGCGAGGATAATCATCCAGATTTTTATGGTATCGACGGTGACAATACCGCTCTTGTAGCGCATAAACGTCGCAAAAATGGTGATTCCACAGAAATGGGCGTTGAGTGTGGCGCGGTATTCGTCATTGGAGTCGGCGGCCGACAACATATAGATCGCAATAGGGGGCCCGCCGACGGAGAACAGGCCTGAAAGGATTCCTCCTAACGTACCTGCAATCATGCCGTTCAGAGGGGTTGCCCTGATATGAATGCGCCCGCCTAAAAAGATAGAATAGCAACTCAGCGCCAGCAACGCCGCGCCTAGAGAACGTGTCATGATCTTCTCTGCAGCGCCAACGGAAAGCACCACGGCGATCCCAGCAGCAACAAGCCCGGCCGCCAAACAGGGCAGTAATTTTTTAAAGCTGATATATTTAAAATTTGTAAAAACAACAATCAGCGCCGTCGTAAGACCGCACAGCCCCGAGATGGCAACAGACTGAGAATAGAGCATCAGATAGGGCCAAATAGCCATCACAACGCCTCCCAGGCCAAATCCGCAGACTGTCATAACAATACTGCCCAGCACACCTGAGGCCAAAATAACTGTAAGAGAGAAAAGATCCATTTTTACACGCTCCATTCATGAAGAAACGTCTAATCCAATATAGACGTTTCATGTTCTACACTATACTCTTCTCACAGCTCTTCCTCAAGCTTTGTCATCGTAAAATTCCAGTAATTTTTCAGCGGATTTCCGTCGCCCAGGTATGGTCCAGCGGGCCTGATCCGCGGCCGAGGTTCAGATTGGCCTTGAGGGCCCCCGTGATGTAGGCCTTGGCGTTTCGGACGCTCTGCTCCACCGTGCATCCGGCGGCCAGGTTGCAGGCGATGGCCGACGAGAGGGTGCAGCCCGTGCCGTGGGTGTTGGGGTTGTCCACGCGGGGCGAATCGAACCAGACGCAGCGCCCTTCGGTATAGAGCAGGTCGTCGGCGCTGTCGGCCAAATGCCCGCCCTTGATCAGCACCGCGCCGCCCAGCCCCCGGGAGATATCGCGCGCCGCACGCTCCATGGAGGCGCGGTCTTCAATCTCGAAGCCGCAGAGCGTTTCGGCCTCGGGAATGTTGGGCGTGATCACCCGTCCCAGGGGCAGAAGCTTGGTCTTGAGAGTTTCTTCCGCGCCGGAGCTCAGCAGCTTGCTGCCGCTGGTGGCGACCATGACGGGGTCCACCACGATATTTGGGGCCTCGTACTGGATCAGTTTTTCAGCGATAGCGGCGATAATCTCCGCGTTGGAGACCATGCCGATCTTCACCGCGTCGGGGCGGATATCGCTGAAGACGCAGTCGATCTGGGAGGCCACGAACTCCGGCGACGCCTCGAGCACGCCGTAGACGCCCGTGGTGTTCTGGGCGGTCAGCGCCGTGATCACGCTCATGGCGTACACCTTATGGGCCGTCATGGTCTTGATGTCGGCCTGGATCCCCGCTCCGCCGCTGCAATCGGAACCCGCGATCGTCAACACTTTATACATGGTAAAAAGCCTCCAATGCCAGTTTTTTCAGTTCCCGCGCCGCCCTTTCGATGTCAGGCTGCGCGAAAAGCGCCGATACCACCGCCACGCCGTCGATTCCCGTGCCGCTCAGCGCCGCTATGTTAGCCGCCGAAATGCCGCCGATGGCCACCACCGGCACGGAGACAGCCGCGCGGATCGCTTTCAACTCGTCATAGCTCAGATAAGTCGCGTCGTCCTTGGTGCCCGTGGGAAAGACGGCCCCCACGCCCAGATAGTCGGCTCCTCGCTCCACGGCGCGGCGCGCCTCTTCCACGCTGTGGGCCGAAACGCCCAGGATTTTGCCGGGGCCGATCTTGGCGCGGGCCATGCCGCTTTCCATATCGTCCTGGCCGACATGAACGCCGTCGGCCCCGCAGGCCAGCGCGATTTCCACGTCGTCGTTCACCACGAAGGGCACGCCGTATTTTTGCGCCAGTTTTTTCAGCGCTATGGCCTCGGCGAGGAAGCGGACTTTGTCGAGATGTTTTTCGCGCAGCTGCAGAAAGGTCGCGCCGCCTTTCAGGCATTCTTCCGCCGCCTGGACGAGAGTCTTCTCGCCAAGCCAGTGCCGGTCGGTCACGGCGTACAGCGTCATGGATTCTTTAGAGCAGTTCATAGAGAGCGCCTCCTTCAAGGGTCTTTTCGTCGAGCAGGGACAGGGCGTCGATCAGACGGACTCTGAATGACCCCGTCCCGCTGCGTTCTTCTTCGACGGCCCGATGGGCGGTCTGGCCGCAGAGCCCCATGGCGCAGACCGCCGCCGCGGCCGCCTCAAAGGCCCTGCCGGGATTGGCCGCCAGGCAGGCCGCCGTGACGGCGCTGAGCATACAGCCCGTGCCGGTGACCCGCGCCATCATGGGATGGCCGTTGCGGACGGCGCAGACCCGCTCGCCGTCGGAGATCAGGTCGATAGCACCCGTCACGATCACCAGGCAGCGGAGGCGGCGCGCCGAGTCCCTGACAAAAGCGGCGGCCGGCGCCAGGTTTTCTTCACTCAGGGCGTCGGAACTGGCGGCGTCCACGCCCCGGCTCTGCCCGCCGCCGAGCGTCAGCGTCCGAATCTCCGACATGTTCCCGCGCAGGGCCGTGAAGGCGACCTCGCCCATCAGTCTCAGCGCCGTTTCGGTGCGGAACCGGGACGCGCCCGCGCCCACAGGGTCGAGCAGCGCCGGATGCCTCAGCTGATTGGCGCGGCGTCCGGCCAGGATCATGGATTCCACGGTGCGGCTGTTCAGCGTGCCGATGTTGACGTCCAAGCCGGCGCAGAGCGACGTGATCTCCTCCGCTTCGGCGGCGTCGTCGGCCATGATCGGCGAAGCGCCGCAGGCCAGCAGGGCGTTGGCGCAGTCGTTGACCGTCACGTAGTTGGTGATGCAGTGGATCAGCGGCGCGGCGCGCCGAACCGCCGCCCAAGCCTCGCCGAGCTGCAATTTTTCCATTCGAAGGCCTCCTTCATACATAATACCAATTCGCATTCAACGTGCTTCATGTCAGACTGAAGATCAAAGTCAAATGATTTCAACGCAAAGGCTGAAGAGAAAGGGCGCAAAGGGAAAATAGAACCTAAATTATTAATTAAAAAACGAATTAGCGTGATGGTAATTTATGCATTTTGATTGATTTTATGATTCTAAAAGCCTTTCAAAGTTTTCCTTTGCGAACCTTTGCGTCCTTTGCGTTGAAATCTTTTGACGTGGCTCTTCGATTTGATATTAAGCACGTCAACGGAAAATGAGTAATAAGACAAAAAAACGGGAACCCCTTTGTGCTGGGTTCCCGTTCGCTTTGCAAGCTTCCGCTTCCTCCGTTGGCATTACCCACATCAGGTTAAAAGGGTCGAAGCGCGCGCTTCCTCTCAGCCTGCAAAATGCAAGCTCCCCCGTATATTCATTTTTGAGTTCTTCGTTATTATAGTTGTTTTGCCTTTCGCGTCAAGACCGCAGCATTCGCTCCAGCTCGCCGCCGCGCCAGGTTATCACGAGAGTCCCCTTTTCGACGGCCACGGAACTCGGCTGGCCTGTAAACTCGTTGCTGACGCCCAGAGCCACGGAGCTTTCCAGCGTCACGCGGTCCAGAGGGTATTTCAGGCCTCTCAGCGTCACGCCGTGAGCCGGCTCGGCAAGGCAGAACACGGAGACGACTCCGCGGTGCTGCGCGCTAAAAAAAAGCTCGCTGTCGGTGATCGCGGTCACAACGCTCTCCTCGCCGATCAAAAAGCCCCGGCAGTTCCTGCGCGAGATATACATAAGCGTCTGGATATTGGCCAGAGTGTGATCCAGCCGCCCGCCCAGAGCGCCCAGCATGGCGAAACGCCCGTAGCCGCGCCTCAGCCCCTCTTTCACCGCCAGCATCATATCCGTGTCGTCCTTCTCCGGCTTGTGGCGCACCACGTTTCTGTGTTCCGGCACATAACCCAGCGAATCGAAGTCGCCAAGCACCATGTGGACCTCGGCCCCCATTTCCATCAGCGGCGCGTAACCTCCGTCGGCGGCGATCACGTAGTCCTCTTCACGGGGCGTGAAGGCCTTCGCGCAGAAATCGCCGGCGCCGACAATCCAGCATACGTTTTTTTCCATGAAGAACACCTCTTTTCCCAGGGGATTTTCACACATTTTTCAAAAAGGCCCGGCGGCCTTGCCGCGGCGCTCTCATAAAACGGCGTCAGTCGCCCTTTCCGTTCGGTTTCGGAGCGAGGTCTTCCGACAGGTCCCCGGAAAGGGGCTTCATTTCGGGCTCCGCCGGCGCGGCGTAGAGCTTTTTATACACTTCGTAGTTGGCAAGGACCTTTTTCACGTAGCCGTTGGTCTCCCTGAAGGGAACGCTTTCCATCCAGGCGTCGGCCTCCCAGCCGCCGCGCTCCCTGTTCCAGCGGTCCACGCTGCCGCCCCCGCCGTTATAGGCGGCCACGGCCCAGTCGAGGCGCTTGAACTTGGCGATCAGGCCGCCGATGTGCGACGCGCCCATGGTCACGTTGTCCGATACGTTGTAGGAACTGTATTTTTTCAGGCCGACGCGCTTCGCCTCGCCCGCGGCCGTGGCGGGCATGAGCTGCATCAGCCCCGCCGCGCCGACCCAGCTTGTGGCGCCGGGATCGAAGGAACTCTCCTGCCTCATGATGGACCAGAGCAGCAGGGGATCGACGCCGAAGCGTTTTCCCGCCGCCTCCACGATCTTCCTGTAGGGCCGGGGATAGGCCAGCTCAAGAAGCGCCCGGGGCAGCGTGTCGCCGCGCAGCAGCCCGTCCAGTGAACCGCGCAGGTCGCCGTAGGCCTGGCCTTCCTGTCCCAGCCAGAGCGACAGGGAAGCGCGCCTCATGCGGGAGGCCAGGTCGTTCTGCCCCACCAGCGCCAGGCGCGCGTGGGTCATGAAGCCCCAGCGCTCAAGTTCGCTGCCCTCGTCGGTCAGAAGCTCGTCGGGCAGAGGCTCTTCGCTGATCTTCAGGACGCCGCCGGGGACCGACAGAAAACTGTAGATGCTCAGGCTGTGTTCGCGCCGCAGCCATTCATTCAGGGCCTCGGCTTCCTTGTCGCGTTTCAGCAGCGCCAGCGCCTTGGCGCGCCAGTACAGCAGCTTGGCCATGGCGTCGCCGCGGGCGCCGCCGCCGGCGCGGGTCCAGAAGGAGACCGCTTCCTCATAATCGCCCTCGAGCCACTTCTCCCACCCCGACTGCCAGAGCATGTCGGCGCTTCGCGAAGCGCCGGGGAAGCGGCGGATGTACTCCGACCGCGCCCAGGCGGCGTTCTCCCACCGGCTCGTGGCCAGAGAATAGAGCGCCGACGACGCGACGGCAGCGTCTTTGCTCTTGACCGCCTTGGTCATGGCTGCCAGAGCCTTGCTCTCGGCGGGGCCGCCGAACATGAGCGACAATCTCGCCAGCGCGCGGGCGACGTAGTCGCCGCCTTTTTTGAAGACCAGCTTTTCAAACAGGGGCTCAGCTTCCAGAGGGCGGTTCAAGCGCGACAGCGACATGGCGAGATAGTAGGTCCCGCTCTCGCCGTAGGCCGCGTTGAATTTCAATTTCCTGAGGTACTTGACAGCTTCGTCGTGGCGTCCCGCCAGGTAGGCGGCGTAGCCCAGCCGATAGTTCTTTTCCGCCGACTCGGGAGCCTTGAGCACCGCCTTCAGGGCCAGACTGTTCCGCGGCTCCAGCTTCAGCAGCGCCAGGGCGTCGGGCGCTGAAAGCCGGCCGATGGAGGCCAGTTCGCGAAGCGCCGTCAGTTCGCTCGCCTTATTCGACGCGGATTCGGCCATGCGCCTCAGCCATTTTTCCTTTTCGCTGACGTTGGTCGTAAACCGCGACAGCGCGTAGATAACGTAGTACCGGACGATCGACGGCGGCCGCGACTTATAGAGGTTCAGGGCGGCGGCGTAGGCTTCCTTGGAAAGTGAAAGCCGTTCCAGCGCCAAAACCGACAGCAGCCTAGCGTAGGGCGCCACCTCCAAGGGGTAGCGGTCGCCCACGCGGTTCATGTATTCCAGAGACTCAGCCCATCTCGACTGATACCACATGGCGTTCGCCGCCAGAGACAGCTCCTGCGGCGTAAGCTCCGGCGACAGGGCCAGCGCTTCGTCAAGGGCTTTCCATTCGCGGGCCCTGAAAAGGTCGTCCACCGACGGCGGCTGCGTCTCTTCCGGCGCGGGACTTTCCGATACCGGGGCTGCGGCCAGAGGCGCGGCGCAGAAATACAGCGACAGAAGCAACAGTCCTAGCGTTTTCAGCATACAAAATGACCTCCCTTAAAAGCCAAACGAAGCTCGGCTTTTTTCCCCATAAGTTTATCACAGCAAAGCCCTTCTGCCTTCACAAAAAGACAGATTTTCTTTACAATCTAATCAATGGACCGGAAATTACCGTTTAGCGAGTGACGCCGCACTCCGGCAGACAATAATCCGCAAATTTAGGCTATAATCATCCTTGAAGGGAGGGGAAGCCCTATGATTTCTAAGGGACTCATGGAACTGATTTTCTCGGCGTTCAGCATCGAGAGGTGGAACGACCACCCCCGCACGGCGCAGTTTACCGAAATGGACAAGCAGGCTCATAAAGCCATGATCGCCTATTTCATCGCCCGCGCCGAAGAAGACCGGGGACAAAGGGTGAACTGGGACAGGATCATCGAAAACGGCATTTTCAGCTTTCTCCACCGCGTCCTCGTCACCGACATCAAGCCGCCCATCTTCCACAGGCTCATGGCGGACCGGCGTCAGCAGCGCCAGCTGAACGGCTGGGTCTACACGCAGCTGGAACCCCTTCTGTCGCCAGTCGGAGCAGGGCTGTGCGGGCGCTGCGAGAGCTATCTGGACTCAACCCACGACAGCTTCGAAGACCGGATTCTGGAGGCCGCGCACTACATCGCCACGCGCTGGGAGTTCGGGTTCATCTACCACTGGAGCACACCTCTCTACGGCATCGAAAAGACCCGGCGCGAGATCATGGACGAGATCGAGAAATACAAGGATCTGGCGCTCGTGAAGGACATCCTGGCCGAAGAGCCGGAACAGGGGTTTAACGCTCTGGTCAGCCTGGTGGGACAGCTTCAGTTCCAAAAGCGCTGGGCCCAGATCCAGCGCCTTCCGCCCACGTCGGTGCTGGGGCATCTGCTCATGGTGGCCCTGCTGAGCTGGCTCGTCTCCGTCGAGATCGGGGCCGCGCCGCGCCGGCGGCGGAACAACTTCTTCGCAGGGCTGTTTCACGACCTGCCGGAAGTGATGACCCGGGACATCATCTCGCCGGTCAAACGCTCCGTCGAAGGCCTTGAGGAGCTTGTCAAGGACCTGGAACGCCAGGCCATCAGCGAGAATTTATTTCCATTGGTCCCTGAATCCTGGCGGGCGGACCTGCTTTATCTGGTCATGGACGAGTTCGAAAACAGGATACGCCCCGACGGTGCCGTACAGATCCTCCGAAGGGACCTGACGGAGTGGGAAGGCCAGGACGGCTGCGACCCCGTGGACGGCCGCGTGATCGAGGTCTGCGACAAGCTGTCGGCCTACATCGAAGCCCGCGAGTCCATCCGCATCGGCGTCCGCCCGGCCCAGCTGGAGGAAGCGGCCATCCGCCTCTCCGACGCCTTCGCGAACCGGGTCGTAGCCGGCTATGAGGCCAGCCGGCTCTTTGGATGTTTCAGCTAAACTGATGTTCACCGGAGCAGCGGCGTCACTCGCTAAACGTCCCAGCTGCTGGCGTAAAAGCCGATTCAAAAGCAGGAGCAAAAGATTGAATCGCAAAGGGCGCAAAGGAAAACCTTAAAAGGTTTTTAGGATCGTAAATTCCAGCAAAACCTACAAATTATTATCATATTGATTCGTTTTCAGTTATTGATTCTGGTCTTGCTTTTCCTTTGCGGCTTTTGCGCCCTTTCTTTTCAGCCTTTGCGATGAAAATCTTTTGACCTTGATCTTCGCCACGCCGGTAAATTGCAATTTATACAAGGAGGACTTTTATGATTTATGCACATATTGACGACGCCCGGAATTACTATGGGCTTGGGGAGGCTTTTGCCGCGGCTTTCAAGGATTTGGCGGGCGGCAAACTTGCCGGCCTTTCCGTGGGGAAACACGCGGTCATTCCCGGGAAAGTCTGGTATTCCATCGACGAACCCGCCACCCAGGCGCTGGAAGACAGGCCCTTCGAGGCGCACGGCCAGTTCATCGACATTCAGATGACCCTTTCGGGCGAAGAGCTGATCGGCTATGCCCCGCGCGGCTCCCTGACGCCGGCCTCGGAATACGACGCGGCGCGGGATATCCAGTATTTCAAGGGCAGGGGCCTCATGCTGGACTGCACCAAGGGCATGTTCGCCCTTTTCTTCCCCGAAGACGCCCACCAACCCTGCGTCGCCCCGAGACAGCCCTCGAAGGTGCGCAAGGTAGTCGTGAAAATCCACACATCGCTGCTGAAAGGCGGAATCGCTGAATAATACCACCTTGCAATAAAAACGGAAAATGGGCACTGAGGGGACGGCCCGGGGGTATCCACCAAGCGAGTATAGGCAGGCCGAAGCCGAGATAGTCTTTAGTGACTGCATGGCCCCTCGGGCCGGACCCGGACGTTAAGTTCAGCTGTTCTATGGAGTAGAAGAAGGGCGCCTTAAGCCGTCGCCGGCTCAGGTTTCCCCTCTCCGCTCCCCAAACCTGGCGTGCACCTTTCAATGCACCGGGCTTTCCAGTTCGCTCCGACCGAACGAAGTTCGGCTTTGAGGGGCTCTGATTAGATTATTCGCCTTGCGCGTGTCACCTCAGAACCTACAAATGAGCAAACCTGCTCCCCTTTGCCATGTGGCAG